>CAZRIL010000203.1:0-7039 GCA_964600115.1 uncultured Chthoniobacter sp. | reverse complement strand
AGGGTTTTGTTGGAGCGGGATTGGGGGGCTCCGGAGCCGTTGGCATCTGGAATGTATCCGGCGGCAATATCACAGTGGCCGGCGACATGGGGGGGACGATTGGAGCGACCGCTGGAGCTTTCGGCGTTATGAACCTGACGGGAGGCAGCTACACCTCCGTCAGTGGTGGAAGTAGGTCTGGCATCTACGTAGGTGAAAACGGCAATGGTATCGTGAACATATCAGGCACTGGGAACATGACGCTTGCCGCCAATGGGTTGGTTATTGGTCGTCAACCTGTTGCTACCGCGATCGGAATCGTCAATTTAGGAGCAGTTGGAACTGGTGGCGGTATGATAACTACAAACCGGGTCCAAAAGGCTGGCGCAGCCGCCACCGGCACCCTCAACTTCCACGGCGGCACTCTTCGTGCCAGCGCGGACAATCCCTCGTTCCTAACCGGCCTCACCGCAGCGAATGTTTACTCTGGTGGCGCGGTGATTGATACGAACGGCAGGAGTATCACGGTCGGCCAAGCGCTTCTTGCGCCTTCGGGCAGCGGTCTTTCGAGCATCCCCGTCACGGCGGGTGGCAGCGGATATGTTGCAACCCCGTTGGTAACGATCACCGGTGGAGGCGGCAGCGGAGCCACGGCGGTCGCAAACATCAACAGCAGCGGTCAGATTACGGGTATCACGATTACCAACCCCGGCACCAACTACACGTCGGCACCAACGATCACGCTGACGGGTGGGGGAGGTAGCGGTGTGACATTTGGAACCGTTACGACGGCCGCCAATACCAGCGGCGGTCTCACCAAGAATGGCACGGGCACCCTCACGCTCACCGGCTTGAACAACTACACCGGAGCTACCACGATCAATGCCGGCACACTGAGCGCCAGCAGCATCGTGGTCAGCGGCGGTAGCAGCAACCTCGGCAATGCGGCCAGCGCCGTGACGCTCGGTTCGGCACTGTCGCAAGGCACGCTTTCCTACACCGGACTCAACGCCACCTACACGCGCGGCTTCGCGCTCGGTGGAGCCGGTGGTGGCCGCCTCGACGTCACGAGCATCAACGATACGCTGACGGTTGCGACCAACGGAGTAACGGGAACCGGCAACTTCACTATCGGCGGGGCAGGCAACACGACGATCTCCTCGAACCTCACCTACACCGGAGGCTTTTTCAAAGCCGACGGGGGAGCGGCGCTTCTTTCTGGAAACAATACCTATACAGGAAACACCACGGTCAGTGGTGGCCGCCTCACGGCAGGTTCCGCCTTGGCCTTTGGCAATAATGCCACGGCGACACTCGCCCTCTCGGGGAATGCCATCGTTGACCTCAACGGCCAGAGTTTCAACTTCAACAGCCTCACCTCCTCAGCCAACACAACCCTCCTCACCAACAGCGGAGCAGGTGCCGTGACCCTCGGTATCGGGGCCGGCGGCGGAGTGTTCAACGGCAACATCACCAATACCGGCGGAGCACTTGGACTCCAGCTGAACGGCAACTCGTTTGTCACCTTGGGCGGCAACAACTCCTACTCCGGCAACGTGGTCCTTTCGATCGCCCTGGGCAATCCCTCTCTCACCATAACATCGAATACCGCTCTCGGCGATACCGTGGGACAGATGATCGTCGGCGCCAGTTCCACGCTCCGCCTCTCAAACGGTCTCAACATCGTCGGAGAAACCCTGCGGATCACCGGCTCCGGTGGCACCAACAGCGGTGGCAACGGCCAAGGGGCGCTGAACCTCAATGGAGCCGCTGCAACGTGGGGTGGCAACGTAATCCTCGCAAGTGCACCCGGTGTCTCCTTTGCCCGCATCGGCGTTAATGGAGCCGGAAACCTCACGGTGAGCGGGGCGATCTCCGGCGATTCGGCCACGGCTCTCCAGTTCGGTTCGGAGGCCACGCTCGGCTCCGCACGTGTCATCCTGAGTGCGGCCGAAGGTGTGAATACCTATCAGGGCATTACCGAAATTGCCCGCGGTATTCTGGCGATCGGAGCCAATAATTCCCTCGTCACAACTTCGGTCCTCCACGTAGCAACGGCGGGTTCCGTCGGAGGACGATTCGATCTCAACGGCTACAACCAAACCGTCGGCGGCCTTGTGCGCACGGCGGTCAATGCGCTGGAAGCCTCGGTCCTCAACGATGGCGGCGTTGCGAGCACGCTCACCATCAACAATACGGCCGACTATTCCTACAATGGTGTGCTGAAGGACGGCGTGTCGGTTCTCAACGTTGCCAAGAACGGAACGGGCAACCAGACCCTTACCGGCAACAATACCTACACCGGTACCACGACCCTCCTCGGCGGCCTTCTCAAGGCCTCGGGGGTAAATTCCCTCGGCGGCACCTCGGAGATCTCGGTCGCCTCGACGGCAACGCTCGAAGTCGCCTCCTCCGGTGCTGTCAACGATGCGGCCTCTGTTACACTCTCCGGCGGCACGATTCGTCGCGGGGCCGGAGTCAACGAAACCTTCGGAGCGCTCACCCTCACGGCGGATTCCACGTTGGACTTCGGTACGACGGGGACAGGGACCTTGAACTTCGGGGTTTATGCCAACGGCTCGAACACCCACAAACTCACGGTCAGCAACTTCCTTGAAGGAAACGTTCTGACGTTCAAATCGCAAATCCCGGATACCGACATCGAAAACACGAGCCTCTTCCAGTTCAGTAATGGCTTCACCTACGCCTGGGACAGTGGGACCTCGACCTTCACGATCACAGCCGTCCCCGAACCTTCGACCGCTATCGCCGCCATCCTCTTCCTCGGCCTGATCGCCTACCGCGAACGCCGCCGGATTCAAGCGCTCTTCAGCAAGATGGCGTCGTAAATAAATCTCGCGCAGAGGAAATAGGCATTTTTTCACACCCCCTGTAGCAGCGCTCTCCGACCGTCGCTCGCTTTCGGTTGAGGGCGGAAGCGCCTTCAAAAACCCGATGGAGGGAACCGCGCCGTCGGTTCCCATCTCGTCTCTCCCGCGGTGTGCGGACTTGCAAAAGGGAAGCGCCGTCCTCGGGATGCCGCAGGCCCTGCGCTACTCTGCGGGCGATCAAGGGAACCGACAGTGCGCTTCCCTCCATCTTGCCAAGAGCGCTGGCGCTTGAACTCGGTGAGGACACCGTCGCTAGAACCCTCTCGCAGCGACTTTGTCAGGTCCCGATCCTGCGACGAGGATCTGAAAGAGAGTCATTCCCGCCAAAAAAATTACGCAACGCTCTAGCGGCCCGCCGAGCCTGTTTTTATGGGCTTTCGCGTGAAATCGACGGCCGATTTTTTGGTCTTTGTTGCGTTACAGTAGCAAAAAAATCATTGCTCTTTCGGGTAGGTAGGTTCAAAACGCGATCGTTGTAGGTCCCCACCCTAAAGATACGCCCCCAGAAATAGACCGCCCCAGTACCCCTGACTCTATGAAGCTTTACCGTCTCTTCCCGGCCCTCCGATTTACCGCTATCGTCGGCATCGCGATCAGTCTTGCCGCAACCGCTTCAGCGCAGACCTACACATGGACAGGCACTGGCAACGGCACCTACGACTGGTCGACGGGGACTGGCTGGAGCGCGACACCTGTCAGCGGTATTGATACCATCCTGAGTTACACCAGCACGCTCGCGGCCAGCACGGTCATTGTCTCGAACAACGACATTTCGGCGCCGCCCTTCCAACTGAATCAGCTCAGCTTCACCAACGTCGGCCCGGCCTCGGGCACGGCGCCGACGCTGACGCTGCAGGGGAACCAACTGGAGTTTGTTACCAATAGCAGCTCTGTCGCACCGTCGATCATCTTCAACACAAGTGGCACCGTGCGGCCTGTGATCGAAGTTCAAAATAACCTCCTCCTCTCTAACAACCTCACCGTCAATGCCACAACAAACGGGACGCTCAGCGGAGTGATTTCTGGCTCAGGCAATTTGAGTAAGATCGGAAATGGAGTCCTCACGCTCCGCGGCAATAACGACTATACCGGCGCGACGACCATTGGCGGCACGGCGGGCGGCATCATCGTCACTTCAAACAATGCGCTCGGAACGACGGCGGGCAACACCACAATCTCCGTTGGCACCGCCCTCGGCCTATCGGGTGGCATCAATTACTCCACGGCGGAAACGATTGTCGGATCTGGCTGTGGTACGTTGTCAGCGGTGGGTCCATTCACCGCAGTTCAGCGCGGAATGGTGCAAAGCGTCAGCGGGAATAACACCTTCGCGGGGGCGATTCAGATCAACGCCCCCTCGAGCACTGCTGCCCCCACGCGCTTCGGGACTCAAGATGGCGCGCAACTGACGCTCTCTGGACCGATCACGATGAGCAGCGGGGTGACGGGGGTGACGATTCTATTCCGTGCCGGAGGCAACAATGGTGACTTCGTTACTCTTTCCAATAGTGGAAATTCATGGGATGGGGACACCCAGATTTTCACAGCGAACGCAGGCACGGGTGCTGGCGTAAGATTGGGAGCGAATAACGCATTGCCCACTCAATCAGTTATTTATGCCACAAGCGGTGGTGGAAGCGGCGCAACATTCGATCTCGCTGGATTTAATCAGGAAATAAGGGGCTTGGTCAACAACGCTGGCAACACCTCGCTGAAGATCACTAACAGCAACAGTTCAAATCTCTCGACCTTGACTCTCAACGGAACGGTCAACCGAGTATCGGGAGGCACAGTGGTTCTAGACGGGGCTGGTAAAATTCAAGTCATCAAGACGGGCTCCTTTGTTCAAACGCTTAATGGCACCAACACCTACACTGGTGGAACCCTTATTAACGAAGGCGTTCTTGCAATTCAAACCACCACCGCACTACCTGGCTGGAATGTGAGTGGAAACTACTCCGTGGCGAGCGGGGCAACGCTCGCGGTCCAAAATGCTGTGACGGATGCAAATATCTCCAGCATGCTCGGAACGACCACTTTCCAGGCCGGTTCGCTCATTGGGTTCGATACGACGGCTGCAAACCGCACTTACGCAGCTGTTCTCGCCAATACGGCTCAGGGCGCACTTGGCCTGAACAAGATTGGAACGAATACCCTCACGCTGAACGCGACCAACACTTATTCAGGCAACACGGTGATCACGGCGGGTACATTGCAGATTGGCGATGGCACGGACAATGGATCGATCGCCTCGACAGCCGGCATCATCAACAATGCGGCGCTTGTGTTCAACGTGGGAGCAGGTAATCGAACCGTGAGCGCTTTGATCAGCGGAAGCGGAAGCCTCACCAAAAACGGCACGGGCACGATTACGCTGTCCGGCAACAACAGTTACAATGGGACAACCACTGTCAATGCCGGCACCTTGAGCGCCGGATCCGCCCAAGCCTTCGGCGTGGGTTCGGCGGTTACTATGGCTAATGCGACAGCGACTCTGGACCTTAACGGCAATAATGTGTCCATTGGCAGACTCAATGGCGGTGGTTCCCTCGGCGGCACGGTGGCGTTTGGGTCGTCGAATCTCACGATCACGAACGCCTCGGGCACCTATAACGGCAACCTGACGGGTTCTGGTTCGCTTCGTATTGCTGGTGGTTCGCAAACGCTGAGCAGGGCCTCTGCCCTCTACACCGGCAATGTGACGATCGCCTCAGGCGCTGTTCTTGCCTCGGGGGCGGTGTCAAACGTTCTTGGAACCAACGCGGCAGGAACGCAGACCGTGACGGTTGAGTCCGGTGGGACCTTCACTGTCGGGGCAGGCAACAACGCTTGGTCGCAGTTGCAGAACATTATCATCAATGGTACGGGCGCAGGCGGTCAGCAGGCCGCTTTGCAATCCACCGGCATGGGCTTCGGTTCCAACCAGGTTCGAGGCATCGTGGTTGCGACTGATTCAAACATCTTTGTGAATTCAAACGCAGCGGCCGATCAGAGGGGGCTCAATGCCCAGGGCGCACTGGCTGGCTCGGGTAACCTTACAATTACTGGTGGGAACAACAGCGGCTTTCTTTCCTTAGCGGCGGCCACTGGCTCCGTAGCTGGTTACTCCGCTTTCTCAGGAAATGTCAGTGTGCGCAGCACAAGCACCAATGCAGCGAATGCCGCCGGATTGATCAGCAGTGTCAACAACGCACTCGGAACTACGGCAAACGTTGACCTTGGCAACAATACCTACTTCACCATCGGAGCCAGTCAGACCATCGGCGGCCTCACCTCCAATGCAAGCGACACGATTTCTCCCCGGGTCAATCTTGGTGCGAATGCTCTCACGATCGGCAGCACAAACAACCTGAACAGCTCATTCGCTGGCGTGATCTCTGGAACGGGCCGAATCATCAAGGCAGGCAACGGAACGCTTACGCTCACCAGTCTCTCGAGCAACTACACCGGCGGCACAACGATCAACGCCGGAACGCTCTCGGTGGACAACGGCGCTGCTCTCGGCGCGAGTTCTGGAAACCTTGTTTTTGGCGGGAACTCGACGCTGGCTACGACGGCCAACATTACCTCCTCTCGGAACTACGGCATCAATGCGACCGTGAGCGGCACGATTGATACGGCGGCATCGACCGTGCTGACCAACACCGGTGTGATCTACGGCGCCGGCAACTTGGTCAAAGCGGGCACCGGATCGCTGATTCTCGGAGGAGCAAACACGTTCAACGGCACGACGGCGATCGAGAGTGGAACGCTCCAGGTGGGTAATGGAAGCGATGCGGGAACCATCGGTTCTACCAGCGCGATCAGCAACAATGCTTCATTGGTCTACAATGTTGGCGCAGGAAACCGTACGCTGAGTGCGGCGATCAGCGGAAGCGGTAGTTTGACCCAGAATGGGACGGGAACATTGACTCTTGGTGGCAACAATACCTACGCCGGAGCGACCTTTATCAATGCGGGCACCATTAAGGCCAACGCAGAAGATGCTCTGGGCGGAACTTCTGGCATCACAGTTGCCAGCGGAGCAACGCTTGAGGTGGCAGTAAGCAATTCCGTCAGGGATGCAGCAAGCGTGGGCCTCGCCGGCGGCACAATCGTGCGCAGCGAGACGGTGACCGAAACCTTCGGTGCGCTGACGCTCACGGCGGACTCGTTCATCGACTTCGGTG
>CAZRIL010000202.1:0-7227 GCA_964600115.1 uncultured Chthoniobacter sp. | reverse complement strand
CGTAAATACCATGTAAACACTTCACGCAGTCCCCCTTTTCCCCCATGAAGAGCCTTTTCCCCAGATGGCAGCCTCGTCGGAGCTGCTCACTTGGCGTTGCCGATCAGGTCGGTTTTTCGCTGGTCGAGTTGCTCGTCGTTATTGCCATCATCCTCTCCTTGGCTGCATTGATCGGGCCCGCGGCGAACCTGCTGGTCAAGGGCAGTGGAGTCACGCAAGCCGGCCAGGTTGTTTTGGACCAGTTCAGCCTCGCCAGACAGACAGCGATCGCAAAAAACCGCCCGGTTGAAGTCCGTCTTTACCAGTTCGCCGACCCCGAAGCTGCGGGCGAGGGCAGTGGGAATGCATCCGACGGAAAGTTTCGTGCCGTGCAGGCGTTCGAGGTGGTCGTGGAATGGAACTCTTCGGGCGTCGCAACCACAAACTTCGTGCCGGTGTCCAGTGTCAAGCGTCTGCCCGTTTCCATGATCATGGATTCCGGTTCCACTCTTTCCACACTGATCGGCCGTGCCAGCTCATCCGCGGCACCACGGACGACATCGGGGGGCGTCCTGAATCAGCGCATTCCCCGAGTCGGGCTCAATTACAACGCGGTCTCGTTCCGCTATCGTTCCGACGGATCGACCGACCTGCCAAAGAACGGCACCAAATGGTTTGTAACGGTTCACGACACGGTTTTCGGAGACCGCCTCGGAGAGGCTCCGAAGAATTTCAGCACAGTGATGATCGACCCCTACAATGGAAGCACCAAGACATTCAGACCCTAGGGCTGCCCTCCAGAAAGGGTTCAGCCTTGTCGAGGTCGTCATGGCCATCGGCATCGTTTCGTTTGCATTCATGGCCTTGCTCGGGCTTTTGCCCGCGGGCATGAAGGTCTTTCGCGAGTCAATGCAAAGCTCCGTGACGTCACAAATCGCCCAACGCGTGATCAACGAAGCTCAGCAAACCGACTTTGCGGAGCTCATCAAGGATGCCGGAGGCTCTCCCATCAACTCTGGCTCCGGCCGGAAGGCGGTGAGATACTTTGACGATCAGGCAACCGAGTTGGCGGCCAATGCCAGCCAGCAGGCCTCGGCCATCTACTGGGTGAACACCCGGATCTCGCCCGGGACAACGCTGCCCGGTTCCACACAGGCGAATTCGAATCTGGCGACAGTGATCGTTCAAGTCGCCTTGAATCCGTCGCGGAGGAACCTCGACGGACAGATGCAGAACAACCTGTGGACGACGAATAACAACCTGCAAGTCTCGAGCTATACAGCTCTTGTGTCACGCAACCAATGAAACTGCCCAAACACAAATCCAAGACTTGGAACAGGGCATTCACACTGGTCGAGCTCCTTGTGGCGACCACGGTTGTCATGCTGCTCCTCGTTTTGCTTGCATCGATTACGGATGCAACCAGAAATACATGGGCCTACACACAGGGGAAAATCGAGCAGTTCCGTGAAGCACGCGAGGCGTTTGACTCAATTACCCGCCGTATCTCGCAGGCAACGCTCAATACCTACTGGGACTATGACAACCCCTCCGAACCGAGGAATTACCTGCGGCAATCTGAGCTGCGGTTCGCATCGGGCAATGACCTTGCGGGCAACGCGGGTTCGAGTCCGCCGCGCCCTTTGGGCTCCATTTTTTTTCAAGCGCCCCTCGGCTTTGTGGATCCTGATGGAACCGGCGCACGAACCGATCTCGGCGAGCTCCACAACTTGCTGAATACATGGGGATTTTTCGTCGAATACAACACGGATTCCAACAGGCCTGATTTCCTTCCAGCCGACAACCGCTACCGGTTCCGTCTGATGGAAATGATGGAGCCATCGGAACGGCTTTCCGTCTATCGCTACACATCGGGTGTGGATGCACAGGGCAGGCCGCGCAGTTCGACTTACAACGGGACGCAGTGGTTCACGGATCCGCTCAACTCGGCGACAGTAGCGAAGAGGCCGATTGCGGATAACATCATTGCTCTCGTGATTCTGCCAAAGTTGTCCCCCGGCGATCAGCGTGCCGGGAACTACTCGGACGCCTCGCTGGCACCGCAGTATTCCTACAGTTCAACGGCCACAAACAGTGATCCAAACCTCAACCCCCGGAATCAACTGCCGCCCGTCGTGCAGGTGACCATGGTGGCTGTCGATGAGGCTTCATTCAATCGTCTCAATGCAGGTTCCACAATGCCGAATCTTGGCCTTGATACACTCTTCCGCGATGCCAGCCGCTACACTCAGGACCTGGCCACGCTGGAGGACAGGTTGAAAGCCCAAAATTTGAACTACAGGGTCTTCACAAGCAATGTCGCCGTCAAGGCGGCCAAATGGAGTCGCGCCCAGACAAACTAAGCCATGAAAAACACACAAGTCGAACAATCGCATGCTAAGACGGTTCACAACCGTGGGTTCGCGCTGGTGGTGGTGCTTGGATTTCTCGTGCTCATCACGGCCTTGATCATCGCGTTCTTCACAAATGTGACAACAGACTCCGCCGCCACCCGTTCGTTCACGGGTCAGGTGAATGTCAGCCAGCTTGCAGACTCCGCTGTTCAAGTGGTGATGGGGCAAATCTCCGCCGCAACATCCATGGGAACAGATGTGACGTGGGCTTCCCAACCCGGCCTGATCCGGACCTTCGGAGAAAACGGGGCGGGGCGGACCTTTTTCAAGCTCTATTCGTCCGATACCATGCAAGTGACGTCCGGTCTCAACAGCTTCAACCCCGGCTCGGATGTCGACAACGCCTGGAGCTCGAAGCCGGCGGCGTTCACGGATTTGAATGCGCCCGAGGCTGATGCCGATGGCACGCCGGTCTTCCCGATCCTCGATCCAACGGCGGCCGCAGTGGTGTCGGGGGGAGACACGGTTGTGGATGGCTTCTCTTTCTCGACCAGCGCCAATGGATCCCCTCTCGCGGGCGCCGTCTCACCCTCTTCCATTAGTGACTCTGCCGCACGGGTTCCGATGCCGGTCCGCTGGCTTTACGTGTTGCGCGACGGCCAGCTCATCGCCCCCGACGGCACGAGCACGAATGTTGCCACATTCAACAACGCGGCAACGAGGCCGACACGGGACAATCCGATTGTGGGCCGCATCGCGTTTTGGACTGATGACGAAACGTGCAAGCTCAATATCAACACAGCCAGCGAGGCTGTGGCATGGGAGCCGCCGTCGTTCTACACGGCGCTCGATATTGCCATGGGGCAGTACCAGCCGGCGCTGAACGAGTTCAACCGGTATCCCGGGCATCCCGCCACCACCTGTCTAAGCCCTGTTCTCTGGAGCAAGATGGGACTAGCAAGCCCCAGAGCCGTGCTTTGGCCGGTGCCTACGGGGGCTCCGAACAATGCGACCTCTATTCAGTCCCCGCGGCTCTCCGGTGCCGCGGAAAACTATTTCCGCCAGGTACTCGGGACCTCAACTGCAAGAACGGCTCCCACAAACAGCCCCCTCACTTCTCGTATGAATGTGTACTCGGCGAGTCCGAGCTCCGGATCCCAAGCCGGTACTTCGCGAACGGATGTGGCGAACATTTCCTCCGCTTTGCTTAATGTGGACCGGCTTTACAGTTCCGTGGACGAGTTGGCATTTCAGCCCGATGGCAGCGGCTCAAACCGAGACCAGAATGTTGTCGGCCTTACTCCCTCTGAGATCAATCGCTACCGGTTTTTCCTCACTGCCTCAAGCCGGGCACCCGAGGTCAATCTTTTCGGCAAGCCCCGCATCGCTCTTTGGCCGATTCCCGCGCAAGGCCGCAAGATGGCAGCCAACCGGTTCTCGTCTGCAGCGGACAATCGTTCCGTCATGGACAAGCTCATCGCTTTTTGTTCGACGGCGAATAACCAGCCTTACTACTTCCAACGCTATGATGCGACGAGTCCTTCGAATGACTACACCCAAATCCTTAGGAATCGCGAACTGTTCCGGTATCTGCGGAATTCAATGAGTCGAGGAATTCCGGGATTCTCCGCTTCAAGTTTCCAGTCCCGTTTGACTTCCCCTGTTTGCGACCAAATCGCGACGATGATGTTTGACTACGTCAGATCATCTGTGAATCTGCTCGATTCCAGCGGCACGGACGCATCGGGCAATCCCGGCACTGACGCGGCGACTCGCTACAAATTCTCCTACACCGTGCCTCCGGCCCGGTATTCCACGGCGAACGCATCCCAGAGGATTCCAGTCACAGAGGGAACGGGGCAGGTCGTGCCATTCGTGCCCGCATTGAGCAATGCTCCGGTCGATCAAAACGCCAGAGGCATGGGGCGCTTTGCGGTTCTTCGCTCGGCCGCATTCATGTTTGTGGCCCAGCGCACAAACCAACCGCCTGTGGAGGTTAATCAATTCAACCAGCCAATGGCCAGGCAGCCCGGAGGAAACATGACGGTTCCCACCATAACCTTGCCGGCGGTTTCAGCCCTCTTCACACCGGAGCAGGTAGCCAAGCTGAGCCAGACCCCACCCCAAGAGCTGACCGGAACAGGGAACGAGACCTTCCTGACCAGGGCCCAGGTGCGTGCGCTGATCAACAATTCCATTCCTAATCTCATGCACCCGTTCTGGAGGATCAGCAGCGTGGCTGCCAGCCTGCAAGGCAACAATCCTTTTGATGACCCCTTCTTTTTTTCTGTTCCCTACACTCTGTCCGGTTCAGGAAATGCCACCACGGGTCGCACTCACGCAAACCTTGCGAGAACACCCTATCTAAGTCCTGGGAATGGCACGTTTTCGGTTACGAATACAAACTACACTCACCCCGCACTTGCAGTTGGCCAGACGGTAATTCAGCCGCTGCTATTGCTTGAGTTCATGAACCCCTCGCCGGGCACGGCGCCGTTAATGCCTAACTTTATCGTCGAAGTTCGGAATTTGAACGGGCTTTCTTTTGCAGGCAGCAATGCCTTCAGTTCCCCGTCGATTGATGTTCCTTTGCAGGCAACGGCGAATGGAGTGAATAACTATGGTTTTAGCACAAGGGATGCTCTGGGAACGCCATTGGGAGTGGGCTGGACTTTGCTGGGGCAGAACTGGGGCTCAACCGACGGAGGCCTCGTAGGTGCCCCGAATCCGAACCGAAACAATCCCTATCCTCTTGTTGGAACGGGCTTTACGGCCACTGGGCCCCAATTCAACTTTAGTGGCGGCAATGTCGAGATCCGAATTTGGGCCACACGTGCCAACTCGACACCCGCTGGAACGGACGATAGCGTCTATCCTAATCCCACGTATCCTGCCAGTGTTCGGAAAGGGGAGTTGTTGCAGACCATCACTCTGAATTTTCCCGCAGCGAGCTTCCCAACCCCCAAACTTACCGCAGGCGTTTACAATGGATCCCGCTCAAACTACAGCGTCGTTGCCTACGCCGACAACAATGCGTCCACGGCCCCGGGAACAGCCGTTCCATATTTCCCCGAACGCTCTCAGGGTTCTATTTACAACAGAATCAGTTGGTACAACTCAAACTACTTCTCGGGCAAACTGATTCCGAACGAGATCCAGGCCGAGTTTTACAACAATCCGGTGGTGAGTGGTAGTGATGGCCAAGGCCTGGGCGGAATGGCTGGCGTGACGGTGAATGGAACAGTCAACGTCAGCCCGCGCTCTATCTTTGATCGCCTGACGGCTGACACTATTCAATCACTGGAAGCACCTTACGGGGATATCCGCCTCATTGCCGGGCTGTACAATGTGCCAAACAGCATGTTCCTGCCGCACGACCTCTACGGTGTCTCCGGGGGGACTTTTCCGATTCGTTCGGCTCACAGTTTGCGAGGTGCTTTCTTTGGAACGGACTCTCTCCCGGCCGGCACATTTGTGAGCAGTTGGAACCCTGACCTCGCCGTTACCAATGCAAATCGTCAATTTTACTACATCCAGTTCGGCGCTTTCGGACCGGACAATATAAACATGGGCCAGAACTTGGTCTCCGGACGCGTGACCGGGCGAAATCATGAATTGCGGAATGTCTTCAAGACGGGATCCGGCCGTGCCTTCAGCAACATGGCGTATGGCTCCAGCCTCACAAACAGTGACTATCCTGCCTTTGCCACGATTTGGTCGCGCGGCGGGGACTTCGACAACGGAATCGGCATGAATGCCGACGGGGCATTCTTCAACAAGGCCGATGAGGGGGTGACGATCGATTTGAGTTCGGCTTATGCAGCTCCCTATTTCCAAGGCAGCTACTCCGGATCGGGTGCAAACTTGCATTCGCCGAATCGGCAGATCAACTCGGCAGTGGCTTTCGGATCGATTCCGCTTGCATTGAACCCTGCCAATCCGAACCCCAACCAAGCTTGGCAGACGCTCCTGTTTGGTGCAAATCCGCTCGGGGCAAACCACCCCTCCCGCACGGCAAGCCCGCCGGATCATCTCCTTCTCGACCTCTTCTGGATGCCTGTTGTTCAGCCCTATGCCATCAGCGAGCCTTTTTCCACAGCTGGGAAGGTGAATATGAACTACCAGATTGCTCCATTTACTTACATCCGCAGGGACACGGCGCTTCGCGGCGTTTTGAAGTCTGTGATGCTTACGGCCGTAGCTCCTGAGGCGGCTGGAATCTACAAGCAATGGAACAACGCAGCGACCCTGACCGAGCAAGGGCCCTTGACGTCAGGGGCGCTTTCCGCCCGGTCCAACAATCTGGGTTACCGGTTCCCTGTGCATCTTGCCCAAACTCTCCAGCAGTTCGAAACTCGCTTCAATAACAGGGATGTTTTCCGATCCGCCTCCGAGATTTGCTCGATATTCCTTTATCCGGCGTCGCAGTCGAACTTGGACAACCCGACGGCCCTCGCTCCGGGGTTGTCTGCGGACTCCGCTGGCAGCACTTCGAACATAGAGGCTTTCTGGAGGCAACAAAGCCTGACGGGGAACAATCTGAGGGAGCGCCCTTACGATCGGCTCTACCCTAGGCTGACCACGAAGTCGAATACTTACACCGTGCATTTCCGCGTGCAGGCACTTCGAAAATCCACCGCTACCGATGTGGATCGCTGGGATGAGAGGCGGGACGTCGTTTTGGGTGATTATCGCGGCTCTTCCAGCATTGAACGTTACGTAGACCCCAACGACACGAGTTTGCCGGATTTTGCCACGAACGATACGGCGACCATTGACTCCTACTACAAATTCAGGGTGCTCAATACAAAACGCTTTAATCCGCAGTAATCCATCTTCTCCATGCCCGACTCTTCCGTAATCCCCGTTGTCCCCGGTCTTTCCTCGCCGCAGA
>CAZRIL010000201.1:0-7322 GCA_964600115.1 uncultured Chthoniobacter sp. | reverse complement strand
TTTTTTCCGAGAAGTCCAATGCTCATAACGGTCAGATCTTGATGGTGATGTCGACCCCGGCCGGGAGGTTCAATTTGCGGAGCTCGTCAACGGTCTTGGCCGTGGGCTCCACGATGTCGAGGAGGCGCTTGTGTGTGCGGATCTCGAACTGCTCCATCGATTTTTTATCGACGTGCGGGGAGCGGTTGACGGTGAATTTTTCGATGCGGGTCGGGAGGGGGATCGGTCCGGTCACTTTGGACCCCGTGCGCTTTGCGGTTTCCACAATCTCGTGCGCGGACGCATCGAGAATGCGGTAGTCGAATCCTTTGAGCCGGATCCGGATTTTTTGGGCTGATGGTGATGCCATAGAAATAAAGAACAGTTAATGTTTGGTGTAAATCCCGACATTGAGCGGGAGGGAAAGAGTAGGGATGCGCAGTGCGGAGGCAAGGGAATTCTTCAGAAAAAGTTGGCTCCCGGCCCGGGCGGCAACTTTTCTTTACGCCCCCCGCAGTCAGATATTCGTCCGGCGGTTTCTGGAGACCTTCAGCACAACCGCCACACCGGCGAACAAAAGAAGAAGCAGGGTGCCGGGCTCAGGGATGGCATGCCAGGCCAGACCGTATTCTTCGCCGGTCACGCTGTCGGGGACGGTTTCGTAAACGAGGCCGTTGAACGTGATCCGCAGGGCATAGGATCCGGCCGGGAGGTCGATGCGGAGAAACTCGGCGTTGTTGTAAATCGAGGAGGATTCGGCCACGAGGGTGACCAACGCGGCATCGACCACCCGCCAGACTTGGAGATTCAGGTCGGTGAAGCTCAGGTTCTCGCCAAGCCCGGTTCCATCATTGAACGATGTGCCGGAGAACCAGTTCAGGGAAACTGTCAGCTCGATGGGGGTCTCGAACGGGTTGCTGAACAGGTAGTCGGTCGATTGCCCCCGACCCACGGTGCCATAATCCCATCCCGTTGCCGAAATGGCTCCTCCTCCGTCTCCTGCAACATCGCGGGTGCCGGAAAGCAGATAGATCCCGACGGCCCTGTCCAGATTAAGGGCCCCGGCTCCTGTGGCATAATCAAGAGCCTGCGTCGTCAAAATCGCCCCGTCCACGTTGACCGACTGACCGTTGTCCCAACCCTCGGTTTCCGTGGCTCCGGCCATCATCACGGACTTGATCACCCGGGTGTCATTCGCCGAGGCGACGCCATTCAGGTTGTAGAAGATATCATTCTCAGCGGCATCCTTGAGCAAAGTGATCCCGCCGGCAACAATCGGGGCCGCGAAACTCGTCCCGTTCTGGTTGACCCAGTTCAGATCGGTGGGGGAAGGATCCTTCACGATCTGGATGATGTTTGGGGCCGTCGAAGCGCCGAGCGAGCCGGTCGGACCGAGATATGCGGCCAGGAAAAGATTTTCTCCGGGGGCGGCAATATCCACTGCTGCACGCACCCCGGTCAGGGTTTGGCCGCTAACGGGATTGTAAAAATCCACCGCCCCGCTCGAGCTGAACTCGGAGGGGGTCAGGAATGAAGCTCCCCCGAGGGACCCGGCGGTGATGGCATTGAAATTGGCTCCTGGTGCCGAAACCGGTGCCACAACGCCGGGCTCGTTGCCGTTCCCCGCGGCAGCCACAAACGCGACCGTGGGGTTCTGCCGTGCGAGGCCTTCGATGGCAACCATCTCGGGTGACTGGAGGTCCATCCCGCCCCAGCTGCTGTTGATTGCGTCCGGCCTCACTCCCCCGATACCCTGAAAAAATGCCCGATACACCGAGACGGTCGAATCGGTGGTTGTTGAAAAAGAACCGGTTTCAGTTGGCGAGTAGGATGTCGCTATCGCCCCGGACCAGATCTGCGCCATGGGTGCCATGCCAAGGCCGGAGAGATAGAAATCCGCCGGGGCGCTCCCGGCCACGTAGCCGGTTCCCGCCAGCACATGGCCAACCATCGTTGCGTGGTAGTCCACCTCATCCAGAGCGCCGGTCCCGACATATGTCATGCCGATGGCTGGAAGGGAGCCTGCAGGGCGCAGGAACGCATCGTGACCGCCCCACACCAACCCGGCCTCGACATTCGCGATCACCCGCCCCGACCCGCGAAATCCAGCATTCCAAAACGTGTCCCACCCGACCACGGAATTGACAAACGTGAGCGATTGAAATTCCCCGTTCTCGTAGAGCCCGGTAAAGATGGCCGGGTTCCCAGTGCCGGAATCCAACTGCCCCCGCGCAGGAAGCACGAGGAAAAGCAGGGGCACCAGTCCGAAAATCCAGGATCTCATCATTCGATACGCAAAGGGGGTGGCTTTTTGCAGCAGTCCGAGAGCTTCTTTCATTTATGTCTATCCGCAAGCGCAAAAATCCTTCGCGGAGCTGTCTCCGCCGGGCTGAGCTGATCTCCCAGAGCTGCAAAACCGTGTCGCCCGCCGCCTGCAATATTCGGAGATTTGCCGCCTGCTCCAGCGTCGCCATTTCTTTTCTTGCGGCGGGGCGGCCGGATGCCTCTAATCACCGCCATGCAATCTCTGGACCATTGGATCGCTGAAGCGGCTGGATTTGTCTGGGGGCCGTGGCTTGTTTACCTCCTTGCCGGCACCCATCTTTTTCTCACCTGGCGGACCGGATTCATCCAAAGATACATCGGAAAAGCCATCAAGCTCTCGATCGCGAAAGACCCCGGGGCTCCGGGGGATGTCAGCCAGTTCGGGGCGCTGACCACGGCACTTGCAGCCACGATCGGCACGGGAAATATCTACGGCGTCGCGGGGGCGGTCCTGCTCGGAGGCCCGGGCGCGGTGCTCTGGATGTGGCTCACCGGGGTGTTCGGCATCGCGACGAAGTATTCCGAGGCGCTCCTGTCGGTCAAATACCGGATCGTGAACCCGCGCGGTCAGATGTCGGGCGGGCCGATGTATGTCCTCGAGCGCGCGCTGAACGCCAAGTGGGCCGGCGTCCTTTTTGCCATCTTCACAGCCATCGCGGCATTCGGCATCGGAAACATGGCCCAGGCGAACGCCATCGCGGACATGATTGTCGCGAAAAAAGACCTCTTCCCGTTCGCTGTTCCCGACGGAACGATCAAATTTGTGATCGGAATCATTCTGGCAGTCTTCACCGCTTTCGTGATCCTCGGCGGCATCAAATCGATCGCGCGTTTCTGCGAGTTTCTGGTCCCCTTCATGGCCGTTTTCTACGTGGCAGGCTGCCTGGTCATCCTTCTCTTCAACTGGGACAAACTGGCCTCGACCATCTCCCTGATCGTGACCTCGGCTTTCACCGGCCAGGCGGCCGTCGGGGGATTTGTCGGTGCGGGAATCGCCCAGGCGATGCGCTTCGGGATCGCGCGCGGCCTGTTCTCGAACGAATCCGGCATGGGCAGTGCCCCGATCGTTGCGGCGGCCGCGCGGACCAAAGACCCCGTTCGGCAGGCCCTGGTTTCGAGCACCGGAACATTCTGGGATACCGTCGTGGTCTGCGCCATGACCGGCTTGGTCATTGTCAGTTCGGGCGACTGGCAGACCGGGGGCATGACCAAGGCCGGGCTTTGTGACGCGGCATTCGAGCACATCGGCGTGTTCGGAGACATCATCCTCATCGGCGGCTTGCTGACATTCGTCTTCTCCACCATTCTCGGATGGTCGTATTACGGCGAGAAGGCGGTCGAATACCTCGTTGGAATCAAGTCGGTTTTCTACTACCGGCTCGCCTGGGTGGCGGCGGTTTTCATCGGCTGCATTTGGAAAAGCGATGCGGTCTGGAACTTCTCCGACATGATGAACGGACTCATGGCGATTCCGAACCTGATCGCCATGCTCCTCCTGAGCGGGGTCATCGCAGCGGAGACAAAACGGTATTTCTCCGATCCGGAGAACTTGAAGTAAGGACCCGCGAACGCGGTTGAACTTGGTGCCCGCAGAGCATACGCTCTCTGCCATGCCTGCAATCTGCGTGGAAGACGAATTGGTGGACAAGGTCCTGGACGGGGGGCGGATCACGCCCGACGATGCCCGTGCGCTGCACGAATTTCCGCTGGAAATGCTCGGCTCGCTGGCCGATGCGCGCCGCAAGGCCGCCAAGGCAGATGCCTACGACGGAAAGGGCAACGATGTCGTGACCTACATCGTGGACCGCAACATCAACTACACGAACGTCTGCAATGTTTATTGCAAGTTCTGCGCGTTTTACCGGACGGAAAAGGACGATGACCACTACGTGCTGACGCTGGATGAGATCGACGAAAAACTCGACGAGCTCGCTGCCGAGGGCGGAGTCCAGGTTCTGCTCCAGGGCGGACACCACCCGAAGCTCGGGATCGACTTTTACCTGAACATGCTCGGCCACATCCGGCAGAAATACCCGGAGATCAACATCCATGGCTTCAGCCCGCCGGAGTTCAACCATTTTTCCGAAGTTTTCTCGATGCCGGTGCGCGAGGTGATCTCGAAATTCATCGATGCCGGCCTCGGCTCGATTCCCGGCGGCGGCGGAGAAATCCTGGTGGACGCCGTCCGCGACAGGATCGCTCCGCTGAAATGCAACTCGAACGAGTGGCTGGATGTCATGCGGCAGGCTCACGAACTGGGCTTGAGATCGAGCGCCACCATGATGTTCGGCCATGTCGAATCCCTCGACGACCGGATCGAGCACCTCGGACGCCTGCGCGACCTTCAGGATGAAACCGGCGGGTTCACGGCTTTCATCTGCTGGACGTTCCAGCCCGAGCACACCAAGCTGCGCGCGGAAACGGTCACCAGCGCGGAATACCTGCGCACCCAGGCGATCTCCCGAATCTTCCTGGACAATTTCGAGAACGTTCAGAGTTCCTGGGTCACCCAGGGGCCGAAAATCGGGCAGATCGCGCTCCAATTCGGAGCCAACGATTTCGGGAGCGTGATGATGGAGGAAAACGTGGTGTCGAGCGCCGGTACATCGTTTCGTCTCTCGGCTGCGGACATCGAACGCCTGATCCGAGAGGCAGGCTACGAACCCCACCGCCGCAGCACGTGGTATAAACTCCTGAACTGACATGCTTACAGACACGCACGCCCACTTGGACTACCCGGACTATGCCGGCGACCTAGACGCCGTCTTGGAACGGGCCCGGGAAGCCGGTGTCCACAGGATCCTCACGATTGGGACCGGCATGGAGAGCAGCCGGCGGGCGGTTGCGCTTGCGGAAAAGCATCCTGCCATCTATGCGGTTGTTGGCCTACACCCCACAAATGTTGAGGAGGAACACGGCGACTGGCTCAACGTGCTGCGCGGTCTGGCAACCCATCCGAAAGTGGCCGCAATCGGGGAAACCGGTCTCGACTACCACCGGCTGCCCTCTGAGCAACTCTCCTCATCGCCTGCCCTCTCCGCGCTCCAGGCCGAAATGGCCGAGGATACCGAGGCGATGATCGTTGACGGGTCCTACCGCTCCGCGCAGGCCGAAGCCTTTTCGGCGCAGCTCGATCTCGCGTGCGAACTCGGCCTCAATGTCGTGATCCATCAGCGGGATGCCTGGGACGATACGCTGCAGATCCTGAAACCCTACACGGGCAAAGTCCGCGGAGTCTTTCACTGCTTCGGCAACATGCCTGATCAGGCGCAGGAGATCTTCGACATGGGCCATCTGGTTTCCTTCACGGGGATCATCACCTTCAAAAATGCGCCGATTGTCCGTGAGGTCGCAGCCATGGTCCCGGAGGACCGGTTCATGGTTGAGACAGACTGCCCGTATCTCGCTCCTGTCCCTCACAGGGGCAAACGCGCCGAACCCGCTCAT
Organism: uncultured Chthoniobacter sp.; assembly: GCA_964600115.1. Classification (GTDB taxonomy): domain Bacteria; phylum Verrucomicrobiota; class Verrucomicrobiia; order Chthoniobacterales; family Terrimicrobiaceae; genus QYQL01. The sequence continues at coordinate 1,571 of CAZRIL010000201.1, read as the reverse complement.
ACACGGCTCGTTGCCGAAAAAGTCGCCGAGGTCCGCGGATGCTCGCTCGACCGGATCGCGGCCGTTACGGAGAAGACTGCCGCAGGGTTCTTCAGATTTTCCTAAGCTGGAGGCGCTGCCCGGTCCGGATGAAGATCTCCGTCAAAGTCGTCCCCGGCTCCTCACGGAACGGGATCGTCGGCTGGCTGGGCGAAGACTTGAAGGTCAGGGTCCGGGCTCCCGCCACCGATGGCAAAGCCAATGAGGCACTCTGTGAATTTCTGGCCTCGGAATTCGGGTTGCCCGCCCGCGCCGTCCGGATCACCTCCGGATTTTCCTCGCGCAGAAAAATCGTCGAAGCGGATGGGCTTTCGCAACAGGCACTCGAAATCTTTGCCACGCCTTCCCGCGTCCCGTAGGACACCACGCAGCCGCTTTCCTCCCGGCGCTCTGCGCTACCGGTCACTGGCATTTTCCGCCGAGCTCATCGGGCGGACTTCGAGTTCGATGGTAATATTTCCGGCCCCGGCGGCTTCAGTGGCATAGGCCACGAGACGGTCCCGGGCAGCGGTGTTCTCAACCCTTCCGCGCAGGATTGTCTTCCCGTGGAGGGTCTTGATTTCGATGGTTTTTCCATAGTTGGAAAGCTGGGAGTCTGACCTGACGCGCCTGGAGATCTCCATCGTGGTGGCTTTGTCCTTCGCGCTCTCACCTTGGACGGGAGGCAGGAGTGGAAGCCCCGGTCTCTCGGGACTTTCCTCGTCAAACCATCCGCCGACGGACATATCAAAGTTCGGACTGTCTTTGAATTCCTGGTAGTGATTGTTGAGACGAAGCTCTTTGTGATTACGGTTGTAGCGCAGGGCCTGCGGCTGCACGACCTTCATGTTCCCGGGAGAAACGTTTCCGTAGGGGCGGATCACCACGCCTTTGATCCGTCCGGTGACGCGATTAAGGTCCCGCAGCCCGGCGACATAACCCAGGCGGACCCCTTGTAAATTTTCCACTGGAAGGAAGAGAATCTTGGATCCTTTCTGGACATACCCGAGGGTATTCAGCGAATATTTGTCCCCCGTGGACGGGGCGCCTTGCACCGCGAAGAACGGGGTTTGCCCGAAATAGCGGTAAACCTCCGCGACCTTTGCAGACAGGGGCGGGCCGACATCCTCGGAAAGTTTGAATGTCGGCGCCTGGCGGAACGTCTTTTCATCCATGTTGAGAAAGAGGGTGCGGGCAGTTCCGTCGTCCCGCAGGGCATCCGGGGGAACAATCACGGATTTTTCTCCAATCCCGAGAAAGCCTCCATACGTGACAATCATCCCCACAAAACGACCGTGCTCGAGGTCCACAGCGCTGTCCCTCACGCGGCCCAGCAGAACCCCCTGGTTGTTGCGGATTTCTTTCCCAACAATCTCGTCCCACTGGCCGGAGGTGGCCTGCGCCAGGGACTTTTCGGCCGCCACACACATGAGCAGAGCGAGAAGAGAATAGCCGACTCGACGAATGATGCCCGCGACGATGGAAGGTTTCATAATCACAGCATAGCCATCCGACGCAATGGCTTCCATGGGGTCTTTCCCTACCGGCCCGAA
>CAZRIL010000200.1:5973-7379 GCA_964600115.1 uncultured Chthoniobacter sp. | reverse complement strand
GTCTGATGCGAAAAGCCGTCCACGTTGGCGGGGCGGAACGCGAAATTTTCGCAGAGGACGAAATCAGAGTTTAACGCCCTGCTGCCGATGGCTGTGTGTGATGGTGCTGCGATTGCCATAAGAATGGAATCCGTAGGTTTTTGAGTAGCGTTTGTGCGCGGCGCGATAGTCGCGTTTGATCTTGAAAAGGAGGTTCTGCATTTCGCGGAGCGAACGGCGGTCAACAGCGGCAGCGAGTTTTTCCGCCGTGCGGGTGAACTTGGGCTTTCGCTGGCCGAGCAGACGCGAAACGTAATTCGCGTTGCGCTGAACCGTGAGAAGCCGCCGCTTGGCGGCGATGGCGGTTTCGAGATTGCAGATACTTTGATGCGAGTTTTGCAACCGGATCGCTTCGGCGGTCTGCGCGTGTCGCAAGGCGTTCAAGTGCGCGGCGGTGAGACGCGGAGCGAACGCGATTTTATCCGAGTCTATCCGGTGGGAAATCGCCTGCTCAATATCCTGCGGGGAGTGAAGAATCTTTTCCCATCGCTGGTTTTCCTGCACGAACCATGAGCGAATCCTGTCCATCTGCCGCTTGTGTTTCGATTGGTTGAAGCGCGACGTGCTGCATCCGACATAGCTGCCCTTCGCGGTGCGCGGGCAAAGCGCGACGTGAACATGAAGATTGTCCGTGTCGTGGTGCAGGCCGTAGGCGTAGCCGATGGAATCGCCGGGGTGAAATGCCTCGGCAAATTTCCGCATGACCTTCTTCATGGTGGAGTGCAACACCTGATCGGGATTGAGGCCCGCAGCAACCAGCGCGTTGTGCTGCTCGCTGGACATCGAGAAAATCAGCCGATGCGCGATGACCGGGCGTTTCGCCTGCGAGGGAAATTTTCCAAGATGAAGTTGCCAGGATTCGGTGATGCGGCGCTTGCGCTCCGCGTTGGAAAGACGCATCGGTGCCGTGCTGGTGCCGTCCCGGTTGATGCGGATGTGATCGTGGAGAAATCCGCCGGCGTGAACCTGTCCGAGTGTTTCCTTCGATGCGTAATCGGTGAAGCCTTTGAGCTTTTTGCCGATTTGCTGCTCCATGTCGGCACGTTCGCGCAACGAAACTTTCCGCCCGGAGGTTTCGTCGAGATATTCCAAATCCAGCCGCCCGCGTGCGGTGGATTTTCGCGCGAAAATTTGCCCGTTCTTCATGTGAAGGATTCGAGCAGGCGCAGCGTTTCCTTTACGTCGGCCTCGATGCGTTCCAGCGCGGCGGGGTCGATCTTGTCCTTGGTGGAAACGAAATAAAGAATCGCCTCTAAGGTTTGGACTTTGGTTTTGAACCCGAGGGCTTCGTGAAGCGCGTTGAAGCGAAGTTTCGTTTCAAAGGAGCATTCAAAATGAAGCTGAACGGCGGCGGGCTTGTCGGTGGT
>CAZRIL010000200.1:0-5873 GCA_964600115.1 uncultured Chthoniobacter sp. | reverse complement strand
GAACTCGTTTCCGGGGACTCCGCTTGAGAGGTCGAAAGAGGTCACGCCGCCGATTCGTTCCGCCCGGAGGGGCTTGGGGGAAGGCGAGGACGGAAGGAATGGGCGGGCGCAACCCGACTGGTCGGCAAAGGTGCGCTGATTGGGGGCCGACGCAGAGGGAAGCGGGGCGAGAGGTCGAAGCCCCGGCGAACCGGCGCGGCGGTGCCCACTGAGCGCGATTATCGCTTTGGTGCGGGATGAAAAAGCAGCCGGTCGGCCTCGGGTGCAGCCGCCGATTGAAGCATGGCAGGGGGCGAAGCGGGGGCCTTGCTTCAATGGGCGGCCTGGGCGGGAGTCGTCCCGAAAGGTAAGCTGGTTGGCCGGAGACGGTAGGCACGTGGGGCAAGCCTGCGCCGCCCCCCGGTGCCGTCAGCGGCTCCGGCCAACGAGCGGAACAAAAGCGCGGGTGCGCCATGTGGGAACGGGAAGCGTTCACAGGCCGATTCCGCGTTTCTGCGATTGCCCGGCCTGCCGCTTGAAAAGCTCTTGCTGGCTTTGGGGGAGCGGGCCGCGTGGGGTCTGAATCCCGCTCGGAATGGCCGGGAGTTGGGCGACTTTCGGTTCCTCCTGAATGGGCTTTGCCGGTTCGCTGACGGCCTCGGCCTGGCTCGGTTTCGAGCGGAGAATGAACCCAAGGGGACACTCCCCGGCAAGCAAACCGGCCTCGCGGGCGGCGTCCACCTCGGCCCGACTCATAACGGCGGTGAGCTTGTCAAAGGGGATGGTGCGGGTGAAATCCGCCCCACCGTTGCCCCAATTATCCAGCACGGTCACGGATACCTTGTTGACCTTCTGAATCAACGACCAGCCGCCGCGAGGCGACGCCCAACACTTGCAGGCCCCGCCGATCTGCGGCGCGTTTTTATCGGCTACAATGCCGCCATCCGCCGCGAGCATGGCCCGCTCGTAAGCGAGGCGGTTCGTGAAGTGCGAATGCCATTGCTCGTGATGCTGGACAGACCGTGCAAAGCAAATCTTTGCGTTCTCGACGACTTCCTCCAACGTGCGCGGCGCGTAGAGACTCGGATAGTCGCCATTCAGGGCGGTCGAGGCATCCGGCTTTTGGTGGAAGTCCGGGCGGTCTCCCTCCTTGCGGGGAAGGTAGAAGTCGGCGCGTTTCACGATCTCCAACGCCTGTTCATGCGTCAGGCCCTCCGCGCTCCATGCCGTGAGGGATTCGCGAGCGTGTTTCAGGATGCGCTCTTGCTTCCGCTGCTCGGATTCCAGTTTCTTGATGCGCCGGGCGCGAACGTCGGGACGCTCCTTGTATGCCGCGTCTTGAATCGCGGCCTCGGCGCGTTCCGTCCAGTATTTCGACGTATCCCACATTTTGATGCTCCTGCGCATCCCGTCGCCGATGCGTTCGGCGTCTTTCCGGGCGCGTTTCTCGCTGTGGTGGCCGATGAGGATAGGCTGTCCAAAGGGGATGTGTTCCACGATGGCATCCACCCTTTTGCGGGCGTCCTCGGCGTCCTTGGCCCGGTTCTCGCTGTAATTTTCAAAGCGTTCGGCCCGTTCCTTGGCTCGTTGGGAAAGGGATTTGTCCTCGTCGCCGATCTCGCCGCAAAGCTCCATGAGCAAGTCGGCACGCTGCGGCGTCCACATGGGCGCGACAAAAAGCTGCTGCCGGGGTGCCCATGAGAAGCCAGCGGCTTTCAGCCGGGAATAGGTTTCCTTGTCGAGCCGTTCGCTGGAATAGAGACGCAATTTGTTGTCTTCGGGGGAATAGGTAGCGGTGAGTTCCATGATGTGTTTTGGGATTTGCTGCCGGTGGCAAGGGGGTTACAGATGGAGGGAAGGCCGCTGTTGCGTGTGAGTGACGCGCGCGGCGCGGACAGTGGCGACAAGATCAGCGTTCCAGTCGTTGCGCCGGGGGCATTCGGACGAAATTTTGAAGCCGGGCCAGTCAACCGTGTTGTCCCATGCCCTTTGCCAGCCGAGTTCCCCGGCGTCGTCGTTGTTCAAGGCGACAATAAAGTTTTGGCGGCGGTCGCATGTTTGCGCCATCAGTTCATCCGGCACGAAGGAACCGGCACAACTGACGATGGCGAGCCGGTCATGCCTGCTCGCAAACAGGGTGTGATAACTCAGGGCTTCAATCGGCGATTCAACGGCAACGACCGTTTTCGCGTTGGCGAGGTCGCCCAGGGCAAACCATGCCGTGAGCTTGTTGCCAAGGCAGGGCCGGAAGCTGGATTCGTGGCGGGTATCCCGCAATGTGGCCCCTTCAACCTTGCCGTGCGGCGTGCGGTGAAGAAAGACAATGCCGGGGTTTGGCTGGTGGTTGTTGGCGTAGATCGAGCCGCGTCCGTGCAATTCGCCCACGATGGCCGGTTCGATTTTCCGGGTTTCGACAAGGTAGTCGCGGGCTATCGGCCAGTTGCCGGGGCTTGGAACGGCGTATTGGGCGGCCAGTTCTTCAAAGGGCCTGCGCCTGCTGGCTGGGTTCTTGTCTGGAGGAAAGACCAGTCCCGCCCCGGTCGGGCGGAAGCCTTCGGCCAAAACGTGGCATGTGGTTTGAAAATCCCCGCCGCATAGGTGCATTTGCAGGTCAATCGCTCCGGCCCCGCCCGTGCCGGTCTTGTTGTCGAACCACTTATTGCCGGTGACAACGATGTTGTGACGGTCACTCCGGGCGCGGAAGCTGACGCCCTCCTGCCGGATTTTGAAGCCGTGCCAGCGGAGCAATTCCCGCAGGGGAATGCCGCGCACTTGTTCGGCGGTCTGCTGAATCGTCGCGCTCATTGCCAGCCGATGGTGTGGCAGAAGTCCGCAACAAGCCGTTCAAGGGCCGAGAGCGGGCAGCCGTTGCGCGTGCCGATTTCTTCAAGGGTGGATGTGCCAAGCAAATCGGCCCGGACACAATAAAGAACGACCGTGGCGCGGAGTCCCCTTTGTTCAACGGTGTCGCCCTCGGCCACCCATCCGAAGGTGCGGCTGAGAACTTCGCACGTTCGCCGGATGCTTTCCTTTCCGCTCGGGGCGGGTTCGATGAAGTCAACGGGGTGGCGACGTTCGGCAAAGCGAATGTCATTGTCGAGGGTGGCATGTGCTTTCATTTCCGCGACATTCGCACGGAAATTCGCGGCCCTAGCCCCGAGTCCGGGGCAACTTCGCCGCCTATTTTCGGAGGGAAACGGGGGTTCCCCGAATGGGGAGCCTACCTTGCATCGTATGGATTTGTGAAAGGGAGCCGCGCTGCTCGCTGCTCAATCACCTTCGACAGCTTTCAGGATTTTTTCCTTGGGCGAAGGCTTTGGCAGAAAAAAGCAGACGCCCAAATTTCGATATTGCTCTTCCATTTCAGGCTCCAAGAACGCGGAAATGACAATGATTTTTGGAAAGCAGCGGATATTTTGGAGCGCACGAATCAATTCCAAGCCCCCCATACGGGGCATGTCATTGTCTGTGATAAGCACGTCACAAGAAGCTTCCGTAACCTCCCGCAAAGCTGCCTGCCCATTGTCGCAGCAAGCCACGGAATGCCCTCGCCCGGAGAGCAATTCAAACAACATTTCCTGCTCATCCGGGCTGTCTTCTGCGCAGATGATACGGAGTTTTTTTGACGGCGCGGGAACTGTCTCGGAAGAAATCTCCTCGCTGGATTCACCCGCTCCCATTTCCGAAAGCCTCATTTCAAGTATCCTTTTCTACGAAAGGCACGATCTCGGAAATCCGTGCAGCACCTCCAATCAAGAACCGGACACGCCCCGAGTTTCTGTCCCAAATTTCTATCGCGTGGTCTTCCGGGGGAACGGAAACGGTCAATGCCCCGGCTGTTATCGCCTGTTCCAGTTTAGCGGCATTTTCCGCAAGAATCTGTCTCACGAGGGCGGCCAGTTCCGAAGGCCGCGACGGTTTGGCGAGCCGGTCAATCGGAAGTGACAGATTGGCACCCATTGGGAGTTGCCAGAGTAGATGAACCGCCTCCGTGAGCAACAGAAATCGTCCATAAATATGGACGGCGTTCCCGATATGAATTGGCCGTGTCCAATCCCATCGCCAAATCGTTATCCGAAAACTTGCGGAGGCGGCGCGGGGAATTGAGTTACGCACAATTTGCGTTGAAACTCGGGGTGTCAAAATCCCTTGCCCACAAGTTGGAAACCTCGGGGGAAGGGGTTACGCTGGATACGGTCTATAAAATCGCCTGTGCGTTGGGATGCAGCGTCGAGGCGCTTCTTGGGGAAGAGGCCGTGAGGAAAATGCGGTCACGCCGGGGATAAATCTGGTGCTCGCTGTAGGGATCGAACCTACGACTCCCGCCGTGTGAAGGCGGTGCTCTACCGCTGAGCTAAGCGAGCCGGAAAACTGCCAGTATGGAAGAAACGCGAGACTGACTCAAGGCCGCTATCCCTCAAACCCTCGTAGTGGTCAGCGCCTTGTGCCGAAGGCGCGAATGTAGCTCCCATACCGGAAAATGATTACCGGAGAAAGCCCGCGCTCCTGCAAAACTGCTTGAAGCCGCTGCTGATCGCAGTCCTTCAAATGGGCGTCGTTGCTCAGAAGGCAGGGCACTCCTTCAACTGCCGCCTGACAAACCAGAAAGGCGTCGTTGAATTCGGTGGGCGGCAAAATGTCCTCATGGAGAAGATTCTCGGCCCCAAGACGGGCGATTTCCGTTTCCGTATCGCTCAAATCTCGCGGGGTAAACTTCCAGTCCGCAATCGCGCGTTCCAGCGCAAGGGAAGCCAGCGCCTTTTCCTTCGCCTGCCCGTTTTCCGAAAGGTAAAACAATTCCCCGGCGACTACCGGGAGAATGAGGAAACTGTGTCCCCGCTGTTTGCCGATTTCCCAAGCTGTCCAAGCCGCCTCCTTCTGGTCGGCCATGTCCATGAGGAAATTCGTATCAGCACCGAACAGCTTTGGCTTCACCATGACCAACGGCCTGATACAACTTCGCCATGCCCTGCCGGGCCAACTCCTGTTGAGCTTCCGGTGACATTGCGCTCACCGCACGGCGGGCCTTGGCTGCCGCTTTCTGCCCGATGGTCACGGTTTCAACTTCCGCTGCTTTTTTGGGAGCCACACGCATTTCCAATAGAATCTCCCTATCCCTTCTCGCTGTCAAGTTCGCCCGCCCTCCATGCGGGGTGGCAATCCTCTCTAAAAAACCGCTGAATTGGGCCGTTTTTGGGTAACAATGGGTAACAGCGAAACCAGCTTTTTCCATCATTTTCCATACCCGGCATTTTGACAGTAAAAATCCCGCAGAGCCTTTATTTATCAGGCTTTGCGGGCGATTTCGAGGTGTTAAAAAATGGTGCGCGATACAGGGTTCGAACCTGCGACTTCCTGCGTGTGAAGCAGGCGCTCTACCACTGAGCTAATCGCGCGCGATGATTCGGGGGAGTCCGGGAGGCTACCGGAACGCGAATCCGGGTGGCAACCAGAAAGTCCGACGGCCGGGGACGTGGGTCCCCGGCTCGGGAGACGGAATCAGCTGGCGCTGGCTTCGGCGACGGGCTCGGCGTTTGACGAGTCGACGGTGAAGGTGAGCTTTTCGCCATCGCGTTTGACGAGGACGTTGTCGCCGGGCTTGATGTGTCCGCGGAGGATTTCCTCGGCCATCGGGTCTTCGACGTAACGTTCGACGGCGCGGCGCATCGGGCGTGCTCCGTAGGTCGGGTCGTAGCCTTTCTCGATGAGGAGTTCCTGGGCGGCGGGATCGAGGCGGAGGTGGATGTCCTTCGTCTTGATGCGGGCGATGACTTTCGTCATTTCCAGATCCACGATGCGAACGAGGTCCGGCTTCGTGAGCGTGTGGAAGACGATGATGTCGTCGAGGCGGTTGAGGAACTCGGGTTTGAAGACGCGTTTGGTCTCCTCGAGAA
>CAZRIL010000199.1:5457-7578 GCA_964600115.1 uncultured Chthoniobacter sp. | reverse complement strand
CTCTTCGCAACATTCCGCTCCACGCTCATGCTCTGCATGAAAGCGACGACGATGGTCGAGAGGACGACGAGGACGAGGAGGGTGGTTATTAGAGAGGAGGCCTTTTGAGAAAGCGGAAATCGGAACACCCGCGCGACAGCGCTTCCTGGCTGTTTGGGAAAGTCGAAGGTGTAGCCGGGATGGCAACCGGAGCGTCTGCGGAGAAAAGCGGCGACCGGAAAGGCCGCAGGGGTCGAACTTTGCTCTCCGGTCTCCGCCCTCCGCTCTCCCATTTTTGCGTCGTTCCTGCTCATCCTGAAAATCATGTCAAGGTGCCTCCTCATTGGGGCCGGTTGATTTTGATGCGCGTCGTGAAGGTCTGCTCGACCGGGGCGATGATGTTGGAGTGGACAGCTCCGTTGGTCGAGGTCCACGCGGAAAAGTCGGATGGGGAATTGCCGAGCTTTTTGCCAGCTTCCTGGTTGATGGCGGAAATGCTGATTTCGACGAGGTCGGGGATCGGGGAATTGGTGGATGCGGAAAACGTGACGAGGCTGTTGTTCGTGAAGGTGTAGGCGCTGGCGGTGAAGCGGGTGACATTTCTGGCGAGAAGTTCCACCTTGGCGTCCGAGGTCGTGAGCGTTGACGGGAAAGGTGAGAGGGGCGAGTTCGTGAGCCGCACGAACGTCGGATCGCTGCTCAGAATATAGCGGTAGATATTCATGGTATTGATCGGAGAGTTGGAGGCGCTCGAGCTTTTTCCGAAGGCCATGAAATACCCGACCTGGCAGACATCGCTCTTGTTTGAGGCGGTGTCCTGGGCCTTGGCGGGCAGCGCGGAAAGAAAGAAGAAGGCGGCCCCCTGATTCGTGTCGGAGACGAGATTGCCGACGCCGCCCAGATTTGGAAAAGCCGAGGCGTTGAACAGGAAGGTGTTCGTGCCATTCGTGCCCGCCAGGGCATTTTGAAGATCTCTGGAGATGATGCCGAGTGCGGCACGGGCCTCACGGTAGGAATCGACCCGGTTCTCATTGACCCGCCAGAGCTTCGTCCCGCTGTCCACCATGTTGAGGAGCAGCACAAGGAGGATGGACATGACCGCCATCGCCACCATGAGCTCGATCAGACTAAAAGCACTTTTGGGGACAGAATTCACAGAATTTACAGAATGCAAAGGTGCAGCATCAAGGCCGCTGGGTTTTTCGGAATTTCTTTTTGAGCTGCAGGCTTCCGGCTCCAAAGTTCAGCAGCAAACCCTCATCAATACCCGTTGCAGTCAGGTGGTTCACAAGTTGGACTTCATGGATGGGCAGAAGGTTCTGGACAGACTTCAGCTCGGTAATCAGTTCTCTTCCTATGCAAATATCGGTAAAAAAGTCGCCGATGTTGTGACCCTTGTAGATGACTTCGAGGGGAGCTTGTCTGCTGTGAAGAACGCCAACTTCTTCGAGGTCCAGAGAGAGGGTGCTCTCGTAAACCGATTCGACAAATCCGGGACCAAGCGTGCTGTGAACTTCCATAGCCAGCCCGATTACCTTGCCTGCTAAATCGTAATTATTTCCCATTTCGTCAACTCTGTTAATTCTGTCCAATCATGCCCTCAGTAATTCATCAGCGTGACGAACGTGTATCTGGCGCGGACTGCGGATGGGGCGGAGGCGGGGGTTTCGATTGTTGTCTGGACGCGGGAGAGATTGGAGATACCCGTATTTGTATCCACGCTGATGTTTGCGAGAAACGAGGCGGTTAAGTCCGGATAGCTGTTCGTGAAGGCCGCGGCGTTGACTGTTGCGAGCGGGGATCCATTTGTGCCGAACGCCAGGTAGAGATTGCCATCCGACGCCAGGCTGAGAGCGTTGGTATCGTTGGCGGTGGCACCGGATATGACGAAGCGGTTGGTTCCTGCGGAGACCCTCAAATCAGAAAAGATCTGCTGCGCGATCAGCGTGGCACGGGTTTCACGCTGGCTCTCCTGAGCGGATTTCATGGCGACCGGAAAAAGCCCCATGATTCCCACGAGGGCAAATGCAATCACACCGAGCGCCAAAACAACCTCGATGAGGGAAAACCCGCGCGATAGCGCTTGGTAAGATGGGAAAACTCGAGCGTTTGGCGCAGCGGCGCAAAACCCGCGCGATAGCG
>CAZRIL010000199.1:0-5357 GCA_964600115.1 uncultured Chthoniobacter sp. | reverse complement strand
GCGCAGCGGCGCAAAACCCGCGCGATAGCGTTTTGCCAAAAGGGGAATTCGAATGTTTGGCCCTGGGAGGGCAACCGAAGCGCAGCGGAGACAACCCGCGCGATCGTAATTTGTGAATGGGCAGGAAAATATCCAAATCCTTGGTAAGCCGACAGCAAGCGATCGACAGCCGGAGACTAAGTCCCGGTGATATCGAGCTGCGCACGGCCTGTGTAGCGCGAGAACGAAATTTTCTCAAAAAGCCCCGCAGCGCTTTTTTGAATATCGTTGTTGCGAGTGTAATTCTCCTGTCCCCCTGAAAAATATCCCTCGTAAAGGTAGACGCAGAGATTGGAATTCGGCTGCTCCACCGCCCCGCTCGAGTTGAAGGCGATGACGGGAAGGCTCCCGGCCCATGACGAAAACGTGGAACTCAATTCGTTCTTCAGATTCGGGAAGGACGTCGTGCCGCCGGAGGAAGGAACAAGCGAACTGTTCAGGCGCTTGAACGCGATATTCTTGGGGAGACGGGTCCACTTCTTCAAAATGACGTAGTCCTTGCCGGCGGTCCTCTCTTCCTCCGTGGCGTCCCGGAAGACGACAAAAGCGGCATACTGCATATCGGCAACAGGAAACGATTCGTCCGCGAAACCGACATATACGGTCTGCCCGCTCTCGAGAGCCGCAACACGGGCCTGCTCAAACGTATTCATCAGGACATTCACGGCACCACGGCGCCCGGCTGTGCTGGAAAATCCAGAAATTGCCGGGAGCATGAGCGACATCATGACCGCCATAACCGCAATGACGACAAGAAGCTCCAAAAGGCTGAAGGCCCTGGATCGGCCCGACCGGACCATGGGAAGACATGTCATACTGGAACGGTGCTCCCTGAGTGGGTAAACTGCCAAAGAGAAATTTGTAAAGATTTCGTCACAATGCGGCAGCACCGGCCGATCAGAGCTCTCACTACCGGAGGGAATCGCTTTTCGTCCGGACATGGTAATCACAAAGCACACACAAGCCAGAGAGCAATTTCAGTGCCAACCATGTGGGAGGCTTCTCCGAAACCGGGAAAAACGGAAGAACAGGTGTCCCGACTGTTTGGGTAATGGTTCCCGCATCAGGACGCGGCGCTGCACACGGGCGGGACGCCAATGCACCCCGGCCATCCACGGCTGGTTGCATCCAGCGAAGCTGCAGCCAGATGGGGCTTCGCGATCAAGCACTTGGCCTGATCCTGAGCCCCCCCCCTTGCGGAGCCTACTTCATCCGGTCGAAGGTTTTCTGCAGGAGATCGAGCGCGGAGGCTTCCCCGGTCTTTTCCCGGGTTGTCTTGACCCATTGGGCCTCGAGGGCATTTTTTGTCGGCCGGTCGCTCTCGTAAAACACGCCGAAGCACCCGGGAAAGGGAAGGTTGGCAAGCTTGTAAGCCGCGATCTCGTCCGTGGTGTCGTGGCGCAACTCGTCTTCGGGCGTCCCGTCCCATTTCTTTTCCTCGATCAGCTGGAACGCCCCCCCTTTACGGGGATTTCCGGCATCGAAGGCCCCCGGGAAGAACTCAACGCATTCGGAGAGGATCTCGACGACCGAAAATCCCGGATGGTCCAGCGCCCGCTCCATCATTTCGATCATGTGGTTGACCTGGGTCGCATGCGACCGCGCCACAAATGTCGCCCCTGCGGTGATAAGCTTTTTCATCGGATTGACCGGCTGGTCGACGGCTCCGTTCGGATCTGTTTTTGATTTGAACCCGACCGGTGAAGTCGGGGAGGTTTGCTTCTTCGTGAGGCCGTAGACGAAGTTGTCCATGATCACGTAGGTGAGGTTGATATTCTTCCGGGCCCCATGCTCGAGGTGGTTTCCACCGATCGAGAAGGCATCGCCGTCGCCGCCGAAGAGGAAAACATGCAGGTCGGGCCTCGCAAGGCTCACGCCCGAGGCGAGAGGCACCGCCCGTCCATGGATGAAATGCCCGCCGTGGGTGTTCACGAAATACGGAAACCGGGACGAACACCCGATGCCGGCAAGCGTCACGATCTTCTCATGCGGAAGCTGACGCCGCTCGAGCATCTTGTAATACGATGCCAGCACGGCAAAGTCACCACAGCCGGGACACCATGTCGGATGGTCGGCGGTGAGATCTTTTTTTGTCAGTTTTTCTGTCGGGGGGCAGGCGGCAGGGGTGCTCATTTCAATACTCCTTCGAGGATTTCTTTCACGTGGAATGTCAGCCCGCTTGTCTTGTTCAGGCTGGTAATTTTAGGATCGCAGTAACGGGCTCGCAGGATGGAGGCGAGCTGCCCGTAGCCATACAGCCCCTGGTCGTTCATCTCCGCGACGACGATGCGGCGGAATTTTGTGAAGATTTTCTCAAGGCCGTTCGGAAGAGGGTTCAGGTGCCTCAGATGGAGGGCGGATACACTCTCGCCGGCCGCGGTAGCGGTTTTGACCGCTTCATAAATCGGGCCGTAGGTCGATCCCCAGCCAACGATCAGCACTTCCCCCTCGGGATCGCCGAAGACTTCCGGCGCGGGGATTTCCGCAGCCAGCTTCTGGAGCTTGTTCCGGCGCTTGGCGGTCATGGCGGTGTGCAGCCGTGCGCTTCCGGTCGGATGGCCCATTTCATCATGCTCCAATCCTGTGACGGTGGGGTATACCCCTCCAAGCATCGGTGTCCCGGGAGGCGCATGCTGGGTCACGCGATCAAGCGGGTATGGCTGGAATCCCTGCGCGCGGGGCGTGAGGTTGGGCTGGAACTCCACAACAAGGCTTTTGAGGTCCGGCTCGTCGAATGCCTGGATCCGGGAGGCCAGGGAAGCGTCGCTCAGAATGAAGACCGGCGTGCTGTAGGCCCGGGCGATGCGCGCCGCCTCGATGGCGATATAGAAACAATCCTCGACGGTCGAGGGCGCGAGCACGACGCGCGGGCTGTCGCCGTGACCACCGTAGATCGCCTGGTAAAGATCGCTCTGCTCGACATTGGTGGGCAGGCCTGTGCTCGGCCCGCCGCGCTGGACATTCACGATGATGAGCGGCATCTCCGCCATCGTCGCCCAGCCGATCGCCTCGGTTTTCAACGAGATGCCCGGCCCGGAACTGCCAGTGATCGCCAGGTGGCCGGAATAGGAAAACCCGAGGGCCATCGAGACCGCACCGATCTCGTCCTCACACTGCACGAAAAGCCCCCCATACTTCGGCAGCTCCGCGCGAAGCGTTTCCATGATCGTCGTCCATGGAGTAATCGGATAGGCGGCTCCGTGCCTCACGCCAGCGGCGATCAGCCCATACGCGAGCGCCTGATTTCCATCCATCGTCAACTGGGCCCGTCCGCCGGTGTCCTCGGACGGTTCGAATTTGTAGCGCGTCGAAAGAACATTCCCCACGGGGTAGGCGTAGCCGGCCTGAAATGCCATCAAGGCGGTGTTCAGAACACTTTCGTTTTTGCCGCCGAACTTCTCGCGGAGGAGGCGCTTGAGCTTTTCGACGTCGAGATCAAAAATTTTGGCCAGCAGCCCGAGAACGAAGATGTTCTTTCCCTTGTCCTTGGCGGTGCCGCCAAGGGCCTCGACCGTCAGCCCTGTGACCGGGATGCCGACATACACGAACCGCTTGTCCTCCAGATTCGGCTCAACGTGATCCGAGTCGTAAAGCACAACGCCACCTTCCCGCACAAACCCGATGTTGTCCTGGTAGCTGTGCTGGTAAAATGCGACCAGAAAATCCGCCTCGTCTCCGGGCGAAAGAACCTCTCCGGTCCCGACCCGAACCTGGAAGAGGGACGGCCCGCCAGAAATCGTGGACGGGATCGTCATGTATGTCATCACATCCTGCGCGCTTCGACCGGCCAGCCGGGCCAGCAGGGCCCCGGCGCTCTGGATGCCGTCCTGGGAATTTCCGGCGAGCCGGATGACGGCGTCGCGGATGTGTTCCGGCCGGAGATCGGCCCGGTTGCTGGCGGCTGTGGGTGATGTGGGTTGTGGTTCGGAGGTCATCAGGGGTTCGGGAGTCGATGTTTTGCGGGTTTGCAGCCTGCCATCATCGGTAGACCGGAGTGGCAGAACGCCCGCTTCCATCGCAATTTCCCGAAAATTCGCAGGTTTGCAATCACCATTTCCATCGTGTTAGCTTAACGCGCGTTGAATTTTTACCCATTCCCACCTCACCTATGAAAAAGAGCATCACTTCCTACCTTGGCGACAAAGCAGACTACCTTCTTGGCCATTCCTCGAAGACCATCCCGAAGGATCTCCTCCATCTGCCCGGCCCGGATTTCGTGGACCGCATCTTTGCAGCCACCGACAGAAACCAGCGCGTGCTGAACAACCTGAACCGGATTTATCACACCGGCCGGCTGGCGGGCACGGGATATGTGTCGATACTGCCTGTGGATCAGGGAATCGAGCACTCGGCGGGCGCAAGCTTTGCGAAAAACCCTGTGTATTTTGATCCCGAGAACATCGTCAAGCTGGCGCTCGAAGGCGGATGCAATGCCGTCGCCTCGACATTCGGGGTTCTGGGAGCGGTCGCGCGGAAATACGCCCACAAAATCCCGTTTCTCGTCAAAATCAATCACAACGAGCTCCTCACTTACCCGAACGCATTCAAGGAGATCTCGTTTGGAAAGGTCCGCGAGGCCTACGACATGGGAGCCGCCGCCGTGGGGGCGACGATCTATTTCGGCTCAGACGACGCCCATCGCGAGATCATTGAGATCGCGGAGGCCTTCGCGCTCGCCCACGAACTCGGCATGGCTACCGTGCTCTGGTGCTACCTGCGCAATCCGGCCTTCAATATCAAGGGGGACAAGGACTACCATGTTTCCGCGGATCTCACCGGCCAGGCCAACCACCTCGGCTGCACGATCCAGGCGGATATCATCAAACAGAAGCTTCCGGAAAACAACGGGGGATACAAGGCGCTGAACACCGGTGGTTCGAGCTACGGAAAACTCGACGAGAGGATCTACACCGAGCTGACCACCGACCACCCGATCGACCTCTGCCGCTACCAGGTCGCGAATTGCTACATGGGCCGCGCCGGTCTCATCAACAGCGGCGGCGCTTCGGGAAAGAAAGATTTTGAGGATGCGGTCTTCACCGCGGTCGTCAACAAGCGCGCAGGCGGGACCGGGCTGATCTCGGGACGCAAAGCCTTCCAGCGCCCGATGTCCGAGGGAGTCCAACTCCTGAACGCCATCCAGGACGTCTACCTCGAAAAGGAAATCACGATCGCCTGAGCGCACTTTGCTCCGCCTCCGTTTTCCGTTTGATGTTTTCTGCAAGATCGCGGAGACTCTGGCCTTCCATCAAGCACCCGAAGCTAACTTGGATAGAGTGACGGCCTCCGAAGCCGTAGGTGGTGGGGTCGACACCCGA
>CAZRIL010000198.1:0-7608 GCA_964600115.1 uncultured Chthoniobacter sp. | reverse complement strand
TCGACGCTCCGATGCCAAACAGCGTGGTTCCAATCCATGGACCAGCAATCTGAGCGGTTCCTCAGAACATGTCAACACTTAACGTAGTAATACTAGCACCCCCATCATTCGAACGTGTCCGGGCCTCTTCAGTCCTTGGGATCTGACTCCCGGAGGGTGGCGGCGTCGGACTTTTACAGACGAAATGTTGCACTACCTCTTTGAAAAAACGCAAAATGATGACATTGGCGAAGCATTCAACGATTGGCGCCGGTCAACGATATTCACCAGAATTGTTGAAATACTCCGGCAAGGTCTTTCTACTGAAAGTGAAATTCAGGGGTTCACGCAGCAAACCAGGGATCGGATCGGGGCTCATATGCCCATAAATTGGTAGCAATCCCAAACACGCTTCCAATCCTTCCGTTCCGTCAACGCGCTTTGCGGGTGTTTCCGAATCTCAACCTGAGAAGCCGTCAGGGTGTGATTGCGCGGTAGAAGCGGGTGGCTGGGATGGTCGTGTTGTCGGTGAACTCAAAGTTGCCGTCGGGGTCCGCGGTGACGGTGCTTCGTGTTTCCCAGTTGGCCGGTTCCAGAGCGTCGGTGGATTCGATTCTGTAGAGGATTCCAGGGATGCCGTTGTAGCGAACCCTGACGGTGCCGTCTCCGAGAAGCTGAATGTCAATCGTCCGCACAGTGGCGGTCTGGGTATTGGAGATTGTGACGGTGACTGTTCCCGTAGCGGAGCCTCCATTTCCATCGGAGATGGTGTAAGGAAAGGAATCCGTTCCTTTGAATCCGGGGACCGGTTGGTAAACGACATTGCTGCCGTTCAAGCTAACGCTGGCTCTGCCGGACGCGGCAGGCCCCACCGAGGTAATCGAGAGCGGAAAGCCCTGCGGGCTGGTATCATTCGCGAGAAGGCTGGCCGCGGTTACGCTAAGGTTTGTTTGCGTTTCCAACCGGGAGATGGTGTCAGGGTTGGCCACGGGCGGGGCGTAAACGGTTAGCGTGGCTGCGGTTGTCGTCGCAGTCCCTGCCGAGTTGGTGAAAACAGCCCGGAATCTTTTTCCGTTGTCCGTGGTTTGAGCGACAAAGCTCAGGGTGCCTGAGATGGCTCCGGGGAAATCGGTGAAGGAAGCTCCGCCATTTGTGCTGACCTGCCATTGAACGGATGGGGTGGGAGTTCCAGAGGCTGCCGCGGTGAATGTGGCCGTTGAGCCAGAGTAAACGGTTTGACTGTTTGGGGGGGTCGTGACCACAGGAGATCCGTTCACCGTGTGAGTCACTCCGCTGGACGTACTTCCATTAAAATTGGTATCGCCGGCGTAGGTGGCGGTCAGAGTCCGGTTTCCAGAGGAGTCGAGGATCAGAACCGCTTCTCCGGCGAGGACAGTTCCGCTGACCGAATTGACGCCATCGCTGATCGTGACCGTGCCAGTCGGTGTTCCGGAGCCGGGCGCCTTGGCGGCAACGGAATATCTCACTGTGACGCCCTGCCCCGCCAGTGAAGGATTCGGGGAGTTTGAACTGATGGTGGTGACAGTATCCGCTTTGTTCACGGTCACAGGTAATGTCACGAACGAATTCGAAGCGGAAAAATTAGCATCGCCAGGGTAAGTGGCAGTCACGGTCCGTGTCCCAATGGTGAAGAGAGACAGGGTGCCTGAACCGGTGGGGAGGGGGGGGGCCGTGGCGGAAGTGACTCCATCGGAGAGCACGACGTCTCCGGTAGGAGCAGTCGGGGTGCGGCCCGTGGTGGACAGCATCCGGAAGTTCACAGTGAAAGGCTGCCCATAAACCACTGGAGTGAAGGGGCCCGATAAAATGAGTGTGGAGGTCCCTGCTTTCTGGACGGTGATGGCTTCGGTATTGACCGAACCGGAAGCCGGGGTGCTGTCAACGATCGCAGTCACAGAATGAGGCGCAACCACACCGGTGGTTTCATTATAGGAAGCGGTGGCGCTTCCGTTTGACTGAATAGAACCCTCAATCGAAACAAGGTCTCCTCCGAGTCTGGACCAGGAGACCGGGAGTCCAACCAGCGCGGTGAGATTGGAAGCAGTCACCGTTCCTCCGCTGGAGTCCGTGAGGAAGCTGGCGGTGAGATTCGTTGATTGATTGGTCAAAATCGGGTTTGGATTGGCGGTTGTTCGAAGTTGCAGCCATTTGGAAGCCGTCACATTCGTGCCGACGACGTCGTTTGTGCCGGGCCCGGCGTTGGCGCCCCACCAGTTCAGATCTGCGGCGACGTTGGCGGTATTTCCGGCGCTCTGTTGAATCGTTTTCCCATGAGTGGCGGACGGGACGGTGTTGGAAATGAAGCGATTGTAGGCGATGGTGGCCGGGCCGGCATTGACAATGATCGCCCCGCCTTTGCCATTGACCGTTGCTGCTGAGTTGTTCGTGAAAGTACAGCGTGTCAGCGCAAGATTGGCTGACGAATTGCTTAGGGCAACCGCTCCTCCGTCACCACCACCGGTTGCCAGGTTTCCCGAAAACGTGCATTGGTCGATGGTCAGACTGTTGTTTGCCAGAACTCCGACGAAGATGGCACCGCCTGCGGGAAAGCCGGGACCAATTCCCGCAGAGTTGTTGTTGAAGGTGCAGGATTGGACCGTGAGGGTTCCTGCAGAAAATGCTCCCGCGGCATTTCGCAGGGTGTAATGAATGCCTCCGCCCTGTCCGAAGTTCGCATGGGAACTGCTGTTGTCGGAGATGAGGGAGTTTGTCACGATGAGGTCCCCGCCTTCATTGATAATGGCACCGCCCGGGAAGGTGGTTGAGCCGTTGGAGTTGCCCGTGATCACGCACCGGTCAATGGTGGTGACACTCCGGGTGCTCGCCGTGCTGGCCCCCGTGTAAATCGCCCCACGGTCGCCTCCGGAAATCTGGAGGTTCCTCAGGGTCAGTTTCATCGGCAGGTCGGCGAGGCCAGTGGCCGAATTGAAGGCCGTCTCGATCACGTCGTTGCCCGCCACGGTCATCCTGATGGACGTCGCTTGTGGATTGGCCGGATTCGCTCCTTGGATGGTGGTTTCAAGATTGACGTTGCTGCCGACCACTAGGGAGTTCGGGGTGAGGCCGACGCCTCCGTTTGTCGCGGTAAGGTTGTAGGTGCCGGCGGGCAGAAGGATCGTGTGCGGCCCGGCTTGTGCGTTGGCCGCTGCGATCGCGGATCGCAGGCTGACCGTTCCGACACCGGCACCGGCCGTGATGACGCCATTTGCGGGATTGACCGCCGTAAAGACGTGATCGGTCGCGTCGTTCACTGTGAACGTGACTGCAAAGCTCGTGCCCGGGAGCCAGGCTGCGAGGGCAACACACAAGCAGACAAACAACCGGGTGAATGGGCGAGCGGGCAATCTCATGGTGTGACGTATCAAACAGTGGCCCCGGTTGGCCGGTTTCCGATGTGCACTCCCCTCGGGAAAGGCCCCTCGATTGCGCCCAAACAGTTCCGGACTTTTTCCGTGCGGGAGGCTTGCATGATGACGGAATCGGTGCAACCAGAAATTTTCAAAAAAACGCGCGCAGGCACTTGACACCGACGGGGGAATGCGGTGACTAATTGCGATCAATCAGCAATGGATTCCTCGCTTCCTAGCAAACTCAACCGCCGCAAGTTTATGCGGGGCACGCTGATGGCCTCGGCAAGTCTCTTCTTTGGAGCGAAAGCATGGGCAGGGACCAAGGGCACACCCGACCCGCGGAAGGCGATGCAATTCGTCCAAGATTTTGGCAATCGCTTCGTCGTCCGGGAGTCCGGATCTGGGGCCGTCCGTCTGATTACCGAAGTTATCGACCCTGTGCGGATGGGCGCGGTCTTGAGGCGGGCCGACCACTACGGCGTCGGGACGGTTAGGGTTTCCGGCAACCTAGTGAGTTTTGTGGCCGGAGACTTTCACTACGATGTTGAATGTCTGGATGCAGAGGCCTTTCGCAATCGGACGGAAGGGAGCCACCTCACCGGAGTTGCGGGATGAACTTCGCGGAGAACAGCGGGGGGGGGACCATCGAAAAGCTCCGGCAGATCACGGGGCCTGAGTTTTTTGAAACTTATGTGGGTACAAATTTCCAGGTGACCACCGATCACGGAAACGCCACGGTCCAGCTTGCCGCGGTCCGACCGCTTGCCATGGCCTACCGGCCCCCCCCCCACGGACGCGAGCCGTTTTCGCTGATTTTCCGTGCTGAATCGCGCGAGTTTTTCCTGCCCCAGAGCGTCTATCGCATCTGGCACCCGGTGCTCGGAGACTTGGACGTTTTCTTGGTCCCGGTCGGCCCGGACGAGACCGGGATGTGTTTCGAGGCGATTTTCAACTAAACAGACCAATGGCGCAACCCTACGTTGGTGAGATTCGGCTGTTTGCGGGAACCTTTGTCCCCAATGGCTGGGCTTTGTGCGACGGTTCGTTGATTCAAATCGCGGAATATGAAACACTGTTCCAATTGATCGGCACGACCTATGGTGGCGATGGTCAGGATACCTTTGCTCTGCCCGACTTACGCGGTCGGGTGCCAATTCATCGGGGTGCGGGATTTAACATAGGCGAGACCGGCGGAGTGGAAGCGGTGACCCTGACCGTCGCGCAAATTCCATCCCACCGCCATTCTCCCCAGTGCAAATCCGGGGCGGGCGTGAGCGCCTCACCGGGAGGGAACGTCTGGGCAGCCAGCCCGAACGTCTCCGCGACCCCGTACAGCGGTTCGACAGTCTCCACGGCGGCAATGGCCAACATCATGGTGGCCAGCGCCGGGGGCAGCCAAGCCCACGAGAATCGCATCCCCTTCTTGGCGATCAATTACATCATCAGTCTCTTCGGAATTTTCCCGTCGAACTAACCCGACCGCATAATGGCAGAACCTTTCTTAAGCGAGATCCGAATGGGGGCGTTTGACTTCGCCCCGAGGGGATGGGCCCTCTGCAATGGGCAGCTTCTTCCCATCAACCAGAACCAGGCTCTCTTCAGTCTCCTAGGGACGACCTTCGGCGGCGATGGGCGGACAACCTTCGCCCTGCCTGACCTTCGGGGTCGGACACCTATCCATGTGGGAGGTGGCTATACCTTGGGCAATCGGGGCGGAGAGGCTTCCCATACGCTCACCGAAGCCGAGCTTCCGACTCACAACCACCTTGTCTCGGCGAGTTCCAATGCCCCGGGGGTCACGCAGCCGACGAATGCTTTCTTCGCCTCGGGCGGCGCGCAGGTTTATGCCCCGACGCCGGATGCGGTGATGAATGCGGCTGGCACAAGCACAATGGGCGGGAGTCAGGCGCACGACAACATGCCGCCCTACGTGGTGGTTAACTTCATCGTTGCCCTCCAGGGAATCTACCCATCGCCCAACTAAACCTTCCTGACGCACCATGGCCAATCCATTTATTGCAGAAATCCGGATGTTCGGATTCAATTTTGTCCCAAGGGGATGGGCGTGGTGTAACGGGCAAATCCTCCCGATCTCCCAGAATACCGCGCTCTTCAGTCTGCTGGGGACGACGTATGGCGGCAATGGGAGGACGAATTTTGCCCTCCCCGACCTCCAAGGCCGGGCTGCGCTGGGACAGGGATCCGGTCCGGGATTGACGTCTTACACCCAAGGCCAAGCGGGAGGACAGAATGCGGTCACGCTGCTCCAGAGCGAGATTCCTTCCCACTCCCACAGCCTCGTCGGCCAGCCGGGGGTCCCGGCCCCCGCTCCGTCGCTCACGCCTGCCTCAAACATATGGGGCGTTTCCGGCAGTCGCCGGAGCGTCTCGGCCACGTATGCGAGCGCGCAGGGAACCCCGGTCGCCATGTCGGTTGCTGCCCTAGGCAACACCGGTGGGAACCAGGGCCACAATAACATGTCCCCCTACCTGACCCTTTACTTCGCCATTGCCCTGATCGGCGACTTTCCGCCCCGCTCTTAGAATACGGGTCTGACACGATGTCTGTCCCGATTGGTGCCTTCGCGGCCGAGCTCTTGAGGATTCACGAACTTCTCCTGCAGGATCAGAACAGAAACGAGGCCTTCCGTGCGGCGCTGGAAAGAACAGTCCAGCCGGGCTGCTCGGTTCTTGATATCGGCGCGGGGTCGGGGGTGTGGGCGATGACCGCCGCCAAGCTGGGAGCCGGGCGCGTCGTCGCCATCGAGCGCGAACCACTCCTGATTCCGCTCATCGAGCAAACATCTCGTGCGAACGGCGTTTCCGTCGAGGTGATCTGCGGGGATTCACGTAACGTGGCACTGCCGCCCACGTTTGATGTGGTCGTATCCGAAACGGTCGGGCATCTGGTCTTCGACGAGGAGGTTGTTCCCGTTCTCCTCGATGCGAAGTCCCGTTTTCTGGCGCCGAGTGGAATCCTGATCCCTAGACGCGTGCGTCTGATGGTGGCAGGGGTTTGCCTAGATGAACCCGACCTGCCGGCCGGGATCGAAGGGGATTTCCGCCACGTCACCGCGCTGCTGCGGAACGTTCCTCTGGCCGTAACGGACAAGGAGCGTCTGTCGTTCCTCACAGAACCGGTGGCCCTCGCGGAAGTGGATTTCGCCACGGCAACGGGTGAGCCGGATGTTTCAACCCTCAAGGCCGTCTGGCACAATCAGGACCTGCGGGGGCTCAACGCGTTTGTTGTGTGGGCGGAACTCGGACTGGCCCCGGGCGTGACCCTCCGGACGTTGGAGACCAGTTCGTGGTCGGTCACTGCCTACCGCATTGCGCCTTTCGCCGGGAAGTCAGGGGATCTCGAATTTGAACTCACCCTCTCGCACTCGGAAAATGCTTGGACCGCCTCGATCTCTGGGACTCCGGCGGTCCGGAAATACGCATCCACCGCTCCCGCTCGGGAACTGATGGGGATGGACACCGCCGTATTGGACGCGATGGTTCGCGCCCGGGGACGAGCGACCGCGCCAAGCGAACCGCAGCCGCCGGTGACGGTTCGGCCCGCGACCGAAGACGACCGGGAGTTCCTCGTGGGCGTTTACTACAGCGTGCGCGAGGAGGAACTTGCCCAGGCCCCATGGAGCGACGAACAAAAGCGAGCCTTTGTCGAAATGCAATTTCAGGCCCAGCACACCGACTACCATGAGCGGTTTCCGGCCGCGCGCTACGACGTCATCCTGCTTGGCGAGGAACCCATCGGGCGCCTCTACGTCGATCGCCGTCCCACGGAAATCGCCATCTTAGATATCGCCCTGCTTCCACGTCACCGTGGCCGAGGAATTGGTGGCCGCCTTCTGGCGGAATTGATTGCGGAATCCGAGGCCACCGCCAAACCATTGCAAATCTGGGTGGAAAAATTCAACCGCGCCCAGAGCCTCTACCGTCGGCTCGGCTTCGCCGCCGTCGAGGATACCTCGGTTTTTTTCCGAATGGTCCGCGTGCCAGCTGATCTGAGGGAAGCGTTAGGGTCAGGCCCTGTTCGGCTTCCCCGACTACACCTCAGTCCACATCCTGCCCGCTGAAGGCGGCTCTCAGGTGCTGATGTTCGCGCGTTCCCGTTTCGGCGACGGCGATCTTGGCGTGAACCGCGCAAGAGTGGAAGACTGGTTGTCCCGCCTGATGCGCTGATTGGATACCTCCTGAATTGGATTGCAATGCCTTGTTCCTGGAACATCTGCGCTCCAGCGATCCCGGGGCCG
>CAZRIL010000197.1:0-7677 GCA_964600115.1 uncultured Chthoniobacter sp. | reverse complement strand
ACGTCGCGGATTTTCTGGTCATACAGCCCAACGCGAACCAGTCGTTCTTTTCCCTGCCTGTTGCAGCCGGAGCGGATTTCACCACAGCGCTGGCCGCGGGGAAGGATGCAGAACTCGATGATGCCCGCATTTCTGAGGAATCTGCGGACGCCATCGTTCATCATCTGGTCGACGAAATGAAATCGCACCGGGTGGTTCTGAGGGAACCGCATGTGGTTCTCCTCGAACGCATCGAGAAAAAGCCGCTTAACAACCCCCCTTCTACGGTCGGGCTCGGTTGGTTGCCGCCTCTCCTTCAACGTTTGCAGCCCGATAAATGATGAAGCCCGCCCAAACCTCCGGGATGTGGTCAGCGTTTCCCCGCTGAATATTCATCCGGCCAGCCAATATGGGTTTTTTGCTGAAAAAATGTTTTGCCGAGTTGGAAAGATGGATTGTTTTCCTCCTCTTCAACCTGCCCGGATCGACAGGGATGCTGGCGAGGAGCAGATTTCTTCAATCAAGATGCAAGCGGTGCGGCACCCGGATCCGGATCGACACAGGGGTTTGCATAACCGGTCTCGACAACATTGAGATTGGCGACAATGTCAGCATCATGAGAAACTGCTCGGTCCATGCCGATACAGGGAAACTGTCGATCGGAAGCAACTTCAGTATGAATGCCAACAGCACCATCGATGCCAACGGGGGCGAAATCCAGATTGGCGATAATGTGCTTGTCGCACAGAATGTGGTGCTTCGCGCTGCGGATCACAATTTCGAACGCTTGGACAAGCCCGCCATCGAACAGGGCCACAAAAGTGGGCGCATTGTGGTCGGGTATGACTGCTGGATTGCGGCCAATGTGGTCGTCACCCGAAATGTGACCATTCGCGAGCACAGCATTGTAGGCGCGGGTGCCGTTGTCACCAAAAACGTCGAGCCATTTTCCATCGTCGGAGGGGTTCCGGCCAGATTGATTAAAACAAGGAGATAGAATGCCGAACAACCAAGCCAACGAGGAGCGCACCGCCGAATACCTCAAGAAGTTCACCCGCGAAAAGGCCCTCCAGTTTCTCATTCCCTCCCCGCGTCCCACCATCCTGGATGTCGGGGCGAATCTGGGAGATACGATCAAGGAATTCAAACGCTTTTGGCCAGGTGCCCGTATTCACGCCTTCGAACCGCAATCGGAATGCCAGTCCGCCCTCAGCGCTGTAAAAAGCCTGTTTGCCGGCGATGAAGTCATCATCAACGCCACCGCCGTGGGGCATGCAAATGTGAGCGGGCAGGCCTTCTTCACCCACGACCTGAGCAAGGGAATTTCCGGATTCCATAAAATCAATCTCAAGAGCCTGGATTCCGTTCGCCTGAAAGAGATTGAAAAGGAAGGGGCCGGGACGCTGCCCGAGTATGAGAAGACGCTGAACCACGAGCGCGTGGTGCCCGTGCTCCGGCTGGACGATTATATGTCCTCCCATGAGATCGGGCGGGTCGATCTTTTGAAAATCGACACGCAGGGATACGAGCCCGAGGTGCTTGAGGGCGCGGGGGAAAAGCTCCGCGACATCGATGTCGTTCTGACGGAATTGATGTTTTATGATTACTACGAAAGGAGTCTTTCGTTCTCGGATATCGAACGGTTTCTGATCCCTGCGGGATTCCGCCTTTACGACATCAGCCATATCGCCAAGAACCCGATGAACGGAAGGACGGACTGGGTGGATGTCATCTACGTGAACGAGCGGCTTCGGAGGGCAAAATAACATGCTGAAATCAAAATTGCAGCGTCTGCAGTTGAGTGTCGGTTCGTGGCTGAGCATCGGAAATCCCACCACGGCTGAAATCATGTCGCGCGCGGGGTTCGAGTGGCTCGTCGTGGATTTGGAACACACGGCGATCAGCATCGATGCGGCCTGCGAGATGATCCGGATCATCGATCTGTGCGGGGTGACTCCGCTGGTCCGTCTCACTTCAAACGATGCGAACCAGATCAAGCGTGTCATGGATGCGGGGGCGCACGGCATCGTGGTTCCGATGGTCAATACGGCCGAACAGGCGGGCCAGGCCGTGGCCGCCACCCGATACGCGCCCAAGGGAACAAGGGGGGTCGGGCTCGCACGGGCACAGGGATATGGCGCAACATTCGCGGAATATTTGTCGTGGCAGGCCGACGGTCCGGTTGTGATTGTTCAGATCGAGCATATTTCAGCAGTCGATCAACTCGACGGGATCCTCTCCGTTCCGGGTGTGGACGGGCTGATCATTGGCCCGTATGATCTCTCCTGTTCGATGGGGATCCCGGGCCGGTTCGAGGACCCCGGCTTCCTGGATGCCATGGGCCGTATCCGGAGCGCGGCGCAAAAGCGTGGCCTACCCGCAGGCCTTCACATCGTCGAGCCGGATCCTGCCAGAATGGAAAAGGCGGTATCGGAGGGTTATACGTTCATTGCCTACAGCGTCGACATGCGCATGCTCGACGTTTCCGCACGGGCCGGAGTTTTGAGTGCGCAGTCCCATCAAAAATGAAAGCTATAGGAATTATTCCCGCCCGTTTGAGTGCCTCTCGGTTTCCCAACAAACCGATGGCGCCGATTCACGGCATGCCCATGATCGGGCACTGCTACCACCGGACACGCCTCGCCCGGGGACTCGATGCCGCCTACGTGGCCACCTGCGACGAGCCGATCGCCGAATATGTCCGGAGCATCGGCGGGGGCGCGGTCATGACATCCACGTCCCACACCCGCGCCACGACCCGCACTGCAGAAGCTTTTCAGCACATCGAGCGGGAGACCGGGGAGACGGTGGACATCATAGTCATGGTGCAGGGGGACGAACCGCTGATCCGCCCGGAAACCATCGCCGAGACGCTGGTTCATTTTGACGATCCGGCCGTGGAGATCGTCAACGTCATGTCCCGGCTGCGCACGCTGGAGGAATTCCGCGACGTCAACAACGTCAAGGTGGTTGTGAACAAAAAGGGTGATGCGCTCTACTTTTCGAGGGAGCCGATTCCCTCCCCCTGGAAAGGCATCAAAGAGGTCCCGATGTTCATGCAGACCGGAATTATCGCTTTCCGCCGCGATACCCTTCTGAACTTCATCAAGGAAGAGGAAACCCGCCTGGAGCAAATCGAATCGATCGACATGAACCGCGTCCTCGAAAACGGCGGGAAGATCCGGATGGTTCTCACAGAGTTTGAAACGATCGGAGTGGACACGATTGAGGAGCTTGGAAAAGCCGGGGAGCTTTTGAACGGCGACCCCACCCTCAGGGACTATCTCCCGGAATGAAAGAACAGGACATACGGCCCCAGGCGTTGCTGGAACGCTACATCGAACTGAGCGCCAGCGACGCGGCCATCTGCTTCGGAGACTCGCCGCGTCTGGAGGTCGCGTGCGTCGCCTGTGGATGTTCCCGCTCCGCACATCAGTTCGACAAAAGCGGGTTCGCCTACTCCCGGTGTGCGGAGTGCGGAACATTGTTCCAGAATCCCCGCCCTCCGATCGCCGCATTCGAGTCCTTCTACCGCCAGTCGGAATCCGCGAGATACTGGGCGGAGGTCTTTTTTCCTTCGGTCGCCGAAATCCGGAGGGAGAAAATTTTCCGCCCGAGAGTCGATCGGCTGGCCGCACTATGCAGCGAGAGAAGCCTGGACGTGAGGCGACTCATCGATGTGGGTGCGGGCTACGGGATTCTTCTCGATGAGTGGCGGAAGCGTTTTCCGGCAACGCATGGCGTCGCCGTCGAACCGTCCGCATCCCTTGCCCGGGAGTGCCGTTCCAAGGGGTTCGAGGTCGTCGAGGACATTGTGGAAAATGTCACCGGCCACAATGACTCGGCGGATCTCGTGACCTGCTTCGAGGTTCTCGAACACGTTTATGATCCGCTCCGATTCGTCGGGGAGCTTGTAAAGCTCACCCGTCCGGGTGGGCATGTCTTCGTAAGCACCCTCGGCATCGATGGATTCGACCTGCAGGTCCTCTGGGAGAAGTCCGGCCAGATCTCCCCGCCGCATCACATCAATTTCCTCTCCGTGGCCGGATTCCAACGGCTATTCGAACGGGCCGGACTGGTGGATGTCTCGGTGACGACTCCCGGGCAGCTTGATGTGGATATCGTGCGCAACGCGATGGGGCGCGACCCGTCGATCCTCGAGGGGGACCGCTTTCTGCGGGGTCTGCTGGCCGATGAGGCGAAGTCCGGCGCCTTCCAAAAGTTTCTGGTCGATCAGCGGCTGAGCTCACACGTGTGGGTGATCGCCCGGAAGCCGGCGGGCGGCGGAGGTTGCAAATGAAAGAACTGAAGGTTGGCATCGCGGGATACGGGGTTGTCGGAAAGCGGCGCCACGAGTGCATCGTGCGCGACGGGAGCATGCGGGTTGTTGCGGTTTGCGACCGGTCGTTCGAGGGCGAGGGAACTCTTCCGGACGGGATCCGGCATTTCATAAACTACCGCCGGTTGCTTGAGGAGGACCTCGATGTCCTTGTCGTCTGCCTGACCAATGATATTGCCGCGGAGGTCACGATGGCCGCCCTGAACAACGGGCTCCACGTCTTCTGCGAAAAGCCGCCGGGCCGGAGCGTGCGGGAAATCCTGGATGTGATAGCCTGCGAAAAGGAATGTCCGGGGCGCAAGCTCATGTATGGGTTCAATCACCGCTACCATGAATCCGTTGTGGATGCGGTCAAAATCCTCCGCGGCGGAGAACTTGGGAACATCATCAACATCCGCGGGGTCTATGGGAAGGCGAAGATGATCACATTCAACCAGCCCGACTGGAGGACGAAGCGGGAGATTGCCGGGGGCGGTGTCCTTCTCGACCAGGGGATCCACATGGTCGATCTCATGCGCCTGTTCGCCGGCGAATTCACAGAGGTTCACAGCTTCATTTCCAACAGCCACTGGGGATACAATGTCGAGGACAATGCCTACGCGCTGATGCGCACCCCCTCCGGTATCGTCGGGATGCTGAACTCCTCGGCCACCCAGTGGAGGCACCGTTTCCACCTCGATATCAATCTTGAACGCGGATCCTTGATTCTCGGCGGCATTCTCACCGGCACCAAGAGCTACGGGGCCGAAACGCTGACTGTTGTGCAGGCCGACCCGGACAACGACAAGGGGGACCCCCGCGAAACCGTGACACGCTACAACCGCGACCCCTCATGGGATGCCGAGATCAGGGCCTTCGTGGACTGCATTCAGCAGGACCTTCAGGTCGGTCAGGGCTGCTCGGATGATGCCCTCCGCACCATGCGCCTCGTCTTTCAAATTTACCATGCCGATCCGGTGTGGAGGCAGACCTTCGACATTCCAGATCCCAATGAACAATAATATCGACGCCATCTACACCAGCGACCCGGAGGTTTTTGCGGGAAACTATCTCAAGTATCTCCAGGTTCTCCTGGGCAAAGTGGATCCCGGCGAGGTCGCGGGTTTCATCCGGATCCTGCTGGCGGCCAGGGAGCGGGGGGCAACGATATTCTTCATCGGTAACGGAGGCAGTGCCGCCACCGCGAGCCACTTTGCAAACGATCTCGCCATCGGAGTCAACGACTACGAAAAGCCGTTCCGCGTGATCAGCCTCGCCGACAACGCCGCGATCCTGACGGCTATAGGAAACGACCACGGATATGAAGAAATCTTCGTCCGTCAGCTGAAGGTCCTCGGGAAAAAGGGCGACGTCGTTGTCGCAATTTCCGCGTCAGGGAATTCTCCGAACCTGATCAGGGCGTTCGAGCATGCATCGGTCTCTGGAATTCACACGCTTGCCATCACGGCCTTCGATGGCGGACGCCTGAAGCAGATGGCCGACTCGGGGGTCCACATTCCCACCGGCCCGAAGGAATACGGACCGGCGGAGGACATCCACATGATCCTGGACCACCTTGTCGGAGCCTATCTGATGCGATTCGTGAAAAATGGCTGATCTCCCCGCACTGCTGGATCTGGCCAAAGCCGCGGCGGAACAGGCCGGGCGGAGGTTGGAGGAAGCCGGGCTTGACAGCTTCTCCTTCAGCGAAGCCCTTCCCCGCGAAGTCAAGTCGCTGGCGGACACCGTGCTTGAGGATGTCATCCTTCGCAAACTCGCCGGAACGGGTTTGGAAATTTTGAGCGAAGAACGCGGGCTCGTCCCCGGAACCGGCAGCCTTCGCTTCTTGGTCGATCCGCTGGACGGCACATTCAACTTTTTGAAAAAGCTGGGTCCGTGCGCCGTGTCGATCGCGCTTTGGGATGCCAACCAGCCGGTTTTCGGGGTTCTTTTCGACATCGTGGGCAAATCGCTATTCTGGGGCGGCCGGACGCTCGGAGCCTGGAAGGACGGGACTCCGGTCCGGGTTTCGCGGGTTGACGAGGTTTCCAAGGCCGCCATCTGCACAGGATTCCCGGTCCGCTTTGATTTTTCGATGGAGGATGCCTGGGGTCGTTTCCGCGACCGGGTGTCCCGATTTGCAAAAGTGAGGATGATCGGCTCCGCCGCCTCGTCGCTGGCCTGCGTGGCAGACGGGAGGGCGGAAGTTTACTTCGAAGAAAACATCATGCTTTGGGATGTTGCCGCGGGGATTGCACTTGTCGAGGGAGCCGGCGGGAAGGTTTGTTGGAGGGAGAAGGAGGGAGCCTTGGATGTGCTGGCCCATAATGGCTGCCTGGAGATGGATCTATGAACCGGAAGAGGACAATGGAACCACGGATGAACACTGATAAACACGGATTGGGAATATGAATCCGGGAAAAAAAGGCTCCTCTGAGATCTGTGTCTATCTGCGCCCTTCCGCGGTTCCAACTCTTTTTCGAGGATGAACACCCGGGTCCGTGTCGCGGTTTGCTCCCGATCATTCTCAAAGAACCCCGTTCTCCGGGAGGAGCTGCTCGCCCGATACTCCAGGGTGACATTCAATGACGACGGGGCACAGCTCGAGAACGAGTCGCTTGTCCGGTTCTTGAGAGAACATGACAAGGCGATCACCGCCTTGGAAACTGTCAGCGAGGACGTGCTCCGTCAGCTGCCGGAGCTGAAAGTCATCAGTAAGTATGGTGTCGGGCTCGACATGATCGACCGGGACGCCATGCGGAAATTCGGGAAGGCCCTCGGCTGGGCGGCCGGCGTGAACCGCCGGTCGGTGTCCGAACTGGTCATCGCCTTCGCCATTGCGCTCCTCCGGCATGTTCCCGCCGCCAACCGGGAGGTTCTCTCCGGCACCTGGCGGCAGCATGTGGGACGCCAGTTGACGGGCAAGACGGTTGGCATCATCGGATGCGGCCATATCGGAAAGGATCTGGTTCCCCTGCTGAAGGCTTTCGATTGCCGGGTGCTTGCAAACGACATTCTGGATTTCACTGCATTTTACAAAACTCATTCCGTCGAGGCGGCGTCCCTCGACGATCTCCTCGTGGCGGCGGATGTTGTCACTCTCCATGTGCCCCTGAACGAAACAACCCGCGGCATGTTGGATGCCCGGCGCCTGGGCCTGATGAAGACCTCGGCGATTCTGATCAATTGCGCCAGGGGAGGACTCGTCGATGAACAGGCGCTGGACGGCATGTTGGAATCCGGAAGGCTGGCAGGCGCGGGATTCGACGTCCTCGCCGATGAACCTCCCGGAGAAATGAAACTTTTGAAGCGTCCCAATTTCCTGGTGACTCCACACATCGGGGGAAGTTCCTATGAGGCGATCCTGGCGATGGGCCGGG
>CAZRIL010000196.1:0-7698 GCA_964600115.1 uncultured Chthoniobacter sp. | reverse complement strand
GCTATGTCGGCGAAACTACTGTATATTAACTAATTGAGAAAACGCAATTTTCACCTTGCTACACACGCTTTCTACACGTATGCTTTGTGCACACTTGGGAGAGTGTAGAAAGCAAGTAGGAGCAAATGAGCGAGAAAGAAATTCGGTTTTCACGGGTTGCGGAAGGTATCTACCGCTACAAGAGCGGAGGTTTTTACCTGAGGTGCAGACTAGCGGGAAAGCCGCCGTGGCACACGATGAAAAGCGTAGACCTCCAGGCGGCGAGGCGCGAGGCACGTGATATCCTCAACACGGGATTTAAGGTCCAGCGCAAACAGGCCGCTCGAACAGTGGAGGGCTTTTCCCAGGAGGAGTTGGATCAATACAAGAATGCGGCGGAGAAGACCCGCAAGAAGGTCGAAGGCTATCATGCGAAAGTCGTCGATCATTGGCCCGGTGGGGCAGGCTTGCCAATAGCTTCGGCTTGCGAAATAGATGTGGAGCGCTGCATCAATGCTGCTGTTGGCGCCTGCGGAGCAAGCTACCGCAACCAGTTTGTCCAATATCTCAGGAGGGTCTTTGATCGAGCCCTGATAGCCCACGCAATAGGGGCAGTCCCCGGAGCCATTCCAGGTGGCCGGAAAAGTGGAACCGTTTGGAAACTGGAAAAGGTCCACACCGCCACAGGTCCAATTCCGACAATCGAGCAATGGAGAGCCATAGTTAAAACGATCCGGGACCGGAAAATGTCGGATACTCACATCGAAGCTGCAGATGTCGTTGAAGCTTTCGCTGTTTTGGGACTTGGGCAGGCGGAGGTGGCCTCGCTGCAATGGCAGCACGTTAATTTGGAAATGGCGACAATGAGCGTAAAGCGTCGGAAGACAGGAGTTCCGTTCACCGTGCCCATTAACCTTGCCGCCTTGGAACTCCTCGAGCGCAGGAAAACTATCACTGGCTCGTCTCCCACTGAGCATATCTTTACGGTTTACTCGCCCAAGAAGGCCATTGAGTCGGCATGCTCCGACCTCGGATATCCGGCATTCACACCAAGATCATTTCGGAAGCTTTACATCACGGGGGCGCTTCGTGCTGGTGTCAACGTTAAGGTAATTGCCGCAATGCAGGGTCATCAGGATGGCGGGAAATTAATATTAAAAACCTATACCGCCGAGGTGGACGCCGATGAACTCGCCAAAGCTGGATCGAAAATGTCGGATGTATTCGGCGTGACGCCTCCTTGCACCGAACCAAAAGCCGTAGCCCTCGGAACCGCGCAACCACGGATATTTCGAAAAGTGATTCTGACTGGATAAATACGGGCCAGGGGCCAGACATGCCATCATGTCGAGGGACCAAGTCCCGGTTCTGCTGTATGCCCGTGATATCTTTGGGCCGAGAATTTCACAGTCTGGTTGAAAGCGTGTATTTGGACCCGATATTCCAAAGCCGAAGAAAAGGCGTCGATTGATTCTCCAGCCTCGTCGGATGCTCTGCGGAGCAACGGGATCATTAATTCCACAGCGCTGTAGGAAACTGAAACCAACGTGTCAGGATGCACTCTCGCCCGAAGCTTTTCTGTTTCGGGAGCATGTAAAATCACATCCCAAAGGGCGGGGAGATCTTTTGCCAAAGTGTCCCAATGACAATTACGACGCGTTGCGGATTGAACCTGTGGTCCTTCTTCGCCTCTGTTATATTTTTCAACCAGAGATGAAAGTTCGGTCAAAAGTCCGCGATAGTATCTCTGATCTTGGTTTCTCGACCGCCGAACAAGATGCGAGATCAAGATTCCTGCTCGACGGGCCAACCCATCAACTGCGGATTCCGATGGTTTGAATTTCCTCCACGCTTGAACTGCTTCAGCCGTGGCGGGTTTTCCGTCCCACATCAAACATCGGCCCGGTTTATTCTGCAGCAGCGATTTTCTTGAGAAGCCATATTTTTGAGCGAGCGTGTCCGCCAGTTGCTCGGGAACTCCTCTGCGCCCGTATTCTCTGAACCGCACGCTTGAGAGTTTGCAGTCGCATACGCGAGCGAAGCCCACCTGTGAAAGGCCGAGAACCTCCCGGGCATGTGAAATTGCTCGCATCGGCTATGTGTTACACTGTGTCATAGTATCTGCCACAGATACCTTCCCCCTCCATCGACAGCAAGCCATTACTGGTTGATGAAGGACTCGTGAGTAAAAACACAAAAAACCAACAGCAAGCTGCCGATTCGAGGACTGGACATTTCCTGACCCTCGCTGAGGTTTGCAATATAACGAGGCTGAGTCCCGCCACCATTCACAGATTGGTGAAACGCGGTCTGCTCAAGCCGAACCGCGCAGTCAGGCATCTCCGGTTCACCTCTGAAGGTGTTCAAAAATTCATCAAGGGATGAAGCGCCGTGCCCAAGGAGAGTATCGCCAGCCCTCGAACAAAGCGGACGCCAGCATTTACGCTGTCGAAAAGAAATTCCGCGAGGCTCGCGCGAGGGGATGGGAGTATAAATACTATGAGCGACAACCCCGTATCACCTGGGGCAAGAGTCGCCGTGAAGAGATGCTGGAAGAGCTGGAGGAGAAAATCCGGCTCGAATCTAAAACCGATGGAGGGGCGCAGAGTGAAAACTCTTAACGCTCCTGCAAATCTATCCAAGGCGGGCCAACCCCTCCGCAGTGCCTTCACGCCACCGTGGTCAATCCTCCTCGCCACATTATTGATCACGCTGGCCTTCCAGGCAGGCGCGGTCGGACAAGCGGCAGTCCTTAAAGCCGCACAAAACAACACATCACAATACAACAACAAAATGACTACTACAACACCTACTACCGTGGCACCTGCAGCATTAGTGCCGGCAACCCAGACAACCGAAACCGAACGCGCGAAGATGAACGGGAAACCCGTTCTCAACGTTACGGCGTCCACTGTTATCAACTTTGATAACGCTAAGTTCAAGGAAAAGCTCTTATGCGACGGACTCACGCTTAACCTTGGGCGTGGGTGCGTCTATACGTGCTCCTTCTGCTATGTTGGGCCGCAGATATGGAAACTTAATTATAAGATTCTTAAACCTGCTGGTCTTAAACATCGTGATGCAGTGATCAGGATCGAAAAGCCGTTGGAAATCCTGCTTGGTCAGCTCATCGATGAGAAGACACAGGAGCCAAAATATAAAAGCCCCGACGATACTCGTGTGATCTACTCATCCACGTTGGTCGATGTTGCGGCAAACATGGATCTCGTTCGCGAAACTGCGGCAGCCTGCACGATCATCCTGGAAAACACCTTTTGGCAGATTCGCCTGCTTACGAAGTCGAACCTGCTTCCGAGTCTGGTGGAGATCATCCCGGAGCAATATCATCAGCGTCTCATCCTGGGTGTCTCCACCGGCACGCTCGACGACAAGCTGGCCTCCGCCTTTGAGCAGGGATGCCCCCTGCCGTCAAAGCGTCTGAAGTCGCTTCACTGGCTCCAAGATCATGGATTCCGCACCTTCGGAATGCTTTGTCCCTCGCTTCCGCAGAAGGATTATCCTGCCTTTGCGCGGGAGATGCTCGACGCTATCCGCGTCGATATGTGCGAGCATGTCTGGGCTGAGGTCATAAACGTCAGGGGCGAGTCCTTGAAGCTCACCGTGGCTTGCCTGCGGGAGGCTGGATTCGACGAAGAGGCCTCTGCCCTCGAAGAGGTGAGCGGGGACCGGAAAGCCTGGGAAAAGTATTCATGGGATACGTTCTGCGCCTACACAGACATCATGCCCGTCGGGAAACTCCGTTACCTGCAATACTGACATGGACCAGACACTTACAGAAACCATTGACTTCACGTCCCCCTCAGCATTGGAAAAGGGCATGGTTCTCTTGGGCGAAAAATACGAACCGGAAACCCTGCAGTCACTCGAAATGGTCATCGCGAAGGGCATTAAATCCTTCTGGGAGACTGGTCGCGCCTTGGACAGAATCCGCCGTGAACAATTGTGGTCCGGCAAGTATCCTTCCTTTAATCATTACCTGAGGCTCCGGTGGGACATCTCCCCCGCTAGGGCGTCGCATCTGATTGGGGCGGCGAAGGTGGTTGACCTGATTACCACGGTAAACAAAACACCCTCTCCGAATTCGGAGAGGGTGGTGCGGCCGTTAGTTCCACTGCTGACAGTTCCGGTGACAGACCTTAAAGGCCTTCCAGAGGAGGAAGCGGCGGAAGTCATTGCTGAGCGGAAGGCGGAGAGGGAAGCCTTGATCGTGAGGATTTACAAGGCTGCGGCAAAAGCCTCCGGCAGCAGGAAGCCGACCAGCAAAGATGTCGGAAAGCAGGTCCAGCTTCTGGCACCCGAACAAAAGTCGAAGCCTCAGGCTGAGCCGGAGACGGTGAAGTTGGTCGTCGAGCCTCGCGTCCGTGAGCGCTTCGACAAACATTGGGCGATGTTCTGGCACCTGCTGGCTGATGAAGATCCTGAAGTGATCTGGGATCTGATCGCGGAGCAGGAGGGTAATGCGGTCCCTACACGCCCGGTGAGGGCAACAACGGCGGATGATGCCAGCGAGTCGACAGGTCCCACAAGGAGTGATACTCCCAGTCTCGAGGTGGCCCACGAGATCGCCACGGAGGTGGTGGCACCAGATGGCGTTGCCGGCCCTGGCACGGTCCCTGAGCCGTCCAAAGCCCCTGAAGCGGCAGAGCCCATTCAGGATGAGGTTCAGGCCCAGCCGACCCCCGTGGAGCAGATGGAGATGGAACTGACCGTGACGTATCCGAGCGTGAAACCCGAGACCGTGCCGGAGAAACCGAAAATCGTTCCTGCGGCCCCGGTCCGGAAATTCGAGGAACTCCAGGCGTCCAGGAAAATCAAACTGCGCCGGAGGAATATCCGGGTCCGTCCGGCGAGGTAATATACGACCGACACCCCCGAGGTCTGGTGCGTCCGGACCTCGGGTGGAGCCCCGGTCCCCTGCTCTTGTCTTATATGGTTAATAAATAGCTAAACATGTCATACGAAACCACAAACCAAAAGAAGGCCATCATGAAAACCCAACTTGAAATTGAAGCCTTCATAAACCACTACGGTATCAATAGGTGTCTGGTAGGAACTGTAACCCTCAGAGGAAGACAGTCACTCCAGACCATTAACCTCCATTGGTCCCGGTTCATCAAACCCATCTCCCAACACATCCAAGCCTATATGGCCGTAGTGGACCACTCCACACCCAATGCCCACGTCCATTTCCTCTTCTCCGTGGAGGAGGACGTTGCGGAGGGGATCGACCGGGAAGTCATGGGGGAAATCCGGAAATTGGAAATCATAAAGAATAAGGAACGTCCTCTCATTCGGGAGGAGGAGGAAATGTTCCAACACCTCAGGTCGAAGCGTGGAACCAATCCTTGGCTCCGTCGATACGGTGCCCTGGTTCGCCTCTACCGTCAGAGGGCAGGCTTCGGCAGGGTGTGGAACCTTGCACCCATCTACAGCACCGCAGAATGCGTTGGCAGGTATTACGCCAAGGGGTATGCCCAAGCCAACCAGCGCCGGAAGGCCACCAAGGAAAAGAGGCAGCGCCTTGTGTATGGCTCCCACGGTCTGCCCGAGGGGATAAGGAAGCCCCTGGGTTCTTTCAGCCTCCACAACCAATGGACCTCACGGCTTCGTAGGGGCCTCACAGTGGCCGCCAATGCCCTCAGGCTGCCCTTGGGTGACCTGGAGGCCTTCTACCCCTACGTTCGCCCCCAAACGAAAGGGGAGGTGGTCCGTGCCATCCGTAAAATGTTGGATTCATTCCCCGGCGACCGCATGTCGCAATGGGACCACGACGCTATCCGCCGCCTGTTTGAGAACGAGTATGGGGAGATCCCCGGCATGCCTTCCATGGAATCATTGGACTTCCGTCTGGTGGCCCCGGTGACCACGGGAGGTCGTGCGGCGTGAACCCATGGTGCGTCCTCCCTGCCGGTGTTGTCCGGAAGGGGGGAGGCATTGGCATGGGAATGGGATCCGATGGCAAGGAAGCCTTCGGGTCCCTCCCCCTATCGGAAGATTACTGAAGGCATGAGCCAACAATATTCGTTTTCGGATGATCCGTGGCTGACAGAAGATGGCGCTTCCTCTTGGATCTGGGTGTCCGCAGCTCACCAAATCGATTTCACGATTCCACAGTCGGCGAGAAGCTCCGTCTGGGAATATCGAAGGTCCATGCCACGGATCCCCTGGCTGTCTTTGAATCCGGCGGAACACGCAGGAAGTAGGTTCGGAAGGAGCCATCTGCCTCCGGTGTGGAATTCTTGACCCGGACGATACATTGGCTCCGGTTGCCTGAAGCCATTCGGTAAAGTGTTCCGTAGGCGTCCCTGTTCACGATCCTTGCGCCGATTTGCTCAAGATAGCGCTGGTAGCCGAATCGTTCCAGAACGACCCTCTGGACCTCTTGGTTCTGTATCTCGGAGATATCCTGGGCGGAGAGCGTCTCCAAATTGAGAGCGATATCTGCCGGAACGCGAATGCCATTGAGAGCGTAGAGGGAGGTTCCATCCCGGTAGGCAAGAGCGGGCCCCCCCTCACAGTGGAGGCTTTGGCTTTCATCAAAGCGCATCAGGCAGGGACGTTCGGAAAGCAGGCAGATCTTGGAGTAGGCCCAGCACCAGGCGGCCGAGGCGGCGAGTTGATTCAATCCTTGGAACGGCGGCACGTCGGGGTTTTGTCCGATCTCCCGAAGCACGGTGTAGAATGCCAGTTCCAAGGCATCGAACTGTCCACAGATTCCTGGGCCAAAGTCCGCCAGTCTTCCCAAGGCGGAATGCTGAAAAAGTTTGATCCTGCATGCGGGATACGCACGCCACTCGGACGAATGGATGCCGAGTGCATCGTTGGCTCTGCTATCGAGCTTACACGAGATCGCCCCGCTCAATGGAGTTCCGAGCAGGGTGGCGAGATTTCTGGCGTTCGCATCTGCGGCACGCCTCCAGAGTTTCACTTCGACCGGGGAGTCGAACCACAGGAAGCGTTCCGGAGTCGTGACCCCGGACTCATGGCAGGCGATGGCAACCCCCTCTTCGGCCATTTCCCGGTCGGCCCTACCGTAAGTCGAGGCGACACGGAAGGCGGATTCCGCTACTGACCGTAATTCTTCGTCGAGGGATGCCATACGTCCGTGGGTTAATCCCCGACACGCATAAAACCGTCACCAGGGTCGTTGTTCGCATACAGAAGGTCCCAGGGATTTTGAACTCTTTGGGAGGAGACAAACTCGCGCTGGCGTCGGATGCCATAGGTTCCCGGCGGAATTTGGATGGCGGCGTGTTCCTCATGTTCCAAAACGGCTCCCTGGTCGCGCACCACAACGAATTCGCGGCCGAATGATTCGGCCAAGGAGATATCCTCGCCTCGCAGGACGTGCCGGTGACCACTGCGCTCTCCGTAAGCGATAACGACGGATTTGCTCGGTTGCTTGAGATTCTGCTCCTTCGGCAGCGATGATGATACGAGAAGAATGTCTCCCTGTCTGAAAATCTGTCGACATCCGGTGGTCTTGGACCTTGGCTTTTTTTCTTTCATGCCCAATACGGTCTCCGGATCCGCGTCCGGATGCCAGGGAAGGGATTGTCCCCAATGTTTGGGGTTGAAAGCTGCTCCATGAATCGCGGAAGCGGTGTTGCCAACCATCCCGAATCCAGGTGAGAATCAGGCCGGATGAAGCAGGACCTCGAACGGATCGCCCAGCAGGCCTACCACAGAGCCCAGTGG
>CAZRIL010000195.1:0-7708 GCA_964600115.1 uncultured Chthoniobacter sp. | reverse complement strand
GACTTGGTGACGCCGAACGCTCCCGTGATGGGGCGGTTGATGAGGAGGGTGCCGGTGCCACTGTGATCCACATCCAGGTTGTCGGCCAGGATGAGGCTCCCGTAAGCCGTGCTGCCTCCATCCTCTCCGAGCGTGATGTTTCCGGCCGCGCCTGACGCGATGCTGATGGACGCGCTGCCCGCGACGACATCGGTGTCCATGGTCAAATTACGAGCGATATTCGGCGAGGTCCAGAAGCCGACGCTGAAGCTGCTGTCCATGTCAGCACCGAAAACGAGCGAGCGGACGATGCGATCCGAGCCGCCGAGGACAGAGGTAGCTCTGGTTGTGTTGTTGAAGTTGAGGACGGCTTGGTTGTTGAAGGTTGGAACAACGTTCGGATTCCAGTTGTTTGCAGCCCCCCAACTGTTGTTGCCCGCGTCCCCACCATCCCAAAAATAGGTCGTCTGGGCGAAGATAGGGACGGGCAGGAGCACCAAAGCAAGAGACGCGGTGCAAATGCGGTGGAGGA
The DNA here is from genome assembly GCA_964600115.1 of uncultured Chthoniobacter sp. Classification (GTDB taxonomy): domain Bacteria; phylum Verrucomicrobiota; class Verrucomicrobiia; order Chthoniobacterales; family Terrimicrobiaceae; genus QYQL01. Next base: position 7,197 of record CAZRIL010000195.1, on the reverse strand, counting down.
GGAAATTGGATGTGGGCGATTTCATGGATTACTTTCTTGGTTGGGTCTGAAAAGTTCTTCAAAGCTCAAACCTGCAGCGGACGGGACGGGCTGGTAATCAAGTTCGTGGCTTGAAACTTATCGCCCGCCCCCTACTGCCGCCATAACGATCCCGCCAATCGTCCGGACAATCCCGCCAATCCTCAACTCCGCGACCGCGACTTCCGACTCTCAGCCCGAGGATCAATCACCATCAACCTTCCTGGGCAGACTGCTGCGATAATGTGAAGAAGGGCCCCGCCGATTGCGGACAAGCTCCTGGTCGGCGCTCCCCATAGCGGGGATCGAAGATTCCGCCAAAGCTGGCCGAATAATCCGCCTCTTCGTAGGGCCTGTGGCATGAGAGGCTTTTGCCGTGTCGCGCGACGAGGACCGTGATCCAACCCCTGCGACTGGACGCAATGGAATGGGAGTCTGCAGGTAGGGTTGCTGTCTAGTGGTTGATGGGAACACGGCCGGTGCGCAGTGGAGCGCAGGCCGTAGGCCGGAGCGAAAGTTCGCGCTGCGCGGGCACCGACAGGGGCCCGTTGCCCAGGCTGCTGTGCGGCCGCTTGAAGTTGTATTCGTAGGCGTGGTTGCTGATGGCCGCGTTGACCTGCCGGAGGTTTAGGAACAGTTCGCGATCCAGCTGCCCCAGACGCACCTGTGCGTGCAGGCTCTTCACACGGGAATCCACGAGAGCACCGTGGCGCGGGAATATTTTTCCTACGTCATGCCGCAGGAGACAGGGCACCACTGCGACCTGCGCTGGCTCGAATTGCGGGCGGACGACGGGCGCGGCTTGCGCTTCGATTTTCCCGTGCCGCTCGAGGCGAACGCTCTGCACTTCACCGCGGACGACCTTGTCGCAGCCACGCACACGACAGACCTCGAACCGCGGCGCGAGACTATACTGACGATTGACGCAGCCCATCGTGGTTTAGGCTCGGGCAGTTGCGGTCCGGACGCCCTGGCCGAGTATTGCCTGACTGCGCGCGCCTATCGATGGTCCTACCGCGTGAGCGCTCTGCCGTCGCTTCGTTGATTCGTCGCGCCGGCCCGGGCTGCGCGCGGATTGCAGACACCTGGCGTTGCCCGGTCCCCACGCGGCAACGGCACGGCTGCCGCCAAGGCACCGTTCTGCGGATGATTCCGATGAACCAAACCCTTTTTACGTATACCTCTTTTCTTACAAAGGTCTTTTGAGTTCGGAGGGCCGAGTCGCCATGCTGTTTGTTTCCCGCAGAGCCGCCCTTGATCAACTTATGTGGAGCTATTCGCAAACCAGCTTTCAGGCCGACGACATCACCTTGAATGGCAACAGATTCCTGATCGGCAACGGCTATCTGGGTTTTCGCGGCACGCTGGAGGAGTTTGGCAGTCCGGAGAAAACCGCCTGCATTCTCAATGGCGTCTATGATCAGGTTCCGGGTTGCTGGCGGGAACCGGTGAATGCGCCGAACGGACTGAAGACGGCGGTGTGGTGTCGCGGTCGGGAACTTTCCGTTCTTTCGCAAGCACCGGTCTTCCATGAGCAGACGCTGCATCTGCGGCAGGCCATTCACCGGCGCAAAACGACGTTTGATTGCGATGGCGCACTGGTGACCGTGGAGGCTGAGCGCTTCGCCTCACAAGCTGACCCGCATTTGCTGTGCATGAAGTTCACGGTGTCCTCCTCGTCGGCCGAGACACTCCGGATCCAAACCGGCGTGGATACCGAGGTTTGGGATATCAACGGGCCGCACCTTGTGGATGTCTCCATGGAGCGCGAGGGAGCCCAACTCGTTGTCCACGCGAAAACTCGCGAGATCGGAACGGATGTTATTGTTTGCGAAACCGTGGATGTTTCCGGTCTTCCGAGCGCTGTGGAAGTCTCGCGGAACGGGGGATTCCGGGACATCGAGTTTCAGGCCGCGCCCGGGGAGGTCTATGAGTTTTGCAAGTTTGTTTCGGTATTCACATCGCTCGACGAGTCACCCCACGAGGTCCGTCGATCAGCGGTTTCTCTGGGTTCCAAGGCGCTCCAAGTCGGCTATGCAACTTTGAGGGCGGCACACGTCGGAAAGTGGAGAGATATTTGGGAGCGATGCGACATCCAGATCGAAGGGGACGAGGAGGCGCAATTCGCCGTGCGCTACAGCTTGTATCAACTGCAGTCGGCCGCCCCGCGTCACTCCCAGCGGGTCTCCATCCCGGCCAGGGGCCTGTCCGGCCAAGTTTACAAGGGGGCCGTGTTTTGGGACACCGAGATGTATATGACACCCGTCTTCATCCTCACGGAGCCGGGCGTGGCAAGGAATCTGATTCTTTATCGCTACCATACTTTGGACGGGGCCCGGCGGAAGGCGGCGTCCTATGGATTCCGTGGCGCCTTTTACGCCTGGGAGAGCCAGGAGACCGGCGAGGATGCCTGCACGGACTTCAACGTGACTGATGTGCTGACAAATCGTCCGCTGCGGACCCATTTCCGGGACAAGCAAGTCCACATCAGCGCGGATATTGTTCACTGCATCCGGCAGTATTTTGATTGGACCGGCGACGCCACGATCCTGCGGGACGGCGCGGCGGAGGTGCTAATCGAGTGCGCGCGTTTTCTTTTCTCTTACGCCTATTGCAAACCGGAGAACGGTCGATACGAGCTTCTCGATGTGGTCGGACCGGACGAATACCACGAGCGCGTGCACAACAATGCCTTCACGAATCGGATGACGAAAGAAGCTCTGCAGGCTGGCCTGTCTCTGCTGGCGTGTTTCGAGGCGCACTACCCTGCCGAATACCAAGAACTTCAAGCCCGCCTCGACTTTGCAGACGAACTGGAGAGCTGGCAGGCCATGCAAGCGGCTCTGTATCTGCCCCAGCCCGATCCCACGACCGGGATCATCCCCCAGTTCGATGGTTACTTCTCGTTGGAGGATCTATCGCTGGAGGAACTCAAGTCGCGGCTTCTCCATCCGAACGAGTATCTCGGGGGCGGCTGTGGAATCGCCACCACCACACAGATTCTCAAGCAGGCTGACGTGGTTCTCATGCTGAACCTGTTCCGTGACGACCACCCGATGGAGATCAAGAGGAGAAACTGGGAATTTTATGATCAGCGCACCGAGCATGGGTCATCCCTGAGCGCCTGTGCCTACGCCATGCTTGCCGCGCACATTGGCCAACCCGAGCAGGCCTATCCCTTCTTCATCAAAACGGCGACCGTGGACCTGACCGGTGCGTCCAAGCAGTTTGTCGGCGACCTCTACATCGGTGGAACGCATCCCGCCGCCAACGGGGGTGCATGGATGGCCGTCGTTTTTGGTTTCGCGGGACTCGCCCTTCGAGGAGACCGGGTTGTCCTGTCCCCTTCCCTGCCCGCCCATTGGCGGTCGCTCTCCTTCCGATTCAGGTTTCAAGGACAGACCTTTGCCTTGCGGATTAGTGATCAAGTGGTCCATATCGCTTCCGACGAAACAAACTCTCGAGATATCTGGGTCGAAGTCGACGGCCATCCAGCCGCGCAGTGTGCGGCGGGAGAATCTCTTACCTGGGATCCGTGGCGCACGTTCGAACGCACCGGTCCTTGGCAGAAGAAGGAATCTCCACCGGCAGAGGACAAGACTGAACCGGCCAATCATCCTTTACATTCCTTCGCATGATCCCTAGCTCATGCCGACAGAATTGACAAGGGATCGAAGCCAAATGCGGCAACTGCCGCAGCGTGGCATCACAAGTCGAACCACGGCGGTCTGGAAACTATTGCCCGGATCAATGAACACGGTTGTCTTCGTGGATTGCGCGGGCTCCTCGGCGGCCATGGACGCCTGCTTTTCCAAGTGGCAGTCGGAGACTCTCCCGGTCACGTAGTATGGCAGGGGCGTGCTGGAGGACTGGATTCGGGCGCCTCTCCCGCCACCGAAGACTTCAGGCGGGAATCTTTCTGCGCACAGCCAGATTGTCGAACAAAACACTGCCGCAACATGAAGGAGCTGGGCCATGGCAAGAACATGACGGCCGAGGTTGGCCCGGCACAAGGCGTGCCGTGAGATAACAAAATATACGTAAAACCGTTTGATCCCGAAACTCCATTGCAGAGCATGCCCCGGATGCTACATTGCCACTGCTTGACTCCCCAGTTTACACGTCGCGGCTCTCTGAGGTTTTCGCTTTCCTCGATGCCGGCCTTTCTCTTGGGCAGGGACTCGGGAAGGAGCCGAGCCGGCTGCGGCGCGAACGTCACACCGCACCGGAGGCAGGGTTGATGGAAAACGATATCAAGGCCTTTACCCTTGTGGAGTTGCTGGCCGTGATTGCGGTCATCGCCTTGCTCGCCGCATTTGGCTACCCGGCGCTGCAGCGGAGCCTCGAGAGCGGAAAATCGGTCAGATGCGTTGCCAATCTTCGAGCCATCGGAGCGGCCGCCCAGCGGTTTGCCAGCGACAACAACGGGAGAATCCTCACTTGGGGGGACAACTCGTTCAACCCCTCTCCGCGGTGGCCGCAGGGATTGGCACCCACCCTTGGCAATACCGGACTGGAAGCCGAATACACTCCGTCGCTGCTCAAGAAGATCTATGATCCGTTGGCCTGTCCTTGCATTCCTTCGGCTTATCGCTTCGGTGCGGGCTATAGCGTCACCTATGCGGCCAACACCTTCGCCAATCCGGGCTGGTGGCCGCTGCCAACAGTTCGTCTGCAGAATGTCGCAAGACCTTCGTCGACCATTTACCTGGTTGATGGCTGGGCGAATTTTGCGGCTCTCCCCGGCAATGATATTGTCGATCGGGGCTGGCCGCCTCCGGCAGGTTGGAATTCATCTGCCAACGCCGTGTTCTTCCCGCACCAGGGAAGGTGCAATGCGCTCTTTCTGGACGGGCACGTGGAATCCTTTTTCAGAGTGATCCCCGCGAAATTCATCAGGCCATAGCCGGGGCTTCCCGCCCTGACTGCCGAGCAAGGCTCATCGGGCCAGCCAGATGACTTTCCCGTGAGGATTGAGCCCCACGGGTTCCGGGGAGGAACCTGCCGCGAGCCGGGGCGCTTATACGTAAACTGGCATTTCACCATTGCATCCTTTGCCATGATGTCGCGCCCATCTACATTGCCGGTTTGGCCATGGCAAATCCCCCCCACTCCCCCGAAGATCCCGCAATAAACACCCCGGCAGCCACTCCGGCGCGGAAGAGCGCGTCTCTCGGCACCATTTTCCGTTACGCGCTGGGCGAAGGCGGCATGTCCATTTGCATGAATGGAATGTCCAATTTCGGCATGATCTACATGACCCAGATTCTCGGTCTCAACCCCGCCTGGGCTGCGCTTTCGATCAGCATTGCGACCCTCTACGATGCCATCACCGACCCGCTGATGGGCCATATCTCGGACAACACCCGCTCGCGTTGGGGACGCAGGCATCCTTACATCCTCTTGGGAGGGATTCTCGCCGGGCTCGCGTTCCTCGCCTTTTGGACCCTGCCGCCGTTGCTCGGGACGCCGGGGGCCATCTTCGCAGCTGTGCTCTGCATCAACCTGCTGATCCGCACCGCCACCACGATCTTCGGTGTGCCTTACGCAGCACTGGGTTTCGAGATTTGCCCCGAATACGAGACCCGCGCCCGTTTGCAGGGGGTCCGTTTTTTTGTCAGCCAGGTGGTGAATTTCACTTTCGGCGCCCTCGCTTGGTCGCTCTTTTTTCAGGATCAGATGGCCCAGGACGGAACGCGCATCGACGGGTCTTTAGTCGCCTCAAACTATATCGTCATGGCAGCGGTGCTGGCCACATTCATCGCGGTGCTGACATCGCTCAGTTGCTTCGGCACGGCTCGCTATGCCATCGACGACCGTGGCGCCAAGGTTCATGGCAATAGTCTGCGGGAGTTCTGGATGGATTTCAGCTCGATTTTCAAAGACCGCCTCGCGGTGCATGTCTTCGTTTTCATGATCGTCGCGGGGTTTTCCATGATGCTCATGGGCACCATCCAGATGTATACCTACATTTTCTACATGGAGTTTGCTCCGGGTGAGAAAACCTTTGTCCATGGGGGCGGGATGCTTGCGTTTGCTTTCGCCTCCTTGAGCCTCTCGCGGGTGGTCAAGCGGTTTGACAAGAAGCCGGCGGGCTATCTGGGCATCTCGGTGGCCATCTTCGGGGGGGTGGGACTCTTTGCGGTTTTCAGTGGCGGCCTCCTCAAGCCGGGACAGGAACTTCTGGTTTTCGGCCAGACCCTTCCGATTGCCACGATCGTCTTCGCCGCACTCCAGATGTGTTGGTGGGGCGGTTGCGGCCTCGTAGTTCCCTTGGCCAGCTCCATGGTGGCCGATGTCGCCGCCATCGCCCAGGCCCGCACCGGAGAACTCCGCAACGCCAGCTACGCGGCCGTCTTCAGTTTCAGCAACAAGGCCGCCGGCTCACTCGGCATTCTCATCTGCGGCATGCTCGTTTCGGCCGCTGGAATTGTCGCCGGGGCCACCCAGCAAACCCCCGAAGCCGCACACAATATTGCCATGCTGACCTTCCTCGCCGGTCCCGCCGTGCTGCTCGGCGCCCTGTTCCTGCTCCGAGCCTATCCGGTCACCCGCGACACCATGAGCGGAATCGATTAGGAATGCGCAGATCACTGGATCTGTTCGCACCGGGCTACAGCGGCCAACCCCCGAACGGCCACGCATTTGGCCATGGCGTCGGCTTTACTGCAGCACTCCTGTTTGCTCCCGTCTTCTTGGCCGCTGTGATTCAGAACCTTTTACGTAAAGATTCTTCTTGGGGAAGCCTTCTTGTTTTACCCGCCCATCTGTTGCAGTTTTGCCATGCTTCAGAGGTCCTTTTCCCCTTCCCACCACGAAAGACATCCATGAACTCCAACCCAAACCCCACCATCTTCCACCACATTCGCGCCGCGGCGCTCGCTGCGCTGCTCCTGCCTGTCCCGCTCTTCGCCCAGACTACCTATTTTTGGGATGGTGGAGACGCGGGCAACAACAGTTGGGGAGCCGCGAACAACTGGAATCCAAACGTTGTTCCGACCTTCAACAACCAAGCCGTCCTGAATTTCAACACCACAAACAGACCCACTTCCGTCCTCGGCGGCGCGGATCGCACCGCCCGTTCGCTCGTCTTTGGTGCTGACATGGACAGCAGCTTCAGCGTTGGCTTCTGGACCTCACCGAACGTCGCTCGTAATTTGACCATGGACACCGATGTCG
>CAZRIL010000194.1:0-7934 GCA_964600115.1 uncultured Chthoniobacter sp. | reverse complement strand
ATTCTCCCTGATCAATCCCAAAGTCCGATTACTTTCAAGAGTTGGTAATTATAATCCGAGGGGCAGTGGCGACAGCAATCGCGCAAGCTGCGGGAACCGCGTGTATTCGTTTTTTCCAGGACAGTGCGGAAACAGGCCAAGGGTGGCCCAGACATACCAGGCCCCCATCTCGCCGTTGTCTTCATCGCCGGGAAAAACATCTGGCGAATACAGCTCCGCGGCGACCCTTTTCACCCAGTGAGCGGTCTTCTCCGGCTGCCCGTGCTGTGCATAGAGAAACAGAAACCCATGCACCGGCTGGTTGGAGTGCGCGTATTGGCCGAATCCGGCGAGCGCCATCTCGGTCATCTCGTGAATTTCACACCCATAGTGGCTGGCCTCAAAGTGAGGCGGAGTTGCGAGCAAAGTGTCCAGCTTGCGGCAAAGCTGGGCGCTTCCTCCGAAAAGCGCGGCAAGCCCGGCCGGATCGTGCGGAACATTGAAGCTGTGCTGCCATGGTCCGCCTTCGATGTAGCCGCCTCCCCATCCAAATTCCCGGAAAGGGGCCTTCCAGTTTCCATCGCTCAATCGCTCGCGCATGAACCCAACAGCGGGATCAAAGACGTTTCGATAATACAGCGTTCTGGGCGTGAGGAGGTCTGCCTCCTTCTGGCGGCCGAGATGGCGCGCAACCTGTGCGACACAAAAGTCATTGTAGGAGTAATCCATCGTGCAGGACACGGAGTAGGGAAACCTGTCCGCCGGCACATATCCGAGACGCAGAAATTCACCCAGTTCCCGCCGTCCATATGCCCCGCTGTCGCTGGGCAAGGTGGCATTTTTCCAGAGATATTCGAAGGCTCCCTCGACGTCCCAGCCGGTGATCCCGCGTGCCACCGCATCGGCAACGACGACATCCAGATGGGTTCCGATCATGCAGTCCCGCAGTCCGGGGCTCGCCCACTTCGGCGTCCATCCGGCCTGCTTTGAGGCGTTCAGCCAGCCCTCGAGGATGGGCTTGAGCAGGTCCGGATAAAACAGCGCGAGAAGTGAGTAAACCGTCCGGTGCGTATCCCAAAAACCATTGTCCGTGCAGAGGTGTCCGGAGTGAACAGCCCCGTCATACGGACTGTAATGAACCAGCTCGCCGGCTTCGTTGATCTCATCGAGCATGCGCGGAAAGAGCAAGCACCTGTAGAGGCAGGAATAGAATGTGCGTTCCTGAGCCTCGTCCACGGCTTCGATCTCGAGGCGCCCGAGCAATGAGTTCCAGATCTCCGCTCCGTGGGCTTTCACGTCGTCAAGAGCCACATCGAGCAACTCCAGCCGGTGCGAATGCCGGGCGATGTCCAGATTGATGAATGATCCGGACAGGCGGAGCTCAACACGCCGGACGGATTTCGGGAATTCCCAGTAACCGCCGTCCGGAAGGACATGGAATCCATCAGGCGCCGAATCGAACTCTCCGTAAATATGCAGTCCGAATCCCTCCGGCGCCCCGTCGATAAAATCCTGCGAGCAGCCGCTGAAATCTTTCCGCCCGACCGCTCCGTCAACGCGTTGGGTTTTATCAAAATGGAGCCGGACCCTCATGGCTTCGCTCCCTTCGGCCGCAAAGGCGAAAATCGCGCCGCGCTCGGCAGGTGCCATCTGCGCGTGAATTCCATAACGCAGCATTTCCCATTCCAGGAAGTGTGGATGGCAGGCGGTGCGGGTGTAGGCCGACGCTTGATCTTCCAGCTTTTCGAAGACCGGACCAGTGAACGCAGTGACGACAAGACTTCCGTAGTCGCCCATCCACGGACTGGGCTGATGAGTCAGGCGGATTCCCTGGAGCTTGTGGTGCGACGGATGGAAAAACCATGCGGGCGCAGCCGTTTGAAAACTCCAGTGATGCAGGCCAAAGGGACGCGCTGCGAGCGGAAGGGTGTTGCCGGTTGAAAACTCCCGGTCCGATGCGGTCCCCTGAAGCGGGTTGACGATTTTTACTAACTCTCTCATGAGGGCGGCGGTTTTGTGGGCCGGAGATTGAATGGAATTTCTGGAAAGGTCTAGCTATTGAACACGGAGTCCGGTGGACTTTTCGATACTTGCCAATCGAATCAAGCCCGCTGAGACCGGCCCTCCGGGAGCCAAGCCGCGCCTCGCAACCGCCTCGCCCGCTCTCCAGGATAACCGGCAACTGCAGGTGATGCCAAAATTGTGTGATTTCAAAGACTGGCACGGCGGCATAACCCTTGTAGGATTTTCCGCGATAAGCACCCATGACCCCTTCCTCACCCATTCCAGTTATACTTGATACCGATATCGGCACTGACATCGACGACACATGGGCGCTGGCCCAGTTGCTTCGCTGCCCCGAACTTGATCCCAAGCTCATTCTCACCGGGGCGGGAGACATCCCGTTTCGCACAGCAGTCACAGCCCGGTTTCTGGAGGTTTCAGGGCGCACCGATATCCCCATCGGCCGAGGTATTGATGCCTGGGGGACGGACGCCAGCCATCGAAATCAGGAACCATGGATCAAGGGATATGACCTGGCGGCGTATCCCGGTCAGATTGCAGAGGACGGCGTGGGGATGATGATCCGCATCATCGAGGAATCGCCCGTTCCGGTGACGATCATAGCCATCGGCCCGGCGGTCAATCTGGCCGCAGCGCTGGAGCGCTCACCCGGCATCGCCTCGCGCTGCCGGCTGGTGGGCATGTTCGGAAGTTTTGAGGTGGGCTACAGCGGGAGCCTCCCGGCCAGCGCGGAAACCAACGTCCGGCTGGCTCCCGGGGCATTTCGCTCTGTGATGGCGGCCCCCTGGATGGACGTGCTGCTGACCCCGCTCGACACCTGCAACTTCGCAGTGCTCGATGGGGAGAACTACCACCGCATCTGGAGCGCCATGCAGGATCCCGTGCTTCGCGCTCTAATCGAGAACTATTGCCATTTCGCACCTCGCGTCACGTGGATGAACTGCGACTTTTTCACACGACGGTCGACCATACTCTTCGATTGCGTGGCCGTTTACCTGGCGTATGCGGAGGATTTTGTGAAAACGGAGACCGTGCGTTTCCGAATCACCGACGACGGCTTCACGGTGCGTGATGACTCCGGGGAATTCACCGCACGAATCGCCTTGGAATGGCGTGATCTGGAAGGCTTTCACAGTCATCTCACGGCCCGCTTGCTCGGCTCCGCCGGAGAATGAGAGCCCTGACCGGATCGACTGCTCTTTCATTTTCTCCGTGGAGCCGGGAGTTCCTGATGCCTTGCCGCATCACAATAAAAAATTCAGCCTTGCCATCCGGAACCTGCCATGGGATTCTGTCACCCTTACACAAAAAATAGACAAAATGGCAAAGGCAGCACAAGCAGAGGTCGATGTTCTTCGACTCCACGAAAAAGACACAGGCAGCGCAGACGTTCAGGTCGCACTGCTGACCAAACGTATCAACGAGCTCACCGAGCATCTCAAAGCCAACGCGAAGGACCACTCGTCCCGCCGCGGATTGCTCAAACTCGTCGCCACAAGGCGGCGGCTCCTCGACTATCTGAAGCGGACGGCAGCCGACCGCTACCAGTCGGTCCTCGAGAAACTTCAACTGCGCAAGTAGCGCATTATCCACCGCGATAAGCCCCGGCTCACGCTTCGGGGCTTTTTCGTATTTCCCTGCTGACGTGATCCGTCGGCAAAACCAGAAAGCACTATTATGTCCCATACCGTTCATGCCCAAGTCGGGCAAACCCAACTGACCATCGAATCCGGCAAACTCGCCAAACTCGCCGACGGCGCAGTCACCGTCCGCACCGGCGATACGATCGTCCTTGTGACAGCCGTCTCGTCCACCACGATCAAAGAAGGGCAGGATTTCTTCCCGCTCACAGTCGAATACAAAGAAAAAGCCGCCGCCGTTGGAAAATTTCCAGGTGGATACTTCAAGCGCGAGGGCCGTCCCTCCGAGAAGGAAATCCTCGTGTGCCGGATGACCGACCGTCCTCTGCGCCCGTTGTTCCCGAAGGGCTATCTTTACGACACCCAGATCATCACGCTCCTGCTCAGTGCAGATGGCCAGAATGATCCCGACATCCTTTCCATCAATGGTGCATCCGCCGCTCTGGCCGTATCCGACATCCCGTTTGCAGGCCCCATCGGCGCGGTGCGCGTCGGCCGCGTCAACGGGGCGTTCGTAGCGAACCCCACCCATGACGAGCGTGCGAACAGCGACCTCGACCTCATCTACGTCGGCGACGGCGAAAACGTCATCATGATCGAAGGCGCATCGGACGAACTTCCCGAGGACCAGTTCAATGCCGCCCTGGATTTTGCCCGCGATAGCGTGAAGCTGATCGTTGCCGCACAGCGCGAGCTCGCCGCCAAGGTCGGCAAGACCAAGCGCACGGTCCCGCTCTTCCAGGTCGCCGATTCGGTTCTCGAAATCGCCTACCAGGTCGCAGGAGACCGCATCGAATCCGCGATCTACACATCCGGCAAGGTCGCCCGCAGCAAAGCCGTGGACGCCCTCCGCAAGGAAGTGGAAGCCGCCGTTTTGGAAAAATTCCCGACCGCCTCGAAATTCGAGATCTCCCAGGCTTTCGACTACCTGCAGAAGAAGGCGTTCCGGATCAGCATCCTGGACAAGCAGCAGCGTTGCGACGGACGCGGGCTTCACGACATCCGCGCCCTGTCCGGCGAGGTGGGCCTCCTCCCGCGCTCGCACGGCTCGGCGCTCTTCGCCCGCGGCGAAACCCAGGCACTGGGCATCACGACGCTGGCTCCCGCCGACGAGGCTCAGAATATCGACGCCTACGGTGGCGGCGAAGACACCAAGCGCTTCATCCTGCATTATAATTTCCCGCCGTTCAGCGTGGGCGAGACCGGCCGTTTCGGCGGCCAGAACCGCCGCGAGATCGGACACGGCGCCCTTGCGGAGCGCTCCATCGAACCGGTGATTCCCAGCGAGAAAGACTTCCCGTATGCGGTGCGCGTTTCGAGCGAAGTGATGGAGTCGAACGGCTCGACTTCGATGGCCACTGTTTGCGCAGGCGTGCTTTCGCTCATGGACGCAGGCGTGCCGCTCAAGCGCCCGGTCGCGGGCATTTCGGTCGGCCTCGTCACAGAATACGAAGGAGAAGCCCTCAAGCGCTACACCACCCTCACCGATATCATCGGCAGCGAGGACCACTTCGGCGATATGGACTTCAAACTTTGCGGCACCGAGCTCGGCGTCACCGGTTTCCAACTCGACCTCAAACTTCCCGGCGTCTCGCATGAGATCATGAGGGAAGCGGTCGCGGAGGCCACCGCCGCCCGCACAAAAATCCTCGCGGTCATGCAGGGGATCCTCGCCGGACCACGCACCGAGATGAGCCCGTATGCCCCGCGCATCGAGACGATCCGGATCAACCCGGAAAAGATCGGCCTCATCATCGGGCCCGGCGGCAAGACGATCAAAGGAATCGTCGCCGAGACAGGTGCCGAGATCAACATCGAGGACGACGGTTCGGTTCACATCTACTCCAGCAACGGAGACGCCCTCCAGCGCGCCAAGGAAATCATCCTGGGCATGACGAAGGAAATCTCCGTGGGCGAAATCTACCAGGGCACGGTCGTCTCGATCAAAGAGTTCGGCGCCTTCGTCGAAGTGCTTCCCGGCAAAGACGGGCTCGTCCACATTTCCGAACTCGCGGACTTCCGCGTCAACAAGGTCGAGGACGTCGTGAAGAACGGCGACTCGGTCTGGGTGAAATGCATCGGCGTCGATGACAAGGGTCGCGTCAAACTCAGCCGCAAGGCCGCAATGAAAGACCGCGACCAGGCTGCAACCGCGTAGGATTTCCCTCCCGCAGAAAGAAAGCCCGGCCCTCCGAAAAGGAGGCCGGGCTTTTTTGCGCCGGTCCCAAGAGGTTCGGAGTCGCCGCCGCAGGCAGCTCGGGTTGATTTTCAGGCACACAGGGTGTAGTCATGGGTGATGAGATTCCTCGTCGCAGGGATTCTGATTTTCGCGCCGTTTTGCGGCCTGGCGGGATCCGAGGGCGAGCCCGCCTCTCCCCGGACAGAGAATCCTTCGGCCGCAGCCACCTCTTCCCAAAGCGGGGCCGATTTCGCTTCTGAGCCGGCACATCTCCCGCCTCCGGACCTTGCCCCCGATCTCTTCCGCGCAGTGGCGGGCGCAGACACCCAGGGTGTCAGGCAAATTTTGGATGCCGGTGCCGATGTGAATGCCTGCCTGCCCCAACCGGCACCTGAAGACCTTCTGGAAAGGTTCAAGGACACCACGCTGGAGTATTATCTGACGGAGGAAAAGGGGCTCACTCCGCTCATGCTGGCGTCTGCCATGGGCTATCCGGATATCGTCTCGCTGCTTTTGGAGCGGGGAGCGAAACGGAATGCGCTCACAAAAAAGCACCGGACCTTCGCCCTGTGGCTTGCGGGTCGAAACGGACATGTGGAAGTGATGCAACTCCTTCTCGGTGCGGAGCCGGAATCGGGTTGGCCAAAAATTCATATCAACATTGCCGATCAGACGGCATGGTTCTGGAAGAACGGGGAAATCGTGCGCACGATGGCGGTCTCGACCGGGCGGAAGAAGTTTCCCACCCCGAGAGGGCGCTTCGTTGTGACAGACAAATACCGGGACTGGAAATCCACCATCTACCCGGCGAGGATGCCGTATTTCCTCCGCCTTTCGTGCAGGGACTTCGGCATGCACGCCGGTGTGGTTCCGGGATACCCGGCCTCCCACGGCTGCATACGACTCCCGCTTGCCGACGCGAAGGCGCTCTTCGCGGAAGTCCCGTTGGGAACCCTGGTCGAAATCGAGTAGCCGCGGAAAAATTGACCGTGTGAATCTTTGGTATTGCGGTCGGGAGGCGAACAGAAAAAGCTGTCCGCATGTCCGAGCCAATTGTTTTCGAGCCGATTCCGATGGAACGTGTATGGGGAGGCCGGAGGTTCGAGTCCCTGCTGGGCAAGGCCATCCCGAACGGCGCGCTGATCGGCGAGCTCTGGGAGATCGTGGACCGCGAGGACGCCCAGAGCATCGTGCACTCGGGCCCGTTGAAAGGGACCACACTTCACGAGCTTTGGAGCAACCACCGGTCAGAGATTTTCGGGGCGCCTTACGCCACGCATCCCTCGCCCCGGTTTCCCTTGCTGATCAAGCTTCTCGACGCCCGCGAGCGGCTCTCTGTCCAGGTCCATCCACCGCTGCATCTTGCCGCCGCGCTCGGGGGGGAGCCCAAGACTGAAGTCTGGTATTTTCTGGATGCTCTTCCAGCTGCAAGGATCTACGCCGGGCTGAAAAAGGGCGTGACGAGAGCGGAGTTCGAAAGAGATCTCCGCACAGGTGATGTTGAGCGGACATTGCATGAGATCCCGGTCACGACCGGCGAAAGCATATTCATTCCGAGCGGCCGCCTGCACGCGATCGGCGAGGGCAATGTCATCGTGGAAGTCCAACAGAACAGCGACACCACCTACCGCGTATTCGACTGGAACCGCATGGGGCTGGATGGAAAACCCCGCGCGATGCATATCGAGGAGTCGCTTGCCTCCATCGACTTCAATGACTTCGAGCCCCCGGTCATGGGTGCCGGTGAATCGAAGGTTGCCAGCTGCCCGTTTTTTGAGGTGGAAAAGATGGGCCTCGACTCTCCCCGCGATGTGCGCCCGGATGGCCGGTTCGCCCTTGTAACCGTTACAGAGGGCACCGTCCTCTGCGGAGGAAAGCGGTTTGAAAAGGGTCGGTTTTTCATCGTGCCGGCCAGCGGGCCGGATGCGACTCTGAAGCCGGAAGGCGATGCGGCGCAGATACTGCTCACGACGCTGCCGACGTGAGATCATCTCTTGAAAACAACCGGACCTCGCAGCGATCAGGGAGCATGGGCTTCCCGCCCGTTTGGGGCGCGGCGGCCCGCTGAGAGAGCCTGAGTCTAAACAGGCGGGACGCCTGTTCTCCCTGTT
>CAZRIL010000193.1:0-7976 GCA_964600115.1 uncultured Chthoniobacter sp. | reverse complement strand
GGATGGGGCGCTCAGCTCGCGAAGAACCCAATTACAGAAGAATCTTTACACCCCCGTCGTTTGTGCCGCCACCCGTCACTGGACCGTAGGTGGTGTCGTCTGAAGGAATGACGTCGGAGCCGCCCACGCTGATGATTGTGCCCGCTCTGATTGTCGTAAAGCCAGTCAGGTTAAACTGATAAGCGGAAAATTTTGCGTTGGTGCTCGATGTGGAATCACCAAAAATGTAGCTGTTCAATTCAGCTTGGGAAATATCGGCTGTGATCAAAAACTCCATATATTCGTTTGTCGCAAAGTTTCCGTCTCTACGGATTTCATTGATAACAATCTGCGCGTTTGCACCCGCAATGGTCATAGCGGCAAGGCCGAGAGTGATGAAAATTTTTTTCATGATGTCGTGTTTTTTGGTGAAATCACCGGGAAAAATCGAATGTAGTTGTTTAACGACAAGTGACATCCTTTCGGATGCCTCAGCCATTGGGTTTTTCAGCCGGAGAGAGCGGAGTCTCCAGTGGCAAAAGAAGCAGGGTTCGAGCCAAAGTTGTCAAGCAAACTAGAAACCATGTGGTAGAAGAAGCAAGAGGCAGGTTGTAAAACGTGATTCTCGCACTTGGGTCGCCGACTGTGTTTTGCATGCTTGATGGCTAAGAACATTCGAGAACTGAGGATCGTTCGCAAAATTTTACGGCATTCCCCTGCTCCCCGAAGAGATCAGTCTCGAAAGTCGCCTGAGTTCGCAGTATTCGAGCAAAAAACCCGGGAGGATTAGGAGCGCTGGCGTCGTCGCAGCTTGATGATCACAATGGCAACGGCGAGACCCAGGTAAAAAAGCACGATGGGGGTGGGCTCCGGGACGACGTTGAAGGTGAAAGTAGCAGGTGTTTCGATCGGGCCGTCGGTCGCGTGATTTCCCGACCACAACAGGTTCAGCGTGTAGTTTCCGGTGTGGGTAAATCCCCACTGGACAGCACGCTGAGTCCCGGGTGTGAGCTGGAAAGAATTGGCGGCTCTCGTTAATGCGGGATTGAGTGACGAGAAAATGCGCTCGCTGACGCCGAGCCCTGAATCATCTGTAGCATACATCGCGAAGACTGCTCCGCTCGGCATGGTCCAACTGGCCAATGTCACCTCGATATCCCCGGACCAGTCACTGGGGAGCAAGGATTTCGCCCCGAAAACCAGCTCGGGCTCGTAGATGCTGGAGCCGGCCACGAAGATGTTTGCGCCATCAGGGACTCCAATCGCAGTCTCCAGACCGCTCGGCGAAGTGCGGGTCGAGGAAATCTGGGCAATGAGATTATTGGGGTTGTATTCGGTGCCAACCGCAAGGGGAACTCCATTGACGGTCGCGTTGATTTCGACAGTCCAATTCGGGGTGAATTCCTTCGTGCTGGGCAGATAGCCCGTGTTTACCTGCGCTTTGCCGGAAGAATAGATCGACGAGGGTGTTGGGGTTGGTAGTGGCGTTGGGGTTGGCGTTGGGGTCGCGCTAGGTCGTGGGGTCCGGGCCGAAGCCGACGGGGCAAAGAGGACGAAGCCGCTGAATAGTGCGATGCCGAGACAAAAAGCTCGACGGAATTTTTCCCGGTGCAGGGTGCCAGTGGGGGGTTGAGCGGAAGGTTGCTTACAGGGCAATGGTTTCATTGTAGGTATGGCGATAAGGTGTTTTTGGCCGAGCCCGTGCTCAAAGATTTCCCAGGAAGTCGATTGGATAGGAGATTGTTTTCCTGCCCTCAAAGGCCTCGGAGTACCAAGTTAATGATCAGGAAACTGCTATCTTTCACGAGCGGACGGTGCCTTGTCCGACCCCGGGCGTCAAGTGTTCGATTTTCCGGTTTCCGGGGCGCAAACCTGGGGGTGCTGATGCTCGACGGGAGTGTGAGCCCAAACATCTTGATGGCCAAACTGAGACCGCCGATAAACCGTCGATTATGGTCTGATTTCCGGGGGATCGGGGAACACGCCTGCGAAGACGTCTGCGGAGAAATAGGCGACGCTTTCCTCCTGCCCGCTGCGAAGGTGGAAGCTCCGCTTGAAATAGGGTCGAGACAGGTTTTGTTCCACTTCCTTTTGCCGGGACCCGTCCACAACAATAAAAGCAGCATTCCAGTCTGGAACCGGTAACTCGTCACCGTAGTTAACTGTGTTGGTAAAGTCGCCCAGGACCCAGGGAAGCGGATGGTCGCTGTTTAAAGCGATGATCCCGGGCAAATCGTAGTTGGTCTTCTCCGCTTCGGCGAGGGCAAGGAGAGGGCCGGTGAAAACCCTCATTTCCTCGTAGGTCTGGACGTAGACGTAGGGCTCCGAATCATCGGTGAAATTGCGAAAGTTCAGCCGGAGCGATTCCGCCAGCGAGTGGAATAACAAGGGCAAGGCCAGGGCAAAACTGACGAAGGGCAGACGCAAACGCGCGGCGAGTTCCTGAAAGACGGCACCAGCAGTCAGATAGAACGGCCAAATAATCGAAATGATGCACCACGGCGTCTTGTAAGGGATGATCGAGTAGGCCAGCAAAACTCCACCCGCGTAGATCGCAAGGTAGCGCAATCGGGCGTCTGAAGGCGCGATGAATCTGCAACAGGCGACCAAGCCCACGAGAGCAAGCCACTCGTATCGGCCCATGAGCGCGAGCCAGTAGTAATTCAGCGGGCCAACCAGGTCGTAGGTTGGCTTCTCGTGGCCTACGCCCGAAATGCCCGTGCCAATCCAGGCGCTGAAGGTCTGATAAAGACCGTGCAGCGAGCTGAAGTCCATGAACGTGCCAGAGTAGAAAAATACGATGATGAACGCGGCGCTCCCGAGACAGAGCAGGAGATCCGACTTGCTCCACTTCATCGAAGGAATCGCGTGCGGCGGTCGGGAAGGGATCGCCTTTTGCCAGAGCCAGAGGACGCCGCCTGCAATAAGCGCACACCCCACATGCAAGAGATAGGTTTCCTTGGTCAGAATCAGGCCGGTCATGCCGACTGTTGTCACGACCAGTGAATGGCGGGCACCGTTTTTCCACAAACCCAGGATGCCATGGAACAAAACGATGGAAAAAAGAACCTGCCAAGACTCATGAATCGAGGTTCGGCCATAAAAAACGAACGCTGGGGAAAGCGCCAATCCGGCCGCAGCGATCCGGGTGGCAGCCAGAGGAAAGTAATCGCGGTAGCGCAGCAGCGCCCAGACCGACAGAATGCTGGCCACCACGGCCGGGAGGCGCAGCACCCACAACTCGCGCCCAAACAAGTTTTGGGCCAGAAACATCGCGTAGAAATGGAGCGGCCCATGATAATTCTCAGGGTCGTAACGATAGAATCCCGTGCGGGTCATCTCGTCAATAAACCATCCATTGACGCCTTCATCAAAATGCGGAGGCTTGAGCTCGATCAGCCAGAGTCTCAGGCCGGCGGCAACCGCGAGAATTAAAATTTCAATCCATGGAAGTTTTGACAGGTGAACCCACACGCGTCGGCCAATACTTCGCATTTGCCTGCCCCATTTCCCACCGTCGCCGATGCGGGGAGCAGGAGAAGGGGCCAGTTCCATATGTTATACCAAATGTACTACGCAATGAGTAGAACGCTCGGAGAGATAGTGTTTGCTTGAGCAACGAGCCAGCCTTTTGTGCCGATGAGATCGCGGATGGGTCTGGGGTAGTGCAACATTTCGTCTGTAAAAGTCCGACGCACGATCAATCCGGCCGTTTGGCCGATGGAGCGTAGCGGAATCGGCCAAACGGCCGGACGCCGCCACCCTCCGGCAGTCAGATCCCAGGGATTGAAAAGGCCCGGACACGGTCGAATGATGGGGGTGCTTAAATCCAACACCAGCACCAACCATGTCCGGACAACCCGAAACTACCACCACCCAAGACGCCATCAACACCCTTCTCCAGAACGGCCTTTCCGACGGTCTTCCCACCGTCGCTGAGATGCTCCTGAATGCCGCCATGCTCCTTGAGCGCGCTGCCTTCCTCCAAGCCGCTCCCTACGAGCGGGGCGAGCTGCGCATCGGCCACGCCAACGGCTTCAAGCCCCGCTCCCACACCTCGGCCATTGGAAAGCTCAACCTCGTGGTCCCCCAGACCCGCTCCACACCCGAACCCTTCCGCTCCTCGCTTCTGGAGAGCGGTTCCCGCGTCGAGCGCGCCCTCAAAGCGGCCATCGCCTAAATGCTGGCCCTTCCAGAGAGGAGAAAATTCTTATGCGGCAACGTTCGAACATCCTCGGGAAGCGCATTCAAGCGCGTCCAAAACGCGGGCGTGCAGCTGGAAGTCACGGAAACGACCGTAACTCTCTGTTTGCTTCGGCGGTACATGCCTCGGAGCGGAGGGCTGCGAGTTTTCCGGAGTGGATGTCCTGCCGGATTTGCTCGTCCCACTGTTCATCCAGGTAATCCTGATACCACGGGTTGAAGCTCTCCAAATCCTCCTTCGGCAGCTTCTTGATCGCGGCCTCGATCTCCAGAAGACTCATGGACAAAAACCTACCCGACACTGCTCTTGGGATCAAGCTGCGAGCAAGCGTGGCGGTTCCAGACCGGCGGCAGCCTGATCACCATGGAAAGCGAGAAAAGCCTCTCAACTGGTTGTGAATCGTATTGACAGGGCTTGTGTTTCTTCCGAGGACGGGGGGGCGCGAGGGGGTTGTGAAAAGACCCCAATCGCCACCGTTTTTCCACTTGTTCCTCCTTTGATTATGAAACCGATTCACGTCATCCAGGCTGTGGCGATCAGCGCTTTTTTCGCCGGTTTATTGAACCTTCCCGCTCAGGATCGTTATTCGATCCCGGCGGACCCCGCTCTCAAGTATTCCACACCGATCGCTCCCGGTGTGGCCGTGCCGGACAAGATCGACAGCTCGATTGGCACTCTGAATCTCAACTACGGCTACCCCACTGCGGAGACGGTGGAGAAAATCTACGACAATCTCGACCGCTCGCGGGCGCTGCAGGCGTATCTGCTGGCCATCCCGATCGTGAACCAGGCCGGCATGCGCGATTCCCTCCGCCAGAGCGGACCGGACAACCAGACGGATGTCATCTGGGAAGATCTCGTGGACGCCCGCACGGTGGAACTTACGGCGAACGACAATACCATCTACAACTTCATCTGGCTGGACACCCACAAGGGACCGCTCGTGTTGGAAGTGCCGCCGATGGTCCTGGGGCTGATCGATGATTTTTGGTATAAATGGGTGGCTGATGTCGGCATCACCGGGGCCGATGAGGGGAAAGGTGGCAAGTATCTCATTCTGCCGCCGGGCTATGAGGGCGAGATTCCTGCCGGTTACCATGTGGTGAAGCCCAGCACCTACGGCAGCTGGCTCGCGTTCCGCGCCTTCGTCGTGGACGGCTCCACCAAACCCGGCGTGGAGTCGGTGAAGAAGCATCTCAAGATCTACAACCTCGCCGACGCCGCGAATCCGCCCGCAATGAAGTTCGTGAATGGCTCCGGCGTGCCGGCCAACTATATCGCGCCGGGCGACTATCAGTTCTGGGAATTGTTGAACCAAGTCATCCAGGAAGAACCCAGCACCGGCAGCGACCCGACGACGCTTGGTCTCTTCGCCTCCATCGGCATTGAAAAAGGCAAGCCTTTCAATCCCGATGCGCGCATGAAGGTTATCCTGACCGACGCCGCCAACATCGGAGCCGTGACCGCCCGCACCATCGCCTTCAAAATCCGTGACAAGGATGCCTACTACTACCCTAACAGCACGTGGCGTCTCCCCTTCTTTGGCGGCTACAAGTTCGAGAAGTCACCGGGAGTCGCAAATCTGGATGGCGCCGCCTTCTTCTATTACATCGCCACGGGCGTGACGCCTGCGATGGAGATGAAGATGGTTGGCAAAGGCTCGCAATATCCGTGGTCCTGCCAGGACACGGACGGCAATCCCTTCGACGGGGGCAAGAACTACAAGATGCGCATCCCGCCGAACGTGCCGGCGAAGGATTTCTGGTCCGTGATCGTGTATGACAACCAGACCCGCTCGATGGTCCAGACCAACCAGAAATCGCCGAGCGTCAGCAGCCAGAACAAGGACGTGAAGAAAAACGCCGACGGCTCGGTGGACGTCTATTTCGGACCGAAAGCCCCCGCGGGCTTTGAGAATAACTGGGTGCAGACTCTCCCGGGCAAGGGCTGGTTCATGATACTGCGGCTCTATGGTCCGCTCGAGCCGTGGTTCGACAAGACCTGGCGTCCCGGTGAGATTGAGCTCGTGAAGTAAGTGTCACGAATGGCAGGTCAACCTGGCCACAACGCAGAGGTGCCGGTTTCGCGCAGAAGGATCCTCGGGGTCTATGCCCTGGCTCTGCTGCTGACGATCGCGCTGTTCTCTTTTCATGTGATGGTGATCTTCGACGTGATCGGCGAGCTGCTTCGTTCCAAGGGTTGGCTGCTGGAGCGGATCGGGCCGGGCCACACGGGCAAGCTCATCCTTTTTGTCAGTTTCTTCGCCCTCATGCTGGCGCACCTGGCCGAGGCCGCCGTGTGGGGTGTCTTTTTCCGGGTCACGCGTCTGCTGCCGACGCTCTCCGAGGCCATCTATTTCAGCGCGACGTCGATCACGACCGTGGGCTATGGCGATGTGGCGCTGAAGTATCCCTGGCGGCACCTCGGCACGCTGATCGCGATCACTGGCGTGCTCATGTTCGGCTGCTCGACGGCGTTTCTTTTCGTGGTGCTTCAGGAGGTCTGGCACCACTTTTAAGAAATCTTGAGAGGCTCTTTTCGGGCGGGTAAGTTTGGGGATTAGTAACACTGCTGTCCAAGATGTGACCCTAACGCTTTCCCAAGTCATTAAATTATCGGGGTGTCGACGATCCCATCTATCAATGCATCGCTAATACATGCTCCGTTTTGACACACGGAGATATTCAGCACGAACGCAGAGCGAGTAGGACGAATTCGTGTGGATACGGTGAAGCTCATTTTTCGCGGCGATCGAGGCGGGCGCGGGTCATGCGTTCGCAGAGGCCGCCCGTTGTAACGAAGTCCTTTTCCAAGCTCCGGTTCTGGCGGTCAAGGAGGTAGCTGGCTTGGTGGATGAGGCAGAGCGCGAGGTTGGTAAGGGTTTCCGCTGGGCGGTTTTCGAAAAACGGGCCGTAGCTCTCGAAACTTTCGTCGGGAGCTTTGCCGAGGCGGCGGGCGTAAAGAGCTTCGCGGGAATCCTTCGGCCAGATCGTGAGGTTGCGGGCGCGAAGGAAGTCTTCGTAGTCGAGGAGGAGTTCCTCAATGCTGGCGCGGGCGACATTCGTGAGCTCGGTCTCGGAGGAGGTCACCGAGGCTTTATTGGCCTTGGCGATATTTTGTTTGCCCGAGCGGGCAGCCTGCACCATCTGGTCGATGGTGCGTTCGCCCCGCCCAGGAACTTTTCACAAAAGCGAAACGTAAAGTCATAGATGACTTCGGCTTTCCGTTAAGAGAGCAGCTCGCGGTAGTTGCCTCCTTTGGGAAGAAAGCCTTCGGGAGCGGACATTTGGGTGTTTTTACAGGTCCTGTGTGATTTATAGGACTTATGCGGGTTGGTAAACCTCCGCGCCCTTTTCCACGAACTCTTTCGACTTCTCCTGCATGCCCTTCTTCAAGGCCTCCTCCTCGGAGATGGCCTGTTCGGCCGCATATTTGCGCACGTCTTCCGTTATTTTCATCGAGCAAAAGTGCGGACCGCACATGGAGCAGAAGTGGGCACTTTTGGCGCCTTCCTGCGGGAGGGTTTCGTCGTGGAATTCCCGGGCGGTGGTGGGGTCGAGGCTGAGGTGGAACTGGTCTTCCCAGCGGAACTCGAATCTTGCTTTGCTGAGGGCGTTGTCGCGGTATTGGGCGCCGGGGTGGCCTTTGGCGAGGTCGGCGGCGTGGGCGGCGAGCTTGTAGGTGATGACGCCTTCTTTGACGTCCTGCTTGTTGGGCAGGCCGAGGTGTTCCTTGGGCGTGACGTAGCAGAGCATGGCGCAGCCGTACCAGCCGATCATGGCGGCGCCGATGC
>CAZRIL010000192.1:0-8046 GCA_964600115.1 uncultured Chthoniobacter sp. | reverse complement strand
GCCCCCGGGAGAATATTTTGCCATCAACATGAAGGGAGAACCGGCCGCCGTGACTAAAAAGATCACTGCCCTTGGATTCCCCGTGACCGAACAGGACATGAGCGCGCTGGCCACAAGGGTTGGAGAGCACAGCATGGTGGGACGCACAGGGGGTGCGCCGACTTTTGCAGTGGGAATGGCGAGCATGTTTTCCCGGCTGGTGGACAACCCGACCGCCATCGCGATCTGGTATCACTTTGCCATCATGTTCGAAGCGCTCTTCATCCTCACAACCATCGATGCGGGGACGCGGGTGGGACGATTTCTGGTGCAGGATCTTCTCGGCTACGTCTGGAAACCTCTCGGCAACACCGAATCCACCGCCGGAAACTGGCTGGCGAGCATCGGATTCGTGGCTGCGTGGGGGTATTTTCTTTATCAGGGTGTGGTTGACCCGCTCGGCGGAATCAATTCCTTCTGGCCCATCTTCGGCGTCGCCAACCAGCTCCTCGCCGTCATCGCTCTTTCCCTGGGCACCACCGTCCTGCTGAAGATGGGGAGAGTCCGCCACATCTGGGTTTCCGTGCTGCCGCTGTGCTGGCTGCTCGTCATCACCATGACAGCCGGCTGGCAGAAAATCTTCGCCGCCGACCCCCGCCTCGGTTTCCTCAGCGCGGCGCGGGAACTCGGATCCAAAATCGCCGCAGGCGGCGAACCTGCACAAATCGCCGCCTGGCAGCACCAGATGCTCAACAGTCATGTCAACACCGCGGTCACCGCATCCTTCCTCATTCTGGTGATTCTCATCGTCGCGGCGAATGCCCGGGTTTGGTGGCAGATTTTGGTCGGAGGGGCGGTCCTCACACCGAAGGAGGAACCTTTCCTCCCGGCTCTCAATTTTCAGAGCCGGGACAAAATCCACACGGCCAAAAGTCACTGAGTCGAACCCTCCGCCCCCGGCAAACGCGGCGGCCAAAACATTACGCCCGCTCACGCACTTCCCCGCCGCCTCATCCGGCCCGAAACCCGCGCGCTTTTTCCTGCTGCACAACAAACGGCCGTCGTGGCAGGATAAATGGCCATGTTCATCTACGGCAAAACATCGGCTAATGCCATCGCGGTGATGAGCTTCCTTGCGGCTGATCCGAAAAGGCGGGCGGGATCCGGTGAAATTGCTAGGGCACGTAACATTTCACGCGCGCTCACCGCAAAGCTACTCACTCAACTGGCAGCAGCCGGCCTCGTTCATGGTCAACCGGGGCCGGGGGGCGGGTATACCCTCGCCAAGCCGTCGGGTAAGATCTGCCTGCTCGATATCGCATCACTCTTCGAACAAACCGAGCCTCCTTCGCTCTGCCCATTCGGTCATGACTGGTGCGGCAAAGGCAACCCCTGCCCGCTTCATGACATGATCGGCGGGATGATCGACTCCAACCGGGCCTTCATGAAAAAAACCAGCCTGGCGATCTTCGCTGGAAAAACTCCGCAGATGCCGGCAAAAACGGTGCGGTCGAAAAAGCGCCGCCCGTAAATCATTCTCTCCGGCTTTGCCGGCCGAGATGCTCCGCCCGCAGGATGCTGGCGACCCGTTCCGCCCAGGGAAACTGTCCGCCCGAGGCGCTTTAGCGGGTCACTATTAAAGATAATACTTTCTTTATTTCTTGTGACAATCCCTTCCCTTCCGCCAGAATGAGCGGCGTGATAAACATGGCCGGCGCGGAGGATGTCGTCCGCGGATTTTTCCGCGCGCGATCGAAGAGAACAGCAGGCGCTGCAACGAAAGGTTACTGGCGGTTGGTTGGGGAGGGCGAACCCTTCCGTCTGCTCTTCCCCCTGGGGGCGGCTATTGGAATATTTGGAGTGATGATGTGGCCTCTCTTTGTCTGGAACGTCACATCCGTTTATCCGGGCGTTCCGCATGCGCGGATCATGGTCGAAGGATTTCTCGGGTGCTTCGTCACAGGCTTTCTCGGCACGGCGCTGCCAAGGTTGCTGGGGGTTCCGAAAGTCTCGATCTTTGAAACAGCAGGATTCGCCGCGGCTCTGGCGCTCACGGTTTGGCTTCAATATTCCGGCCGGACCATCTGGGGGGATCTGCTGTTTTTTTGCACGGTTTTCACGCTCGTGTTCCTGCTTGGCGTGCGAACATTGTTTCGCAAAGACACTCCGCCGCCGGCCTTTGTTCTTGTCGCGATGGGGCTACTCTCAGCACTGGCGGGTTCATTCGGGCTTGCGGTTTCGCAAGCGACGCCGGGGTTGATGCCTTCCTGGCTGCAGCCTTTAGCGAAGCTGCTGTTGTATCAAGGGTTCATCCTTCTTCCGGTCATGGGGATCGGGGCGTTCCTGCTCCCGCGATTTTTCGGGCTTCCGAACCGGCAGAGTTTTCCGGAATCCCTCTCCCTCCCTCCGGGGTGGAAGCGCCGGGCAGCATTTGCCGCGGTATGCGGACTGGCAGTTTTCGCGAGTTTTGCCATCGAGATTGCAGGCTTCCCGCGCTGGGGCCACGCCCTCCGTGCAGGAGGGGTGCTGGTGTATTTTTTCCGCGAGGTGCCGGTGCACCAGGCCGGTTTCGGCGGGGGATCGCTGGCATTGGGCTTGCGGATCGCGCTGTTTGCGATTCCGCTCGGTTACCTCCTTATTGCGCTGATGCCCGGGCACACGCTCGCGCTGCTGCACGTCGTCTTTATCACTGGATTCAGCCTTCTCACCTTCATCGTCGCGAGTCGGGTGGTGTTCGGGCACAGCGGACAAACGGAGAAATTCCGTGTTTCTCTGTGGCCAGTGAACGTCCTGTGCGCGCTGCTCTTCCTTTCCATGCTCACCCGCGTGACGGCGGACTGGCTGCCAACGGTGCAAATGAGCCATTACGCGTATGCCGCCCTCGCATGGGCATCCGGCGTCGTCGTCTGGATGGTTTTTGTTCTTTCAGGAGTAACGAAGTGCGACGAAACCTAGAGATCCGGAACATTCAGGCCCGGCTTTTGGCTATCCGCGGACTTCTCCAGCTAACACATGGAGTCCCTTCCCGAAAACTTCTACCCGCCTCCTTGTCAGGGCAAAGTCATGAAATCAACTTCCGGAGATTCCCGGTGATGTGGCCATCGTAGAGGGCTTTGCCAATGATGGCCCCATGGAGGCGCGGCATTTTCGACAATTTCCGCAGATCTTCTGCGCTCGACACTCCTCCGCTGGCGATGAGATTGCATTCAAGGATCTTCAGCAAATTGTCCAATTCGACGAAATTCGGTCCCTTGAGCATCCCGTCTGTGGCGATATCGGTGTAGATGATGGTCCCGGCACCTGCCACCTGGGCGATCAAAGCGAGGTCGGCAGCCGAGGTCGAGGTGGTTTCGGTCCAGCCTTTTACGGCAACTTTTCCGTGGTTGGCATCGATTCCGACGGCTATCCGTTCCCCGCCGAATTCGGTGCAGATTTCCGCGATATACTCCGGAGATTCACAGGCTTTTGTACCAAGGATGACGCGGCTGACTCCGCAACTGAAGGCCGCGCTGACATTCTTAAAGTTCCGCATGCCTCCGCCCAGTTCACAGGGGATGTTTACTGAAGCGCAGATCTTTTCGATTGCAGGCAGATTTTCCGGCTCCCCGGAGAACGCCGCATCCAAATCCACGAGATGGAGCCAATCAGCCCCGGAATCCTCCCACTTTTTTGCAAAGGCAACCGGGTCGGAGGAGTAAACGGTCTTTTCGGAGGCGCGTCCGCGCTTGAGGCGCACGACTTCCCCTCCCATCAGGTCAATGGCTGGCAACAGGATCATAAGTTGGATAGAAAATTTTTCAGAACGGCCAGCCCGGCGGCCTGGCTTTTTTCAGGGTGGAACTGGGTTGCATGCACGTTGCCCTTCGAAATGCTGGCGGCAAAGGGGCGGCCATAGTCGCAGATCGAACTCGCCAGTGAGGCATCCGCAGGAACGGGATAATAGGAATGCACGAAGTAAAATGAGGTTTCTTCCGGAAGTCCGCGAAAGAGCGGGCCCTTCATCTCTGTCAGGGAATTCCACCCCATGTGTGGCACTTTGAGGCCGGAGGCAGGAAACCGGACGACCTTACCGGGCAGGACCCCGAGGCCGCTCACGCCGGGAGACTCCTCGCTGGACTCAAAGAGGAGTTGGTAACCGAGGCAGATCCCCAAATACGGGCGTCCGGAGGTTATCCATTCGCTCAACGGTGCCCAAAGCCCGGTTGCCTGCAGATTGGCGGCACAATCCCCGAAGGCCCCCACCCCGGGAACGACAACAGCATCCAGACCCGCAAGCTGCGGGGTCTTCGAAACCAGGACTGTCGAGGCTCCCGAAGCTTCCAGCGCCTTGCAGACACTGCGCAGATTCCCACTGCCGTAATCCACGACTCCAATGGATTTTGAACTCACGATACTACAGTATTCCCTTTGTGCTTGGGATTCCCTCAACCCGTGGATCAATCTGGGTGGCCTGGTCAAGAGCCCTCGCGAGAGCTTTAAAAACCCCCTCGGCCATGTGATGCGCATCCCGGCCGGCCAGGATATCCACATGAAGGTTCATCCCCCCATGGACGGAAAGGGCACGGAGAAATTCCTCAACGAGCTGGAAGGAAAAACTCCCCCCGATCGATTCCACATTCTTGGGAGCATTGAACGCGAAATACGGGCGCCCGCTCAGATCGACCACCACACGGACAAGAGCCTCATCCATTGGAACATACGAAAACCCATAGCGCCGGATCCCCGCCTTGTCATTCAAGGCTCTCCCCAAGGCCTGCCCGAGCGTGATCCCCGTATCCTCGACTGTGTGGTGAAAATCAACGTCCAGGTCGCCTTTGGCGTCGACCTCAAGGTCGAACAACCCATGACGGGCAAACAGAGTCAGCATGTGATCAAAGAACGGGATCCCGGTCACAAGTTTGGAATTTCCCTTGCCATCAACGACAAACCGCAATGCGATGGATGTTTCGGACGTCTTTCGTTCAATTTTTGCCTCTCTCGCCATGAACTGAAGCAAATCACAGAATGCCCGGCTTGAAAAGGCCGCCTTTTTTGGTTCTTGAATTGCCTGTGGAACAATGCGAAGATATTCACAATCCTCTGGTGTCAATCTCATGGAAACCGGATTTCAGGGCTCTTGGGTCCGTTTTTCCGGTCAATGCATGGCGCCATTCATGTTCCTCGCGGAGCGGCTTCCAAAGCACTCGCGGGGGGATGCGCATCGCCGGAGGACCTAACGGCCGGTTCGCCTGCTCCTATGGGAGTCCGGGTATTCCTGCCAAATCAACTAAAGCATAAATGTCAACTGACTACACACCGAGCGGATCGCGCCGCTCGTCCCGCGGGGGCGGCCGCCGCCCACACCGTGGAGATCGTCCCGCGACATCCAGCCGCCAGGATGTAAAACCGGCGAAGAAGAAGACGCTCGTCGAAAAAATCCTCGGGTTTTTCGCTGGAAAACCTGAAATTGCTCCCAAAAGAGCCGCAGTTGCTGAATCTCAGCCTGCTCCCCGCACCCGTGAGAAATCGTCCCGCAACGAACGGCCGACCGGAATGCGCAAACCGGAGATTGTGGAAGTCACTTCCGCCCGTCTCTATGTTGGCAACCTGTCATTTGACGCCGCAGAGAGCGACCTCACCGAGCTCTTCAGCGGGGTCGGAACAGTGCAGAACGTGGAGATCGTCATGAATCGCCACACCATGAGGTCAAAGGGATTCGCCTTTGTCCAAATGCAGTCGGTCGACGAAGCCAAGCGCGCGGTCACCGAACTCCATGACAAAGAATACATGGGCGGCCGCAAGCTCGTCGTGAGCGGAGCCAAAGCGGTCGAGGAGCGCCGCAGCGAGCGCACCCGTCAGCCTGAACAATAAATCAACATCGTTTCCCGGGCCCCGTCCGATCATCGTGACGGGGCCTACGGGAGTCGGAAAATCCGCGTTCGCCGTCGCGCTTGCGGAGAAAATTCACGGGGAAGTCGTCGGAGCCGATGCCTTCCAAATCTATGCGGGCCTTCCGATTCTCACGGCCCGGCCCGACGCCGGCCTTCTGGCCCGCATCCCTCACCACCTCGTCGGAGTATTGAGGCTGGAGGAAACCTGCGATGCGGCCCGTTACCTCCGCATGGCAACCGGGGCAATCCAGGAGATCCAGAGCCGCGGCCGCATTCCTGTGATTACCGGCGGAACAGGCCTCTATCTCAAAACCCTCACCCATGGACTCGCCGAGCTGCCCCCGGTGGATGAGTCGCTCCGCATCTCGATTGCGGGGATGTCTTTGCCCGAGGCACTCGCCCGCCTCCGTGAGGCTGATCTCGAAGCGCCAGATCAAATCGATGTGCGGAACCCTGTGCGCGTACGGCGAGCGCTGGAGATCGTTCTCTCAA
Organism: uncultured Chthoniobacter sp.; assembly: GCA_964600115.1. Taxonomy (GTDB): domain Bacteria; phylum Verrucomicrobiota; class Verrucomicrobiia; order Chthoniobacterales; family Terrimicrobiaceae; genus QYQL01. Next base: position 1,705 of record CAZRIL010000192.1, on the reverse strand, counting down.
CCGGAGAGTCGCTTTCCGCAGCACGGACATCATGGAAAACCGCTGGCAATGACTTCACCGGAATTGTTCTGGAGAGGGACCGGATGGATCTCCGGATGCGGATCGCGGCGAATGTGGATGCCATGTTCGATGAGGGAGTCATCGAGGAGGTCCGCAAGGCCGGAGAAGTCGGGCCGGGAGCTTCGCGGGCCATCGGATTCCACGAAATCCAGGAGCTGATTTCCGGACGGATCGGACTCCACGAATGCCGGGCCAGGATCCTGACATCTACGCGGCGTTATGCCAAAAGGCAATTGACCTGGTGCCGCCACCAATTTACTTTTCCATCCATCAATTTGACTGCGACGTCCTCCCCAGATGAGCACCTCGAAACCGCCCTTCACTTGATGGCCGGTTCGAACGCATGACGACAAATTCCCCTTGCGGAGCCGAAAAAACCCTGCTCGTGGGTCTCGAGCACAGCGGCATCGTCCGGTGGGATGTGGAGGATTCCCTGAGCGAGCTCCGCCAACTTGCGGCCACAGCGGGAGCCGAGGTGGTCGATACCGTGATCCAGCGTCTCGACAGACCGACAGCTCCCTATTACATCGGCAAGGGCAAAGCCGAGGAGATCACACTGTATTGCGAGGAACACCGGATCACCTCGCTGATTTTTGATGACGAACTCTCGCCAGCCCAGGGCCGGAATCTCGAACTCCTCACCTCCCGCAAAGTCCTCGACCGGACCCAGCTCATCCTCGACATCTTTGCCCGGCGTGCGCGGACCAAGGAAGGACGCCTCCAGATCGAGCTCGCCCAGCTCCAATATCTCCTGCCCCGCCTCACCCGCCTGTGGACGCACCTTTCCCGCCAGAGCGGTGGCATCGGCACGCGGGGGCCGGGTGAAACCCAGCTTGAAGTCGACCGCCGCCGCGTCCAGGAACGCATCGCGCGCCTCGAACGCGATCTCAAGGAGGTCCGGAAAAACCGGGGAGTCCAGCGCGAGGGACGCCTCAGGCGGAACTGGCCGGTCGCCTCGCTGGTGGGCTACACAAATGCCGGCAAGTCGTCACTTCTGAACCGGCTCACGGGAGCCGGGGTTCTCGCGGAGGACAAACTTTTCGCCACCCTCGATCCCACGACCCGCCAGGTCACGCTACCGAACCACCAGAAAATCCTTCTCACCGACACCGTTGGATTCATCCGCAAACTCCCCCACACCGTCATCGAGTCCTTCAAGGCCACTCTGGAGGAAGTCCAACTCGCCGATCTTCTCATCCACATCGTGGACCTTAGCCATCCCCAATTCCATGAGCAGATGGCGGCCGTGGACACAACCCTCGCCGAGCTCGATGCCTCGGGAAAGCAGACGATCATCGTCTTCAACAAAATCGACCGCGTGCCGGACAAGGAAATCGTCGTCAACCAGCTCGCTCGCTATCCGGGCAGCGTGGGAATCTCCGCCCGCACCGGCGAGGGGATCACTTCGCTGATCGAGGAACTCGAAGTCCGGCTCGCGGCCTGGAGGCTTCGCGGAGAATTCCGCATCCCGGCCAATGAATCCGCCCTTCTCGCCGAGATCCACCGCGCCGGCCACGTCCTCGACATCCGCTACGAGGGCGACGACGCCATCCTCCGCGCCCACGTCCCCCCGGAGCTCAGCGCGCGACTCGCACCTTACGAAACGCGTGTTTCCTGAGAGGAACCCTGCGAAATTCAACCCGTG
>CAZRIL010000191.1:0-8088 GCA_964600115.1 uncultured Chthoniobacter sp. | reverse complement strand
CGACAAGATCGAGTTGAACCGGCGGATGAACGCGACGCTGGAGGCGATGGCGCGGACGCTGTTCCAGAGCTGGTTCGTGGATTTCGACCCCGTCCGCGCCAAGGCCGAAGGTCGCCCCCCCGCCGGCCTCGACGAACCCACCGCCACCCTCTTCCCCGCCCAATTCCAAGACTCCGAACTCGGCCCCATCCCGCAGGGGTGGAAAGCGGGAAAGCTCGGCGAGGTAGCCGCCAATCCACGCCGAGGAGTAGATGCCGACGAGATCGACGGAGCCGCTGCTTACATCGCTTTGGAGCACATGCCTCGGCGATGCATCGCGCTCACGGACTGGGATAATGCCGAGGGAGTGGAGAGCAACAAATCCGAGTTCAAGAAGGGCGAGATTCTTTTCGGAAAGCTGCGTCCCTACTTTCACAAGGTCGGTGTCGCTCCGCTCGATGGCGTCTGCTCGACAGATATCCTCGTTGTCTCACCCACTAAGCCGGAATGGTTCGGCTTTGTCCTCGGCCACGTTTGCAGCGTCGAACTGGTAAATCACACCGATGCGCTTTCTACAGGAACCAAAATGCCCCGCACCAAATGGCAGGACATCGCCGGCTTTGACGTTGCTATACCTCCCAGCGACATCGCCGCCGCCCTCACGCGACAGGTGAATCCGCTCGTGGAGCAAATCATTGCGAACATCCACCAATCTCGCACCCTCGCCACCCTGCGCGATACGCTGCTGCCGAAGCTGCTGAGTGGGGAAGTTTCGGCGACATCCGATTTCATTAGTCATGGCTGATAGCGGGTTTCCTCGTCCGATTGCCGATGTCATCTCAACGCTTGTTGAGATTTTTGAGCATCAGAGGCGTCCCGAGTTGGTTGAATTACTTCGGTCGGCCAACGCCAGCATCGTTCTTACCGACTATGACAACTGGAATGGAGGCACTTCCACTTGGGCACTGCGGCTGGAGGTGCCAGTTTCCGTTTTCGCGTCCGTCGAACCCCGCCTTGAGGATATAGAGAAGGAGATCGAGAAAAAGCTCTCCTACCTTGACCGCGCGTTTCCCAACGACCATTTAAACTCTGTTCTCATTTCGCCCTTGGCAGGTTCTGCGGCGACGTCTAATGCCCAACTGATCGCTTCCGATTCAGATGTAAAGAGACTTTGGCCAGAGGGAACGTTTAGGCTGTTTTTGAGTCATGTTTCCAAGCACAAGGCAGAGGTCGCTCAACTTAAAACGCAACTGTCTCGTCTCGGAGTCGCGGCCTTCGTCGCGCACGAAGATATCGAACCCAGTTTGGAATGGCAGGATGAGATCGAATTGGCCTTGCGGTCCATGCATGCGCTGGTGGCTCTGGTTACACCTGATTTCAGCAAGAGCAGTTGGACAGACCAAGAGATCGGTTGGGCGCTGGGTCGAGGCCTTCCGGTCATTCCGGTGCGCTTGGGTGCTGATCCATATGGCTTTGCTGGAAAGGTGCAGGCCGTGGCTGGTGACCTCGGGAATCCGCTTATTCTTGCGGATGCCTTGATCGAGGTTCTGAGAAGGAATCGACACACCCATGGAGAAATAAAGAGGGCTTTTGTCTCCGCGTTCGAGGAAGCAAAATCGTTTGCTATGGCGAAGGCCCTATGCGCTCAAATTCTGGAAATCGACGATTTCACCGATGATGAAATTGCCCGACTCAAAAATGCCTGTCGTGAAAACGACCAAGTTAAAGGCTCGTTTGGCCTGGTGAGCAGAATTGAAAAAAAGTTTGGCGCCGTCGCCGTGGCTGTAACCGAAGTCGACGACATTCCTTTTTGAAATCTCATTAATCCCCCGGGAACCGTTTATTTGATGATCACCGAAGACCAGCTCGAACAGCTCGCCATCCAGTGCTTTCAGGACACGGGTTGGGTGTATGCGAACGGCGCTGATCTCGCGCCGGAAGGGGCGACTCCGGAGCGGGCGGACTTTCGGGCGGCTGTTTTGAAGGCGCGGCTCGCGGCGGCGGTGCAGCTATGAGCGAAGGGCGGCTTTACGTTTACAAATGTGTCGTTGATGACGGCGGCGCGCCTTGCGTGGATGGTGGAGCTTTGCTCACGCTCACGATCTGCAAACCCTACATCCGCAGCACGGCGAAGACAGGCGATTGGATCTTTGCTTTTGGATCAAACGACGAGTCCCCGCAGAACCGCTTGATCTATGTGGCAGAGGTCGCCGATGTCCTGCGCAGTGGATTGTATTTCGAAAGGCCGGAATATCACAAGCGGAGCGACTGCATCTACGAGCGAACAAAGACTCGGAAATTACGCCGAAGAACGGATGCGAAATTTCACGAACACCCCGGTGCGATGGCAAGCGATGTCGGACCGTCACCGGACTATCCGAAAGCCAATGCGATTCTGTCCTCGAACTTTCGCTATTTCGGCTCAGCTGGCACGAATGACTGGAAACCCCGCGCTCCGCTACTGAAGCAGCTGGTCGAGAATCTCGGCCCGGGGGGGCATCGAGTGAATCTTACCGAAAAGCTGCGGCAGGAACTGGAGAACCTGAGGCGTCGGGTGTGGCGTGATCATCCAGCGAAAAAGTTGCTCGGGAAGCCTCTCCATTTGCCTTCCCGCGGTTGTCGGGACACCGAGGGCGAAGTGATGAAGGTGTGCCGCCAGCGTTGTTTCTACGTTTCCGAACGGAAACGGTGCTGAGCCATGTCCGACCGCTTCCTCTACATCTTCCTCGATGAGGCGGGAAACCTCGACTTCTCGCCGACGGGCACGCGGTTTTTCCTCTTCGGCGCGCTTACCAAGGAGCGGCCTTTTCAGGCCTACCGGGAGCTGACCGAGCTGAAATACGATCTCGTCGAGCTGGGCACGGAGCTGGAGTATTTCCACGCCTCGGAGAACGCGCAGCCGGTGCGGAACCGCGTCTTCGAGATCATCCGGCGAAATCTCGAAGGGACTCGCGTGGATGCCTTGGTCGTGGAAAGGCGCAAGACGGAGCCGGCCCTGCAGGTGGAGGAGAAATTCTATCCCCGGATGCTGGGCTATCTCCTGCGCTATATCCTGGAGCGGCACGATTTGAAGGCATTCAAGGAAGTGATCGTCTTCACCGACGCGATTCCCATTTCGCGGAAGCGGGCCGCGATCGAAAAGGCAATCAAGACGACGCTGGCGGAGATGCTGCCGAAATCGGCCTGCTACCGCGTGCTGCATCACACCTCGAAGTCGAACATGGATCTCCAGATCATGGACTATTGCACGTGGGCGATTTACCGGAAGTGGCAGAGTGGAGACGAGCGCAGCTACGAGCACATCGCGCCGGCGGTGACCTCGGAATTCGACCTCTTCCGCAGCGGACAAACCTTCTATTACTGATGCCTCGGAAAAGCGACCACCCCGGCTACTTTTGCGAGAGAACCCATTGGGTGCTTTTCACCGGGGTGGAACCTTTAAATTTAGAATCGTGCGGAAACCGCGGCCCGAGGGCCACGGCCTCGTTACTCCGTCAACGCATGGTTGATAAGCTGGCTGTTCGTTACGCTCGGCATGCGGAAGTGTCAAGGGTAGGATTCGAACCTACGACCAATCGCAATCGACAGCCGCCCGTCCTTTTCCCTCGCCCATGATCACCGAAGACCAGCTCGAACAGCTCGCCATCCAGTGGTTTCAGGACACGGGCTGGGCATATGTGAATGGCGCTGATCTTGCGCCGGAAGGGGCGACGCCGGAGCGAGCGGATTTTCGGGCGGTCGTTTTGAAGGCGCGGCTGGCGGCGGCGGTGCGGCGGTTGAATCCGCAGCTTCCGCCCTCGGCGGTCGAGGAAGTGGTGCATGTGGGGGCGACGCCGACGGAGACGAGCCTGCCGCGGAAGAACCGGGCGTTTCACCGGCTGCTGATGGATGGGGTGAAGGTCGAGTTCACCAATGCGCGGGGCGAGAAGGAGACGGATCACGCGCAGCTCGTCGATTTCCAGAATCCGGAGCGGAACGACTTCCTGGTGGTGAATCAATTCACCGTGACCGGGACGAAGAAGCCGCGGCGGCCGGACCTCGTGGTCTTCGTCAACGGGCTGCCGCTGGGTATCGTGGAGCTGAAGAATCCGGCGGATGCGAACGCGGATGTCTGGAAGGCTTACCAGCAGCTCCAGACTTACAAAGAGGAGATCGCGGACCTGCTCGTCTTCAACGAGGCGCTGGTGGTCTCCGACGGGATGAATGCGCGCGTCGGCTCGCTCACGGCGACGCCGGAGTGGTTCCTGCCGTGGCGGACGATTGCCAATGAAAACGACAAGCCGGCACTGGAGTTCGAGCTGGAGAAGGTGGTGCGCGGCTTTTTCCGGCCGGACCTTTTTCTCGATTACGTCCGCTATTTCGTGCTCTTCGAGGCGGACGGCGACGCGCTGATCAAGAAGATCGCGGGTTACCATCAATTCCACGGTGTGCGGGAAGCGGTGCGCGTGACGCTCATCGCCTCGGCGACGGAGGAGAGCGCGCGGGTCGCGGAAGAGCGGGCGACGTATGGCCGGGAGGTCGTGCCCGGCTCGCGCAAGGCGGGCGTCTTCTGGCACACGCAGGGCTCGGGCAAGAGCATCTCGATGTGCTGCTACGCGGGGAAGCTCCTCCAGCAGCCGGAGATGAACAACCCGACGCTGGTCGTGGTGACGGATCGCAACGATCTCGACGGGCAGCTCTACCAGCAATTCTGCGCGGCGAAGGATCTCCTCAAGCAAACGCCCGAGCAGGCGGAATCGCGCGAGCAGCTTCGCGAGATGCTGGCCGCGCGGCAGTCGGGCGGCATCATTTTCACGACGATCCAGAAGTTCATGCTGGAGAAGGGCGAAACGGCGCATCCGGTGTTGTGCAATCGCTCGAACGTGGTGGTGATCACCGACGAGGCGCACCGCGGCCAATACGGCACGAAGGGCCGGTTGGACACGAAGACGGGCGCGTATGTCTTCGGCAACGCGAAGCACATGCGCGACGCACTGCCGCAGGCGTCCTTCATCGGCTTCACCGGCACGCCGATCGCGCTGGAAGACCGCGACACGCGCGGCGTCTTCGGTGATTATGTCTCGATCTACGACATCCAGGACGCCGTGGACGACAAGGCGACGGTGCCAATCTACTACGAGAGCCGGCTGGCCAAGCTGGACATCAACCGCGAAGAGATCGACGCGCTGAACCAGGACGTCGAGGAAGTCATCGAGGATGAGGAAGACGTCGCCGCGCGGGAGACGGTGAAGAGCAAATGGACTCAGCTCGCGAAACTGGTCGGCGCGCAGCCGCGGCTCGCGGAGGTGGCGCAGGATTTCGTAACGCACTTCGAGACGCGCACCGGCACGCTGGAGGGCAAGGCCATGTTTGTGGCAATGAGCCGGGACATCTGCGTGGCGCTCTTCGACGAGATCGTGAAGCTGCGGCCCGAGTGGTCGGGCACGAAGCTCCCGGCGGACAAGGGCGGCGGCTGGAATCCCGAGGACGGGGCGATCCGGATCATCATGACGGGCACGGCGACCGATCACACCGACCTACAGGCGCACGTTTACACGAAGGCGCAGAAGAAGCGGCTGGAGCGACGGTTCAAGGACCCGGCCGACCCGCTGAAGATCGTGATCGTTCGCGACATGTGGCTCACCGGCTTCGACGCGCCGCCCTGCCACACGATGTATGTGGACAAGCCGATGCGCGGCCACAACCTCATGCAGGCTATCGCCCGCGTGAACCGCGTGTTCAAGGACAAGCCGGGCGGGCTGGTCGTCGATTACATCGGCATCGCCGCCGAGCTGAAGAACGCGCTGCGCGTTTACACCGACGCGAAAGGCAAGGGGCAGCCGACGGTGAGAGCCGAGGACGCGCTCAAGATTCTCTTCACCAAGCTGGATCAACTGCGCGGGATGATGCACGGGTTCGATTATTCAGCCTTCGCAACGAAGCCGCTGGTGCTGCTCGCACCGGCGGCCAATCACATTTGCGGATTGGAAAAGGACAGAAAACGGGACGGGAAGAAGCGGTTCCTCGACGTGATGGCTTCGCTGGCCAAGGCGTATTCACTCTGCGCCACTTTGGACGAAGCGGCCGAGGTGCGGACGGAAATCGCGTTTTTCTCCGCGATCCGCGCGGTGCTCGTGAAAGGCGATAAGGTCGGCAAAAAACTCAGCGAGGACGAAAAGAACTCCGCGCTCAAGCAGATCCTCGACAACGCGATCACGTCGGAAGGCGTGAACGACATCTTCGCGCTGGCGGGCCTGGACAAGCCGAACATCGGCCTGCTGAGCGACGAGTTCCTCGAAGACGTGCGCAAGACGCCGCTCAAGAACCTCGCGGTGGAGTTGCTGGAGCGTCTACTCAAGGACGAAATCCGCTCGAACAGCCGCACGAATCTCGTGCAGGAAAAGAAATACAGCGAGCGCCTGCTGGAGACCCTTCGCAAATACCACAACCGCGCCATCGAGACGGCGCAGGTGATCGCGGAGCTCATCGCGATGGCGAAGGACTTCCAGGCCGCCGTGCGCCGGAACGAGGAGCTTGGCCTCAGCCTGGACTAAATCGCCTTCTACGACGCACTGGCCGAGCGGCCGGAGGTGCTTCAGCTCATGGGCGACGAGACGTTGAAGAAGCTTGCCGTCGAACTGACCGAAAAGCTGCGCGCCAGCACGACGGTCGATTGGCAAGTGCGCGACAGCGTGCGGGCGAGCATGCGGCTCATGATCAAGCGGCTGCTCCGCAAATACAAATACCCGCCGGAAGGACAGGAAACCGCGACGGCGCTTGTCCTTCAACAGGCCGAGGCGCTGGCCGACATTTGGTCGGCCGCCTGAGATTCTGCGGTTGAATTCGGCGAAAGGAGCCCCAGTCAACGGACCGAACCGGGGTCAGTGTGCATCTCCTTTCACGAGTGAAGATTCCCGGTTCCAAGTTTTTAACTCACCCTGGAGGGCATGAAGGGCCCGCGATGAATCCGATCCATGTTCTTCGTCCCTTTGATGGAAAATCCGCCTGTTCCAACAGAGCCAGGAACTCCTTGCGTGAGCACGTGTGTCACTTTAGTGTCACCGCGTGCGAACCGAGCTTGTGACAACGCTGAAGCGCAAAGCGACCGACGTCATTTCTCAACTTGCCAGTGACCAGGAGCCGGTGCTGATCACGCAGCATGGACTTCCGGCTGCCTATCTCGTGGACGTTCAGATGTTTGAGGAGATGCAGAGCCGGATGAATCTTCTTGAGGGTATTGCTCGCGGTGAGATGGCCATTCTGGAGAAGCGGGTTCTTTCGCATCGGGAGGCAAAGCATAAGATGGCACGATGGCTCGCATAGTCTGGACGGAGCCCGCCCTCCAGGAGCTTGATGCGATTGCAGACTACTTTTCTCTCGATAAGCCGGCTGCTGCGAGCCGGTTTGTTCAGCGGGTCTTTGAGCGGATTGAACAGCTGCCGAACCACCCAAAGAGTGGGTCAGTGCCCGCCGAACTCAAGGGCACACAGTATCGCCAACTCGTGATTCCACCGGTCCGGATTTTCTATCGGGCACAGAAGGATGTTGTTTACATCGTTTACGTTATGCGTGGGGAAAGGCTTTTTCGGGGCGCCGACCTGCTCGAGAGGGACGTGGGCTAACGGGTGAATCCACGGGGAACGATTGTTTGGCAGAACCGGAGCGCAGCGGAGGAAGGTTTTTTAGATAGGATTAACGGGATTAACAGGATTAACAGGATTAACAGGATTTTGGGGGAGAGAAGGGGGCTTCTTTTTGGAGGAAGACGATGCGGTTGGTGTTGGTGCCGCGGGAGTTGTTGGGGATGCCCCAGCAGTTGGCGGTTTTGGTGAAGTTTTGGGCGTTGATGAGGAGGAGTGGGTGGAGTCCGGCTTCGGTGCCTGCGGTGACGATGATTTCCTCCAGGCGGAGTTTGGCGTCGCGGACTTCTCCGACTTCGAAGGCGATGTGACCGCCGGGGTGGGGAACGCAGCGCAGTTCGCGACCGCCCTTTCCACCGACCGATCGATCTCCGGGTGGTCGGATTCTCTTCGGTGGATCGAATCCGCCTCCGGGTAGGGTCTTCCGAGGGCGAACTTAACCCGAGTTCCGCAGTTTGAATTGCTTTGAAAAGTTTTTCCCCAGGGACGC
>CAZRIL010000190.1:0-8120 GCA_964600115.1 uncultured Chthoniobacter sp. | reverse complement strand
CGTGGACCTCCGGGATGCCGGTCCACAAATGCGGCATGCGCCAAAAATGCACGTCCCAGTGCCTCCAGTTCCTCTCCGGGTTCCTCCTCGTCCAAAACCCCTCCAACCGATTCCATCAGCCCGGCGGCCACCCACTCCACAACCGCTTCCACCATGGCTTCCTTCCCTGCAAAATGACGAAACAAAGCCCCCTGCGTCACCCCAACACGCTCCGCTAACTGCCCGGTCGTGATCCTTCCCGGATCTCCCTCCGCCGCCAGCGCCAGATACGCAGCCACAATCTCCCCCCGCCGCTCGCCCCCAGAACGTCTTGTCATTCTTTGCATGTAAGTAATCTATTACTTACATGTCTTTCTGTCAAGTCTTGTCGCCATGCGGAGAATTTCGGGCTGGAGCCCCGAGGCGGGAGAGGGGATGGTTTGCTGGCCTCCTTTACCGTCATGACACCAACCATCCGCCATCTCTATATTTCTCCCGATCACAATTACCGGGGTCATCACGGCGGTCCCGCCGGGCAGCACCCGATTGTGAAAGTGGACGAGATCGAATGCGTCGCGGGCAGGGGGATCACCGGGGATCGGTATTTTGATCACAAACCGGATTTTAAAGGGCAGATCACATTTTTTGAATGGGAAAACCTCATTCAGATGTGGGACGATCTTAGCATTCCAGAACAGGCCCGCGACCCCTCGGCCACCCGCCGTAATGTCCTCAGCGAAGGACTTGACCTCAATGCTCTCATCGGTTGCGAATTCACTCTTCAAGGGATTCGCTTTCTGGGCACCGAAGAATGTCGTCCGTGCTATTGGATGAACGGGGCCATCCATGCCGATGCCGAGCGATGGATGCAAGGAAGGGGCGGCCTCCGCGCCAGGATTGTGAACGATGGCACCCTGCGCTGCGGGCACTGTTCAGAGGCTTGATTCGCCAGCACGGAACCCATCAGGGAGTACGCCAGTGGCAAAGGCAGGGTAATCACGAAATAATACTCTTTATTTCTCGCCTAAATCCTGTGCGCGGGGTAAACGGGGAAATGCCAATTCGTGATCAATCTGCCCGGCAACCGGAGGTCCGGTTCGTTGCTGGGCTGTTGGCTGGAGGTCGCTCCACACGCATGGGGAAAGACAAATGCCTTCTGAACATCGGAAGTGCCCCGCTCTGGAAACGTCAGCTTGAATTGCTGGAATCCATCACGGGCCGCGTGGGGGTCGTAGCACCGGCGCGTCCGGCTTGGCTTGATGAGCCAATCGAGTGGGTTCCGGATTCGAGAACGGGTGCAGGCCCTGCTGCGGGCTTGCTGGGTGCCCTGACCTGGTGCGTGGCATCCGGTGCCAGCCATCTGATTCTCCTCGCTGTGGACCTTCCAAAAATTTCAAAAGAATCGCTCCTGGATTTGATCCGGGGCGTGCGTCCGGGTGCCGGGGTTGTCCCCCGGTCCGGACACTGGCTCGAGCCTTTGTGTGCCATTTATCCCTGCGCGGCGGCAGATCCGCTGGCGAAGGGCCTCGCAGAAGGCCGAAACAGATTGCAGGATCTGGTCGGCCATCTTGTTGAGGAACGGCTCATGGTGGAACGGGTTTTGTCGCCTGCCGAGGAACTGAGTTTTTTTAATCTCAACACGCCGGGCGATCTGTCCTCCCTCCAACTCGCCCCATGAACCCGGAAATCCTTCTGGCCTGCGGCTTTGCTGTGGCGGCGATGTTGTATGCGTCCGTCGGACATGGCGGAGCATCTGGCTATCTCGCGGTGATGGCACTCGCTGGTTTTGCTCCCACGGAGATGCGATGGATGGCTCTCTGGATGAACATTCTTGTCTCCGGCTTGGCGACACTAATGTTTCTTCGATATTTTCGATGGGGGCTTTTCTGGCCCTTTTCTCTTGCCGCCATCCCGTGCGCATGGATTGGCGGCATGGTCGAAGTGACTCCTGCTGCGTTCTATTGGCTGGTGGGATTCGCCCTTCTGGCCGCTGCGATCCGTCTATTTGTGCCGGATGGTGGCAACGATTCCAAGCCCCTGTGCCTGCCCGTGGCGGTGGTGAGCGGAGCCATTATTGGCATTGTCTCAGGATTGGTTGGCGTGGGCGGCGGTATCTTTCTCACCCCTCTGTTAATGCTTTCCAAGTGGGCGAATCCCAGACAAGCCGCTGCGGTTTCCGCACCATTCATTTTGCTGAACTCTCTTGCAGGAATTGGTGGCATGCACACTTCCGGCAACGGCGGGGCACTTCCGAACGGATTGCTGCTTTACGGGACGGCCGCCGTGTTGGGCGGTTTGTTCGGAGGGTGGTGGGGCAGCTTTCAGGCGCGGCCCGCATGGCTGCGACCAACTCTTGCCGTTGTCCTGATGGTGGCGGCTTTCAAATTCGGTGATCTTGCCCTCTCATGAGCCTGCCAATCTTTCCCACCACGATAGACGGTTTTGGCCGAACGGTCGATTACCTGCGGATTTCGGTGACCGACCGGTGCAACGAGCGCTGCCTTTATTGCATGCCGGAAGGCTACAAGGGCTGGGCGCAGAGGGAGGACCACCTCACTGCCGACGAAATCGTTCGCAGTGTCGAAGCCGCCACCCGCCTCGGGTTCCGGAAGTTTCGCGTCACCGGAGGCGAACCGCTCATCCGTGGCGACATCATCGAAATCCTGGAACGCATTTGGAAGTTGCCAGGCACTCAAACCTTGGGCCTCTCAACAAATGCAACCCTGCTTGCAAATCTTGCCCCCGCCATCAAGCAGGCTGGCGTGCGGTCGCTGAACGTGAGCCTTGATGCGCTCGACCCCGGTCTCTATCACCGGATCACCGGGGGACGTCTTTCCAACGTGCTCGAAGGACTGCACGCTGCGGAGGCGCAAGGCTTTGAAATGATCAAACTCAATTGCGTCCTTCTCCGGGGCCTGAATGAGTCCGAATTCCTTCCGCTCATCGAATTTGCAGCAGCCAGGCGAATGCCACTCCGGTTCATTGAGCTCATGCCGCTTAGCAAACCGGATATTCTCTCCGATCCCAATTTCCTGGCGGTCGAAGAACTGCTTCGTCGCCTCGACGCAAAGGGATCCCTGACTGCCTGTGACGACTTCCGTCCTGGAAACGGACCCGCACGTTACTACGAGTTCCACTCTCCGCTCCTCGTCCTTCCGGCAAAACTTGGATTTATTGGAGCGCTCACCAATCGGCATTTCTGCGAGGGCTGCAACAAACTGCGCCTCACAGCTGATGGAAAATTACGTCCGTGCCTCGGGCGACACGGAGAAATCGACTTGCGCCTCCCTTTGCGATCCGGGCGAGACGTGCTCAGTAGTTTCCGCGAAGCCATCGCAAACAAACCCGAGAGTCATGAGTTTTTGGAAACTTATGAACCCGGGAGACCGATGACGGCCATTGGCGGCTAAAAACTATGAAAGTGCTCTATTTCTCCAATGCGGCCAGTCTGGCAGGATGCCGAGAGGAAAACTGGGAGATCAACTCGCCGATTTCCACCGAGGAATTTTGGGTCGAAGCGCTCCGTCGTCACCCGCAGCTTGCCAGCATACATATTCAGAGCCGACTGGCCTCGGGGGGCGAGTATGTTCCACAGAAGGGTCTTTTGGATCCCAGGGAGGAGGCGGCAATTATTCCGCCTGTGTCGGGGGGATGAGCATTGAGGTTCAGATTACGAACTCGGTTCTGGCCCTGCCTCCCTGTCACATTCCTGGATGCGGAGCGATTGCGAGATTTGAAGGAGTCGTGCGTGGGATCGAAGACGGCCAGCCGATTGCCGCACTGGAATACGAAGCCTATCTGCCGATGGCAGAGAAGATGATTCGGGAAATCCTCACAGACCTTAACGAACTCCACCCGTTTACGTTCTCGCGGGTACATCACCGGGTTGGGGTTGTTCCTGTCGGAGAAGCAGCGATCATCCTCGATGTTCACGCAAGCCACCGGGCTGAAGCCTTTGCTGTTCTTTCAAAATTCATGGACCGCCTCAAGCAGGACGTTCCGATTTGGAAAGTTCGAGCGATCAAGGAGGCACGGTGATCATGATTGAAATCGACGAGCTTTGGAACCGGATCGACGCAGCGGTAATGCCATTGGGGGCCGAGGAAATTCCCGTTCTTGAGGCAATCGGACGCCAACTTGTCGCGCCGGTCCCTGCCAGCATGGACTTCCCGGGGTTCGATCACAGCTCGATGGACGGCTATGTGTTTGCTGAGGAGCGACCGGGTAGATGCCGTATCGTGGAAAGTATCGCGGCCGGGGAGTCACCCGTCCATGCCATCCATCCAGGAGAAGCCGCACGCATCCTTACGGGGGCACCAATTCCTTCCGGCACCTTCGCGGTCGCGATGCAGGAAGATTGTGAACGGAGCAATGGATGGGTTTCTCCCAAATCCGGTGCGGCGCTTCAACTTGGCAGTCATATCCGCCGTCGTGCGGAAATCTTGCAGGCAGGTCAATCCGTGATGGCTGCCTGCGAAGAAATTCCCGCAGGGGCGGTGGCCATGTTGACCGCGTGCGGCGTGGAATATGTCCGTGTGGCTCGGCGTCCTCGCCTTATGCACGTTTCCACAGGATCGGAACTGCTGGCCACAGGCGAAGAATCTACCCAAGGGAAAATCCCCGACAGCAACGGTCCGATGATGGCCGCTCTCCTTGCCGGGCGGGGGATTCCATTGGTTCGGCATCGCATGAGGGACGAGTCTGCCGCTTTGGCTGGCGAGGTGCAGCACTTTGATGGGGATCTGTTGCTTATTTCCGGAGGCTCCGGTCCGGGCGACCACGACCACACGAGGTCCGCTCTTGAATCCGGGGGGTTCACCATTCACAGCGAGCGGGTGAACAGCCGCCCGGGCAAACCTCTCCTTTTCGCGAGCCGTGGCCGGCAGTTAGCTTTCGGCCTGCCCGGAAATCCGCTTTCGCACTGGGTTTGTTACCAGGCATTCGTGCGGCGGGCTCTCGACAGTCTCGAAAGCAAAAATCCTCCGATATTTGTGGAAACCTACTGCCCCGGATGGCCGGGACCCGAAGGCGACGGGCGCCAGACCTGGACGCCTGCGGTTGTCAAAATCGTGGCTGGTCGGGCAGAGTCGGTCGCTCTGCCGTGGCGGCATTCCGGAGACCTTTCGCCTTTGCTCGCAGCAAACGCACTTTTGCTCGACTCCCCACACCCAACATCACAGCTTGTGCGAACTCTTCTATTATGAACTCATTCAGCCATCTTAATCCCTCTGGCGAGGCCCGCATGGTCGATGTTGGTGCAAAGCCGGTGCAGGCTCGCTCCGCCAGTGCCGCCGGATATCTGCGATGTCAACCGGAGACCATCACAAAACTCCGCGAGCAGGCCCTCCCCAAAGGAGACGTGTTGGCCGTTGCCCGCATCGCAGGCATCCAAGCAGCCAAGCGCACTGATGAGTTGATTCCACTCTGCCACAGCCTGCCCCTCGATCAGATCACCGTGGACTTTGTTGTTGGGATGGACCGGGTTGAAATCACGGCCACGGCGTTCACGTCCGCAAAGACCGGTGTCGAGATGGAGGCTCTCACGGCCGTGAGTGTCGCAGCCCTCACGCTTTACGATATGATGAAAGCCGCTGACAAAACGATGTGCATCGGCGACATCCGCGTGACAAATAAAACCAAAACACAGCCGTCCCACAGAGGAGGCGAAAAAGTTGAGGGGTTGATGGACGGGGACATTTAAACCTGCCACTTGGCAGGGTGTGAAAAAACAACCCCGCCCATCGGCATCTAAGTTCAGCGTTTTGCGACAACTCTGCAATCTCATTCCTTCCCATCTCGTGCCGAAGTTGGCGAGAGAGACCGGGGTGGACAAAGCCTGCCGGACATTTTCGGCGTGGAGCCATGTGGTCGCGATGCTCTACGCGCAGTTGACTCACTCCATCGGCCTCAATGACGTGTGTGACGCGTTGCGACTTCATAGCGGCCCGCTCTCGGCTCTTCGAGGCGCGACCCCTCCGAGCCGCAACGGACTCTCCCACGCCGGCAAGGAGCGCACGGCAGTGCTGGCGGAGAAGCTTTTCTGGTCCGTGCTCGCTCATCTCCAGACGCTGTCGCCGGAATTTGCTCGCGGACGGCGGAGCCGAGGTGTCGCGCACCGGTTTCGCAGGGCGATCCACATTGTGGATTCCACAACACTTGAGCTGGTCGCCAAATGCATGGACTGGGCCAAGCACCGACGGCGTAAGGCGGCTGCCAAGTGCCACATGCGGCTCGACCTTCAGAGCTTCCTGCCCGCTTTCGCCCTGGTTGACACTGCCCGCCACAACGACGCCAAGCGGGCCAGAGAGGTCTGCGCTGGCGTGCAGGCTGGCGAGATTGTCGTCTTCGACAAGGCCTATGTGGACTTCAATCACCTCTACGACCTCTTCGTGCGCGGAGTCTTCTGGGTCACTCGCACCAAGAGCAGCCACTGCTTTACCGTCCTCAAACGCCGCAAGATCACCAGTCCACATATATTGGCCGACGAGGAAGTCGTGCTCTCGCGCAAAGCGGCCTACGAAGGGAAATACCCGGAGCGCATGCGCCGGGTGCGCGCTCTGGTCGTGGTGGACGGAGTCGAGCGGGAAATGGAGTTCCTCACAGACAATATGGAGTGGAGCGCGAGCAGTGTCGCCGACCTTTATCGTTGTCGCTGGGATATCGAAGTGTTCTTCAAGCAAATCAAGCAAACCCTCAAACTTGCGGACTTTCTCGGTCACAGTGCCAACGCCGTCCGCTGGCAGGTCTGGAGTGCCCTGCTTTGCTACCTGCTGCTGCGCTATCAGGCATTCCTTTCGGGCTGGGGAAGCAGCTTCACCCGGCTTTTCACTCTGGTCCGCTCTGCTCTTTGGCAGCGCTTGGACCTGCTTGCGCTTTTGAAAAGCTGTGGGACAGCAGGTGGTAGCTTTCGAGCGATAGCCACCCCGGAATCTGCATATTTCCCGGCTTTCAGGCGTTAAGCTATGGGACAGCAACCCGGTCATAATACTAATATCCCCATGAGTAAGTAGAAATTCTTAAAGCAGTTTTCGCAGTTTCGAGTTCTGACCAGCTTCCATGCTTGTTCGGAATGCCATTTTATGCTCCTGTGGGACAGCACTGAAACCAAAACATGAAAATTGGACGGGTTACGCTCAGCGACCGGGCCAGCGCCGGAATCTACGAAGACCTCAGCGGCCCGGAGATCGAGCGCATCACCCGAGAAGCCCTTGATCCATCTGCTGTATTTGTCACGAGATTGTTGCCAGATGATCAGCCAATCATTGAGAAGACCCTGGTCGAGTTGGCTGACCAGGAGCGTTGCAACTTGATTCTCACCACAGGCGGAACCGGACCGACGCCTCGTGATGTCACTCCAGAGGCTACACGCGCAGTGATCGAAAAGGAACTTCCCGGCTTTGGCGAGGTCATGCGGGCTGCCAGCTTCGCTGATGTTCCGACAGCTATTCTGTCGCGTGCGACGGCCGGCATTCGCGGTTCTTGCCTGATTATTAATTTTCCGGGCAATCCCCGTTCAATCCTGGAGTGCATGCGTCCCTTGCGTCCCGCCATCAGGGAATGCATCAGGCACCTGCACCACGAGACCTGATAATCATGTGGAAACTGGCACCCCACAGCCTTTTGCTGGGAGTCGATGCAAAGGAGGGAATTCAATCCTGCGGGTGGCTCCGGCCCCCTAACTCTGCAGCAGCCAAATCGAATTCCACGATGGATTTGTCACGCATTCCAAACGAACAGTTTATCCGTCTCAGTATTGCGCGTTTTGTTGAGAATGGTCAGGGCTTCATGCTCTTAAGAAACCTCGATTTTTCCAGTTGGTGCTCAAAGCCGCCGATGTCGAACTCGTCGGCAAAGAAAAAATCGGAGCCGCCTACGTGACGGTCATCGTGCGCGGGGATGTTGCCGCCGTGACGGCGGCGGTGGAGGCCGGCGCCCAAGCCGCAGGCCCGCTCGGAAAAGTCATCGCCGCCCACGTCATCGCCCGCCCGCACGAAGGCCTGCTCGCGTTGCTGCCCTGACAAAACCAGGTCCAATCACGCCGCTTCGACGTTTTGAATGGGTTCAAGCATGAACAACATTAAGTTGGAGACCGCCAGCTTTGAGGTAAGCGGCGATTCGGAAGTAATGGAAGTTACGAAAGC
>CAZRIL010000189.1:2335-8321 GCA_964600115.1 uncultured Chthoniobacter sp. | reverse complement strand
CGGGCGCTTTCTTCCGCCACGTCGTTGATGTTGGTGATCTCGGTTTCGACGCTGATCGAGAACTGGTGGCTCGAATACCCGGGCAGGCCCAGGCGCCTCGGGTAGTTGGCGATGAGTTTGAGTGCCATACTGGTTTATCTTTCGGTGGTTGTGGGCACAAAAAAGCCCGGCCTTGGTGGCCGGGCTCGTTGGGTGCCGGGTTGGTGTGATGTTTGGGCAGCGGCTGATGTCGCCGCAGTCTGGTTGTCGGTCCTGCGGATCGGGATGATTGGTGCCTCGCAGATGCGTGCCAGCGAGTCATCCACAAGCCGGTCGTTCAGGACCGTCATGGGGACGCGCATGTCACGGGCTGCGAAATACAGGCGCTTGACCAGATCCCCCCGCAGGGCCGGCGAGTAATATCCCTTGCGGGGCATACGTGTGTTTCCGGTTTGCGGTTTGTGTGAGCACGGCCTGCGGCGGACATCGCCGGGGCCGGGGAAGGAGGCGGCTGATAGCTATTCCCTCCTAGAGATTATGGGTGAAAAACGGGAAAAAGAGAAGTGCGAGGGGCTGTCGGGGCTTGAAAACACGTTCCTTAACGGACAAGATGATGCCCTGCTTCCAGAAGGATTGATTCCAATTCAGGACATGAGTCTATCGGGTAACTAATGGGTAACTGCTTGTATAGCAGGTTGAATATAAGTAAAAGTTAACGGACCTATAATCCTATGGTCGCTGGTTCGGTCCCAGCCGGGTGCGCAGCTTGGAAATCCTTCCGTGTTCCTGTTCGACTACCTTTTCAGGCTTGTGTTCAAGAGGTTTCACTTTCGCATGTTCGAATTGCCGGGAACGTGAAAGCGATTTGTTTCCCGTCTGGCCATGATATGATTTCCAGATTCCTCGGATGCACAAAATACAATCTCATTCCAATATTAGACTGGCATTGCTTGCAGCCGGCTATCTCATGCTGTCAGCATCCTCTCCGCATGCTGCTGCTGAGCAAGGAGCGGCATCACCCGGACAAAGAGCGACAATGGATGTGATTAAAAAGCAGTTTTGCGACTTCCAACGGGAGGCATGGAAACTGTCGGGCGCCAACGGCGCGGACGAAAAACTTGTTGCCGGGTGGATCAAATCGCTGTCTGCGGAGGGCATATGGCCCGACGTGGATTACTCGGACCAGACACGCGGCTACTGGCGTACAATGGGCCATCTCAACCGCATCAGCAGGATGTGCATGGTTTACACTTCGCCGGACAGCAAGCTCTACAAAGAATCCGCATTGTCAAAGGCGATCCACTCCGCGCTGGGCCACTGGCTGAAAGCCGACTACCAAAACCCAAATTGGTGGCACAAAGAAATCGGCGTGCCCCGCGAACTCTCGACCGTCATGCTTCTGCTCGATCCCGAACTCACCCCGCAGGAACGGGCGGAAGGCATCCGGCTGGTTTCCCGTTCGGTAATCGACAGCCCGCCGGGCGGGGGGCGTGGTGCCCTGACGGGGCAGAACCGCGTGTGGGTGGCGGCAAATGCGCTGAGCCAAGGGCTTCTTACTTCGGACTATGATTTGGTGCAACATGCAGGCCGGGTTATCTTCGAGGAGGTCTGCGTTGCGACGCAGGCTGGCGGGCAGGATTTTCGGATGACCAGCGGCGGACCGGGTGAGAAACACCCCTCCACTCAGGAAGGGATTCAGCCGGACTTTTCTTTTTTACAGCACGGACCCATGCTGCAGCTTGGCAATTATGGCCTCGCCTTCGCCGGGGACATTGTCATGTGGGCGACGGTGCTGAGGGGAACCGATCTGGCCTTGGATGCCGATAAGCTTGGGATTATCAGGGATTACCTCCTCAATGGCCAATGCCCGGTCGTATGGAAGGGTGTCATGGACATCAGTTCGTGCGGCCGCCAGCTTGGCCCGCATTCGCCTGCTGGTAAAGGGCGGGCCATCCTTCGCATCCTCGGGCAGGCGGTTATTGCGGATCAGGCTCATGCGGCGGATTACCGTGGCGCTATAGCGGGCATCACACCGGAGGCTTCATCAGGATCCATCGCTCCCGGGAACAAATTCTTCTGGCGGGCCGACTACATGGTTCACCGTCGGCCTGGCTTCTATGTCTCCACCAGGATGAGTTCATCGCGGGTGCTGGCATCTGAACTCGTCAATGGGGAGAACCTTCAAGGCGGCTATCTCGGCGATGGGGCCACATTCCTCTACCGGACCGCTGACGAGTATGAAGACATATTTCCCGTATGGGATTGGTCGCGCCTGCCCGGCGTCACTTCGCCGCGGATCACGGACAAAAATCTCCTTAAGCCGACAAACTACAAGGCAACAAATCCCAGCGTGTTTGTAGGCGGTGTGTCGGACGGAACATTTGGCGCCGCCGTTCTCAGGCTCAACAGGGATGGGCTCGCGGCCAACAAGAGCTGGTTCTATTTTGACGGCCAGATCGTTTGCCTTGGGGCGGGTATCACCGGAGAAAAGAGCGGGCTTCCAGTCACGACCAGCGTCAACCAGTGCCTGGCAAAGGGAGACATCAAAGTGGATGCCGGGCAGGGGGCGACGAAGGCGGCAGACGGACTTCAGGATCACTCGACATTGAAGTGGGCCTGGCATGACAATGTGGGATATATTTTTCCGGAGGCGCAGCAGATCACCCTCGGGAGCCAGGATCAGACCGGCGGATGGAATGAGGTAAGCGCTTCAGCGAGTCCGTCGCCCGTGACTAAAAACGTGTTTTCCCTTTGGATCGGACACGGCACCGCCCCGAAGGATGCACGCTACAGCTACATCATTGTTCCCGGCGCATCTCCGGAGGAGATTGCCTCGCAGTCCGCGAGGCCGCAGATTATAATCCTGAAAAACACCCCGGCTTTGCAGGCGGTCCGTCATCCCGAACTCCATCTCACACAAGCCGTTTTTTACGAGCCCGGATCGCTCGCGTATGCCGAGGGGAAAACCATCGCCGTGGATAAACCCTGTATTCTGCTTCTCGATGAAGAAAAGAACCGGCTGACGATCGCGGATCCGACTCAAAAACTGGCTGATATCACAGTCACGCTCAACGGGGCGGCCGAAAGAGTCATTCTCCCATCCGGGGCTCATGCCGGTTCGGCTTTCACCAAACCGTAGTGCCGGACACATTGAACAGGAACCTCCGGTTGATTCTTTTTCTCGTTGCGGCGTGCATTGCGGCAACTTCTGCTGCGGCTGCGCGCATCCTGCTGGAGGGAGAAGCTCCTACCACCTCCGGGGTCACCCGCCATCCCTGGTGGTATGAGAAGTTGGAAAAGGGCGGACTCTCCGGAGGCGATTACCTGGCACATTTCGACCCGGAAAAGCCCGGCGAGGCCTCGTATTCGTTCGCTGTCCCGGAAGATGGCATCTATCGGATTTGGCTGAGGGCCAATCCGGTCAAGTCCGCAATGTCGTGGAAGCTGAGCGGCAGCAAATGGGAGCCGGTTCCGCTCGGCAAGGCGTTCAATGTCGAAAATATTGCCGCCGACAAGGCGCCGGATTTACGATTCCTCGGTTGGATTGATCTCGGTAAAAGGAGTCTCTCTGCCGGAACCGGAGAGCTTGCCTTCCGGTTTGAAAAGGGCGAGGCCCCGCAATTCCATGGAGCCATCGATCAGATCATACTGACAACCGATCAGGACTTTCGTCCGTCGGACACTCCGTCATCCGGTCCGGTCGATTCCGCGAATTCCCTCCGGACACGGACATTCGATTCCTCCGATGCCTGGGAATTTTCAACTGCCGATGACCCATTTTCCGCGGAGGCAGCACTGGATCTGGGGGCGATGCTGAACGAGAAGGTTGCGGGGGCGAAGGGGTTCGTCGGGCTTTCGAAAGACCGCATGAGTTTTGTGCGAGGGGATGGAGAGCCGATCCGGTTCTGGGGGGCTGTGTCGGACGGTTACCGGCTCAA
This sequence comes from uncultured Chthoniobacter sp., assembly GCA_964600115.1. Classification (GTDB taxonomy): domain Bacteria; phylum Verrucomicrobiota; class Verrucomicrobiia; order Chthoniobacterales; family Terrimicrobiaceae; genus QYQL01. Next base: position 4,404 of record CAZRIL010000189.1, on the reverse strand, counting down.
GCCCGACGAGATGGAGCGGCATGCCGCCTGGCTGGCGAAACGCGGGGTGAACATGGTGCGGATCCATGCCGAGCTGTGCGATGCCGAAGAAGGCGCAAAGGTGACCGGTGTGAATGAAAAAACCCTTGATGGGATTTTGCGATGGGTCGCGGTCTGCAAGCGTCATGGGATCTATACAACAATCTCCCCTTACTGGGCCTTCGTTAAGGCGCCGGCGAGTTGGGGGATCGAAGGGTATGTCAACGAGCAGCTCTGGGGACTTTTGTTTTTCAATCCCAAGTTGCAGGAAGGTTACAGGGCTTGGGCCAGGGCCCTGTATACGACGCCGAATCCCTATGCTGGAAACGTGCCGCTGAAAGATGAACCCGCAGTGGCCATCGTGCAGGCTCAGAATGAAGATTCGCTCCTCTTCTGGACGTTCAACGGAATCAAGCCGGAGCAGCGCAGGATTCTCGGGGCACAATTCTACAAATGGGCTGCGACACGCTATGGATCGGGGGAGAGCGCGCTTGCCGCGTGGGGCAATGCATCAGCCGATGGTGATGATTCGAAGGCCGGAGTCCTTGGCTTCCGCAACCTTTATGAGCTCACCGGTAAAGCCCCGCCGGCTGGAGCCGGCATGAGCCGCCGCCTCGCTGACCAGCTGGAATTCCTCACGGAGACCCAGCGTCAGTTTTACTCCGGGCTGGAAGCGTTCTACAAAAACGACATTGGTATCCGCTCGCTGACGAACGCGATGAACTGGCGGTCGGCGGATCAGGTGACAATGGACGATGCAGAGCGCTACAGCTACACCCCGATGGATGTCTCCGCAGTGAACTACTACACCGGCGGCGCACATGCCGGAAAAAACAACGGCTACCGCATCGATCCCGGTGACAGTTTTTCGAACGCGTCCGTGCTGCGCGGAACCGCGCCCCTGCCCGCCAACCTTAAGCAGACGTTCGGACATCCGATGGTGATCACCGAGACCGCCTGGGTGAACCCGAATCTCTACCAGAGTGAGGGGCCGTTTTTGATGGCCGCCTACCAGTCGTTGAGCGGCGTGGATATGGCCTGCTGGTTTGCCTTTCCAGGCAATGACTCGCCCGAGTGGGCGAAGGACAACCGCGCAAAATTCTGGCCGGTCGGAAACAGTTTCGCCGCGTTCAAATGGTATGGAAACCATCCGATGCTCGCCGGGCAGTTCCCCGCCTTCGCTCTCGCCTACCGGCTCGGTTATATCGCAGGAGCGGATGAACCGGCGGTTTATGAGGAGCGATCCCTGGAGGACCTCTGGCAGCGCCGGATTCCGATCATCAGCGAAGCCGGTCGCTTCGACCCAAACCGCGATGCAGGTGTCTTCGCCCCCGAATCCCCGCTGCGCCAGGAAGTGAGCCGTTCGGCATTTTTTGTCGGGCCGGTGATTTCGAAATTCAACGGGAATGCCAGGAACAACCGCGTTGTGAATCTCGCCAAATTCATCGATGACAAAACCGGCGATATCCGCTCCCTGACGGGCGAACTCGTCATCAACCAGAAACGCGGCATCGCCACAATCGACTCCCCGAAGGCCCAGGGGATTTGCGGATTTCTCCGCGATGCCGGTGGAAAATATGAGTTGAACTCCACCATGTGGGAATCCACGAACGACTATGCGGCTCTGGTCGCGGTGTCACTTGATGGGAAACCATTGGCTGATTCGCGGCGGATTCTCGTGCAAGCCGGAACAACCTCCCGCCTGAACGGGTTCACTGTCCGGGATACGATGCTCAAGGACGATGGCAAAGAAGCTGCCGGCGAGGAAATCGTCAGCAACGGGGCCCCTCCTTGGCTGGTGGCCAAAACCCATGCCGTGCTCACCCTGAAAAATCCACACATCTCGAAGGCCACGGTCCTTGATTCGAATCTTTATCCCGGCGCCGCTACCCCGGTAAAACGCGATGGCGGCAAGGTGACGGTCGAACTTCCCCCCGACACTCTTTATACCCTGCTGGAGTAGGTATGGGAAATGGTCGAAGGGGTGGGATTATTCCGCCTGCGGCGGACTCTGCGATTCACGCTTCGCCTTCTCGATTGGCGCTTGGCGC
>CAZRIL010000189.1:0-2235 GCA_964600115.1 uncultured Chthoniobacter sp. | reverse complement strand
TTGGCGCTTGGCGCATGCGGTCGAACTGCATTCTCATCCCATGGATATCCATTTGATTCTCTGCGCGAAATGTCGTCCCCGCCGCTTCGTGCATTGATTCCAGGGCACGCTTCTTCTGCCCTGTTCTGCTCAAGCGGACGTGGTATAAGCCTGCTTCATGGACACATTTCAATCTGCCGTTGAAAAAGTCGGCATGGCAGTCGATGCCGCAGGAGTGCTGGTTATTGTCGGTGGCATTCTGGTCGCTTCCGTGCGAACCCTCCTTTTTGCCGCCCCTCCCGGTCTCGACCGCTACAGCGCATACCGCCAGAATTTGGGCCGCGCCATTCTCCTTGGGCTGGAACTGCTCGTCGCTGGGGACATCATCAGGACCGTTGCCGTCGCTCCCACCCTCCAAAACCTGATGGTGCTTGCCCTGATCGTGGTGATCCGCACGTTTCTGAGTTTTTCCCTTGAGCTTGAAGTCACCGGGCGTTGGCCGTGGCAGCAGCGCAGCGGGACAAAGGCCAGGGAATAGGCTGAGGTCAACGTATTTCCCCGCACCCTTCCGGCGCTCCCGCCCGCGATGGATCCCACTGCATTGGCAACCAGAGGCTCATTGCGTATAAACTCTTGGCACGGTCTGCTGTCTTCTGCGAGGAGAACGCGGGAGCCCGGGGAAGCAGACGTATCGACAGGTATACAAGGCTCTTCGATTGGATATGGGCCGATGCAACCAATTTGCACCATCTAGCACGGATCTCATCGGAAGCGTGCGCGTTGACACGCCAACGTCGCGCGTTATCGCTATCAAAATCCAAAAAGCCCGTCACGCTTTGACCTTCATCAGCACTAACAAACACCGCCGCTTTGTGAACGTTCCTGAAACCCGTGCAGCATGATCGGAATCCGCTCACAACGTGGAGATGGGACGCACGCAGGGGCGTGGCCGCTCCAGCATTCTCGCCTATCTCCACCCAACAGAGGCAGATACGGGCGGGGTGAACTTTACTCCCAAGTTGTTCACCGCTGAGCCAGTTATCGTGCTCTTAAGATAATTTGAACACCTGACCCTGGAAGCGGTCCAATCTACAGGTTAAGGCAGCAACACGGGCCGCTGGCGGATCAGTTTCTTTGTTTTTTCTGATCATCTCGCCAACGGCCCGGTGCTTTTTATGGCGGAGACCAGTTTTCCGAGGTGTCCTTCCTAGGCGCGTTTTTCGACAAATTGAATAAAGCGTCCGCTACCGCGTTTTAATGACAAGCACTCGTATATGATACAAACACTCCTGACCCGAATTCTTGGCCCTGCGACGTTGGCGGTTGCCATTTTGCTGGCTCTGCCACTTAACTCGTATGCCAAAGACCACAAAAAGCACAAACATCACCACCAGGATCAATCGTCACAAAACCAGTGGAGCAACAGGTGTGATAACCAATGGCGCTACAATCAGGTTTACAACCAAGGTTACAACAGGTGTAACGATCAATGGCGCTACAACTCCTACCAGAACAAATGCAATAACTCAGCGCCTTCAGTAGTTGGGATCATACTGAGATTGGTTAATGGTGGAGCAGATCGAGGCCGGTATTAATGACGCCGCATCCATCTTCCTGATCGGCCCTCTCGTCCTCCTCTCGCGGCTGGGAATTCCACGTGCAGTTGTTCCGCTGCTTGGCAGGGCAACGAGAATGGGGTAAATTGACCTCATGTTCAGCAAACGCTCCCTCATCGTTTTGCTTCTGGGATTTCTGTGCGGCATGTCTTCTGCCGCCGCAGGCTCGGACCTCATGGCCGATGAAAGGATCGGCAACCTGCGTATTGGGCTCACCGAAGCGGATCTCAGGAAGGCCATTGATGGCAACTTGAAACGCGGACCGGAGAATCTTTGGGGTGCTGATGGAATGTATCACCAAGCATGGCTGTGCCCTGAGCGCGGATTGGATCTCGGAATGGTTTCGGAGAAACGGGGAGGAATGAAGGTGGTAGAATCCATCACCCTCATGGCTCCCTGCGCCTTGGCAACAAAACGAGGAATCCGAATCGGGAGCACGGAACAGGATGTCAGGAAAGCCTACAAGAAGGAATGGAATAGGGAGGATAGCTCCCAGGACAGCTTTGTGGCAGGGTCCGTGTATGGGGGGATTATTTTCCAATTCCGCAAGGGCAAGGTAGACCGAATTTTCCTGGGAGCCGCAGCTGAGTGATCGTCTTGCCTGTGGTGCGCCACACTGCCAGAATCCCCTGTGATGAAA
>CAZRIL010000188.1:6039-8340 GCA_964600115.1 uncultured Chthoniobacter sp. | reverse complement strand
GCGGGATGCCACCGGAGCAAGATGCGCTTTTTCTGATGTCTTGACATCAAAAACATGCGATGCGATACATAAACGTATGAGGACCACGCTGACGCTGGATGGGGATGTTGCGGAGCGGTTGCTCCAGGAGACGGCTTCCGGGAAGATATCCTTTAAACGGGCCGTGAACGAGCGCTTGAGGGCCGGGTATGGGATGAGCCGCAACAAGAAGATGCCGGAATTTGCGGTGGAACCGCACCAGTCCGCCTACCGGGCGGGAATCGACCGCAGGAAATTGAACCAGCTCGTGGATGAATTGGATGCGGAAGGTTTTGCCTCGAAGTCCGCGCCGCGATGATTATTCCGGACATCAACCTGCTCGTTTATGCCTACAATGCCGCTGATCCTCAGCACGCCGCAGCACGGTCCTGGTGGGAGAGCGCGGTGGGCGGCAGGGAGCCAGTCGGCCTGCCATGGATCGTGGCCGGCGGATTCATCCGCCTCATGACCCATCCGCGTGTTCTGGTATCACCGATGCCGGTGGAGGAGGCCACCCGGCGCGTCCGCAGTTGGCTGGACCATCCCAATGTCTTGATTGTGCATCCGGGAAAACGCTTCGCCGGACTGTTTTTCGGCTTTCTTGAAACGGTCGGCAGTGGAGGAAATCTCACCACCGATGCGCACCTCGCAGCGCTGGCTGTCGAACACCAGGCGGAACTGAACAGTTGCGATTCGGACTTTTCGAGTTTCGCGGGACTGCGCTGGAAAAATCCGTTGTAAGCCCTCCTATTTGCTCATCCCAAGGGCCGGGAATCTCAACCTGTTCAGCACAAGGCCATCTCGCGGCAGCCAGAGGTCAGTAGCTCCGAACTTCCAGGCGGGAAACCCTCGAAAAATGTTCGAGGTTGCGAGTAACGAGTGGAAGCCGCTTTTCGATGGCGCTCGCCGCAATCCACAGGTCGTTGGCTCCGATCAACCGGCCTTTGTTTCGCAGGGCTCTCGTCAGGCCGGCGTAAGTCCTGGCGACCTCTTCCGTCACTGGCAGAATTTCAAAGGAATCCACCACGCTCAGAAAAATCGGATCCTCCAGAGATTCAAACCCCTCGGCAAATTCCCCGAACGCGGTCACTGGCAAAAACGCCAGGCTTTCGGCATAGGCTTGAAGAAATTCGTGGGCCTTTCCGGTTCCGGTCTCCCGCTCGCGCTGGAAATCGATCAGGAATGTCGTATCGAAAATCAGGGCGTCCATTTCGACTCGGGTGGCAGGTCATTGCGCTGCGCGTGATCCAGCCGGTCAAGGGCGTCCGTGGACATCAAGGGTAATCCCCGCGTGCGCGAAAGGAGGTCTCCGCACCGTGGCTTGCCCGCATCCCACGAGGCCCGCTTGATCACCTGCGAAAAGGACTCCTTTGGATCCCTCCGGGCCCGCGAAAGAATCCGATATGCCACCTCGTCCACAGAAAGCGTCTTTGTAGCCATGCACAGAACAATACACAGTAGGATGCCGGGGGTCAAGGTATCCGGGGGCCAGCGATTGGAAAAGTTTTGGTAGGATTAACAGGAAAGGCTTCTGAAGATTCTTCCTTGCAACAGTTGGTCCGCTTCGGTACAAGTGCCAGACCCTGTTCACCCTCCCTGTCGCTTGGTGCGCGGCCGGCGAACGGCTTCGATCCGCAAAGAAAACCCTCTGTCACCGTCGAACGGGGTGACTGTCCCGGTCACTTCCAGGACCGGATGCCGCAGGGTCTCAAGGCCGAACCGGCGGTAGGCGCTGGCGAACATCTCCGTCTCCAGCATGCCGGTGTGATCGCAGAGGCTCAGAAACTTCATCGGCTGCCCGTCGCTCTGCTGATGGAAGCGGTCGGCGATGACGAGCCCGCAGATGGTGACCCGCCGGTTGGCGTGCAGGCCGATATCGCAAATCGGACAATAGGTTTCCCAAGGCACATCCGGCCAGAGCTCCAGCGGATGCCCGGAAACCGTGAAGCCGAGGAGTTCCATTTCGTCCCGTAAACGGTCCAACCTTGTCGAGGCGGTTGTGGTAATCGGCTTTTCGTCGCTCAGGCGGTTGGCACAACCGCCTCTACAGGTGGATCTAGGTAACTTAATATTATCAAATCTCTGCATTTGAATTCCTTGAACAATATATTTACGAATTTGCCATATCCCATCTGCACGGCTCGAGCACAGCGAATCAAAGGCCCCGGCACGTAGCAAAAGCCGCAGGTCGCCTTCTGTGCAATTCGTTTTATCAGCAAAGTCCGCGATGGACGCGAAGCTTGCGTTTCTGCAGACAGGAGCGCGGGCATCCTGCCCGCCATC
>CAZRIL010000188.1:0-5939 GCA_964600115.1 uncultured Chthoniobacter sp. | reverse complement strand
TGGACGCGAAGCTTGCGTTTCTGCAGACAGGAGCGCGGGCATCCTGCCCGCCATCCCCCTCCATGCGGGCGGAACGTCCGCGTTCTTCAATGTGGGTGGCGAGGGTTGCCAAAAGCTTTTCTGAAAGCCCTTTTATGGCCGAGACCGGGACACGGATGGAGGTTGGGGTTTCTGGAAGAAACGAAGTCACCCCATTGAGAGGCTCTCGTGGCATGGGCAGCGCTTCACTTCGTTTCGGTTGTGCTCCCGCACCAAACATTCGTCTTTCCCATTTTACGATGCGCTGCCGCGCTGGTTTTTTGCCCATGTCTTGCTGGATTTCCACGCATGGGCAAGATGCCCATGCCACATTGAGTAAGCGATTGACGTCCGGCGGAAGAAATCCGATGCCGAGGAGGCGGCATTCGAGCGAATAGGCGAGGAGGGAGTAGAATCCCTTGCCGTGGGTGAGGACGGCGGCGAGGAAATCGGCGGGGTGGTAGGTCTTCATCCAGGCGGCCTGCCAGGCTTCGAGCGCGTAGGCGGTCGAGTGGGCGCGGCAGAACGCATAGCCGCGGAATCCGTGGACGAGTTCCCAGACCGCCCGGATTTCTTCCTCGTTGCGGCCCCGCCGCCGGGCAAAGCCGCAGAATTCGACGCGCATCTCTTCGATTTTGGCGTCCTGAACCTTGACGAGTGCCCGGCGGAGGATATCCGCGCGTCCGGCAGGCATGCCGGCGAAGTCGTGGGCGATCTGGAGGATGTGTTCCTCGTAGGCGATAACCCCGTGGGTGGAGCGGAGGCAGCGCTCAAGCGAGGGGTGGGGGAACGAGGGGGCTTCGATCCCGAGGGCGCGGCGGGCGAAGGTCTCTTTGCGCAGGGTGTTGGCGGCCCCCGGGCGGATGACCGACACGATGGCGATGAGGGTGTCAATATCCCGGCATCCGCACATTTTTTCGAGGCTGGTCATGGCCGGGCTCTCGATGTGGTGGACGCCGCGTGCGCGGCCGGTGGCGATGATGTCCCAGACGGCCGGGTCTTCCCACGGGCCCCGGTTGTCGAAAGCCACGGAAATCCCGCGGGCGGCAAGCGTCCGGGTGGCGTCGCGGAGTACCGAGAGTCCGCCTTGGGCGAGGATATCGAGCTTCACGAGTCCGACATCCTCGACGGCGTCCATGTCGAAGTGGGTGGCCGGCCAGCCTTTGTTGCTCAGGAAGGTGGGGGTGAGTTCGTGGATCGGATGCCGGGAGAGAACGATTCCGCACGGATGGATCTTCGCGTGGCGCGGAAGGCCGTCGAGAAGCGATGCCAACCGCAGGGCGGTCTTTGCGGGCTCGTCATCGAAGAGTCCGTCCGCAGCGGCGGTGGTGACGCCGGCGGCTTCTGCGGCATTCCGGGCCGAGGCAAATGGCAGGTGCTCGGTCAGCCGGCGGGCCTGGTGGTCCGAGAGCCCGAGGACCTTGGCGATTTCGGCGAGCGCCGAGCGCGCGTGGAACGTGTTGAATCCGCCGACCGCCGCAACATGGCCGCGGGGATACTTCTCGAACAACATGTTGACGACGTCGTCTTTCCGGTCGTGCGGGAAATCCACGTCGATATCCGGCAGCTTGTTCAGCGCCATCCGGTCCCGGTTTAGGAACCTCTGGAAATACAGCTCGAACCGGACCGGGCAGACATCGCTGATCCCGAGGCTGTAGCAAACGAGCGAGTCTGCCGCGCTGCCCCGCGTGATCCACTCGATGCCCGCCCGGCGGCAATCCTGCAGCAAATCCCAGACGGTGAGGAAATACTCCGCGTATCCGACCTCCGCAATGATCCCCAGCTCGGTCTCGAGCTGGGCGCGGTGGTCGGCGGAAGGATAGCGCTTTTTCAGCCCGGCGTGCGCCAGCCGCGAAAGAAATTCCTGCGGACTGCAGGCGTCCGGCGGCTTGAAGTCCGGGAACCGGAGCGTCTTGAAATCAAATGTGAAATCGCTTTCAATCTCCTCCCCGGATCCCCTCGCTTCCGCAAAGGAAACCCCTCGGGTTTTCTGCGGATGCGGCTCGTCGAGAAGAGTGAGAGTTCTAATACTTTGCAGAATTCGCAGCGATTGCGAATCTGAGGGCTTAGCCATGCGGGTCGGAGGTTCGGAATCCATCACCAAAAGCCCGCTCCGATGGCCTTCCCACATGTCCCAGCTGATGGTCTTTTCCGATAGCAAATAGCAAAGATTCGCGTATCCCGTCTGATTCTGCGTATATGCGGAATATTTAATCCCTGCGACCGTGATTTCCGCCCCGATGATCGGGCGTAATCCGGCGGCTTTTGCCGCCTGATAGAACGGCACGGCCGCATGGAGATTCGGGTCGCAGATCCCGACAGTTTCGCATCCGGCATCCGCCGCCAGCTTGACGATCATCTCCGGCGTGAGGAGGGAATCCATGAAGCTGTAGCAGGAGCGGAAGTTTAAGAAAGAAACCGGAGAGCGCCTCACAGGAGCGCGGGCATCCTGCCCGCCAGCCTTCCCCATGCGGGCGGGACGCCCGCGCTCCTTTCGGTATTCTGCCGGGTCCTCCCTGAGTGTTTCGCGGGGCCGGCCGTCCTGGCTGCGCAGCCAGAGGTCGTGACCCCGGAGGATCGCGGACTGTCCGTGCCGTTCGCGGATTGCATCCACAGCCCCCGCGGCGCGGTGGAGGACGGTGGAATTCCGGGCGGATGGAAAAAGGTCGAGTTCCTGGAAAAGGCAGGCTTTGTAGAGGTTGCCGAGCTTGAGCGAGACGAGGCGGAGGCTGACGCGGCGTTCCCACGCCTTGCGCAGGAGGGTTGCGATGAGGCCGAAGACCCGGGTTTCGAGGTCGGTCGGCTCATCGAGGCTCTGGCTGCGCTGGGATTCATCGAAGTCGTTGTAGCGGATCCGGACGGTGATCGTGCGGGCGGCCTGGCCTTCCGCGCGGGCCTTGGCGAAAAGCCGGTCCGCCATCCCGCGAAGGATCGCCAGGGCGTAGGCCTCGTCGGTGATGTCGCTCTCGAATGTCGTCTGCTCGGAATACGACTTCGCGGCCGGGGAGTCGGGAACGACCGGGCGTTCGTCGCGTCCGTGGGCGAAATTCCAAAGTTCGCGGGCGGATTTTCCAGCGAACAGCGAAAGTTGGTCCGGCGGGGTGGCGGCGATGTCGGTGATGCGCGGAAGCCCGGCATCGCGGAGCGTGCGGGAGAGGAGGGGGCCGATGCCCGGGAGCCAGTGGTTGTCGAGCGGGGCAAGGAATTCCCGCTCGGTGCCGGGCGGGACGGCGATCAGGGCATCCGGCTTGCGGAGCTTGCTGGCCACCTGGGAAACGAGTTTGTTCGCGCCGACCCCGCCCGAGAGCGTGATCCGGAGCGTCTCGCGGACCGCCCGCCGGATCACCGCCGCGATGTCTTCCGGGGCCTTCTTCCTGTTTCCCCCCAGGTCCGCATACCCCTCGTCGATCGATCCCACCTCGACCGCCGGCGTGAAATCATACGCGTAGCTGAACATCATCCGCGAGAAGTGCTCGTATTTCTCAAAATCCCCCGGAATCACGATCAGCTTCGGGCAAAGCCTCCGCGCCCGCGCCACCGGCATCGCCGACGTGATCCCATACCTCCGCGCCTCGTAGGACGCCGAGGACACCACCCCGCGCGCAGAGCCCCCGACCGCGACCGGCTTCTTCCTCAGCCGCGAGTCCGACGCCTGCTCGACAGAGGCAAAAAACGCATCGGCATCGAGATGGAGAATCATAGTGTCCAAATGAACACCTTGGCGATGAAAGAGTCAATCCAGAGCGGAAAACCAGCGCGGGAGCGCTTCCTGCAAAGGGACCAACTCGAATGTTTGGTGCAGGGTGCACAACCAGGCGGCGCGGGCAGCCGCCCGGGAGACTGTTGTAGGCAGCCCGCAGGGCAAGATGAGCGGGGAGGGAACGAGTCAACTGATACCGGAGCGAAGCGGAAACCGGAAATGCGAAAGGGGAGGGCCTGCGGGATTTTGCAGCGCGCCCGCCAGAGCGAGCGGGATCAGGACAAACGCGATCTTGACAGCATCGGCCCCGGAAAAACATCATGCCGGCGTGCGGCACCCCCTTGCAATTATCATCGTCTTGGCGGGTTGCACAGCCGCTTTGGCTGGAACCGGCTTCTTTCCAGTGGCCTACCAGGATATGGGGGTGCCGGAGCAGTATGTTCCCGGTCTGGGGAAGATGAGCCCTGAGGAAATTGCGTCCATTCGCAATGAGGAAGGAAAAACACTGCTCCATATTGCGGCGTCGCGCGGCCACCAGATCCGCTCCTTCGCGCTCCTCGCTTCCGGGGCGGACGTCAATGCCAGGGATGCTTCCGGCCGGACCCCGCTTCACGACTTTTTTATGCCGGCCCGTAAGAATGACCCGGAGCTCGGCATGATGCTTTTGGAAATCCTCGTCCTGGGCGGGGCGGACATCAACGCGAGGGCGGCGGACGGGTGGACCCCGCTCGCGGAGGCCGTGCGAAACGGTGACTTCGCCTCTGCGGAATACCTTCTCTGGCGGGGCGCCAATCCAAATCCGCCCGGCATACCGGTCGATAAGCTGCCGGTTTCCCTGGCACACATCGGACAAAAACCGGAAATGATCCGTCTTTTCCAAGGGGACGCCGGACAAAAAAACGAAACGACTCAGCGTTTCACGCATAGAAAAATCGAGGATGCCCTGATCGCTGCCAACCTCAACGGCGTCATCGATGCCATCAACAGCGGGTGGAAGGTCGACGAAGTGGATGCCAACGGAAGAAGCGCCCTCCTCCGGGCGGTTGATGACCGGCGGCCGGAACTGGTCAACCTGCTCGTCCTGGCCGGGGCTGATCCGAATCTGGCGGACAAAAAGGGACGCACTCCTCTCATGGCGGCTCTCACCGAGGTCGGCTGGCGCCATGACCGCATGGCGGCGAACCTGCTTCTCGGCGGAGCAGACCCCTCACTCGCTGCGGCCAACGGCGAGACAGCCTTGGTGGTGGCGGCACGGACCGGTTACGACTGGGCGATTTTGCTTCTTGCGGCAGCGGGTGCCGATCCCGCCCTGCAAACACCCCGGGGCAGTCTGGCCAACTATGTGACCCATCCGCCGACACTCGGCATCCTGCAGCGCTTTGGCGTGGCCCGGGACTCCCTGTCGGAATCCTTTAAGGACCACTCGCCGGCCGCATCTCTGATCGAAGCGGCCAAACGCCGGGACGTTGCTGAAGTCGCACGCCTGCTCGACGCCGGTGTGCCGCCGGACGCGATCCTGGCCAAAAACGACCAGCGCACGGCCTTGAGCTGGGCGGCTAACAACAACTCCTTCGATGTTGTGGATTTGCTGATTGAGCGCGGCGCAAATGTGAACCGCCAATCCGAAGTCACCGGCGAGCACCTTCTCCATTCCCTTGCGGGGAGGTTTCAGGCGAATGATCGCAACGAGGTGGGAAGAGTCGCCGCCGAGGTGATCAATAAGCTCGTCGCGAGGGGAGTAAAAATCGATGTGCGCGGCAAGGACGGCACGACCCCGCTCATGATCGCGGCGAAATGCGGCATCACGGGCCCCAATACCGATGCTCTTCTTGACGCAGGCGCTGACATCAATGCAAAGAACAACGAGGGGCTCTCGGTTCTTGCGATCGCAAAAAAGCATGGTCGCTGGGACATGGCCGCCTTCCTCGAGAAGCGTGGCGCGCGCGATTGAACCCGAAAACGGATTTTGGACGGAATTAACAGAATGGACGGAATTCAGCGGAAGAGACCTGCAACAGGAAGGCAGGGAACATTTCAGGACGACGTGGATACCGTGCAAGTCATTCGGTAAATTCTAAAGATCTTCCATCGCTGGATCCGGGCTTAACCCCAATGCTGTTCACTTAAGAAGGGAGCGCGGGCATCTTGCCCACCATCGTTCAGGTTCGCGGGCGTCCCGCCAATAGTGTTCGGCATGGGAAGTGCTTTTGTGGGCAAGCGG
>CAZRIL010000187.1:0-8611 GCA_964600115.1 uncultured Chthoniobacter sp. | reverse complement strand
CGGGCGGCCACGGCCCCAGGGGCTTTCCCACCAGACATCGCCATCCGCCTGGTCCCAAGCCTTCCAGAGCGCAAAATCCCCCACGTTTTCCTTCTCGTATTCATCGCTCCGTACGCGCACGCCGGCTTGGAGTTCGTCCAGCACAATGTGGGCGAGTTGGCCGTAAGCCGGGAACGAGCGGATCCTGAAGTAAACCGAACCGTCCTCTGCACGGTAGGCATGACCTTTTTCCACGAGGATTCCGATCATCGAGATCATCCGGGCGATGTGGTCCGCAGCGGTGGCCTCCGGAAAGTGATCCGCGCGTTTGATCCGCAAGGCATCAAGATCCTCAAAGAAAGCGGTTTTGAAGGGCTTTGTGAATTCCGCGAGAGGAATCCCTGCCGCCCGGCATCCGCGGATCGTTTTATCGTCGACGTCCGTAAGGTTCATGACGCGGACGACCCGGAAGCCCCGGTATTCGAGATGTCTCTGCAGGAGGTCCTCGAAGACGTAGGCCCGGAAATTCCCGATATGGGCAAAGTTGTAAACCGTTGGCCCGCAGGTATAGAGGCGGACGATCCCGGGTTCCAGAGGAACGAAATCCTCGATCTGACGGGAGAAGGAGTTGAAAAATCGGATCGGCATGAGGGGGTCAGTTAAGTGTCCCTTTCTCCAAAATGCAACCCCTCGGACTCCGGCGAAGCCGTGGTTGCCAGCTCACCGGTCGACACAGGCGGTGGCAATGGCCGCCATTCCTTCTCCCCGGCCGGGAAATCCCATCCCTTCGTTCGTGGTGGCTTTTACCCCCACTCTTGAAGGCGGCAGTCCAAGTGCGTTGCCGATATTTTCCTTCATCGCGGACAGGTGGGGGGAGATTTTCGGCTCCTCCGCAATGAGGGTCGCATCGATATTGTTGATCGTCACAGAAAGCTCTTCCAGCCGGGTCCGGACTTTCCGGAGGATATCCAAACTGCTGATTCCCCGGATCGCGGGGTCCGTATTGGGAAACATGTGGCCGATGTCGGGTTCGCCGGCAGCGCCGAGAAGCGCATCGGCAATAGCATGGCAGAGAACATCCGCATCGGAATGCCCTTCCAGCCCCAGCGGGAACTCTACCCGGACTCCGCCTAGAATCAGCGGACGGTCCATCACCAGGCGGTGCACGTCATATCCGATGCCTGTCGCAATCATGCAGGGAGTTCGATGTTTCCGCTCGTGGCCACGATGGCATACTTGTCCGGATTGTCCGCGTGCGGTGTGAGTTTCACCGTGCCCCCTGCGGATTCGACCAGAAGGATCCCGGCCGCCACATCCCAGAGGCTGATGGCGCTCTCGATATAGGCGTCCAGCCGTCCGCAGGCCACATAAGCGATATCGAGCGAGGCGCTGCCCATCATCCGGCATTTTCTGGCACTACGGACCATTTTTTCGAAAAAGGGCAGGCTGCTGTTGATGGTGTCGATCGATTTGGCGAGCCCGACCGAGACGATCGCTTCCCCCAGCGCGGTCCTGTTGCTGACCCGGATCGGTATTCCGTTCAGGGTGGGGGAGCCGCCTCTGGCAACCGACCATAATTCGTCGCGCATCGGATCGTAGATGACGCCGGCGATGATTTTTCCGGACTGCCGGAGTGCGATGCTGATCGCAAAATGAGGGAGCGAGTAAAAATAGTTCACCGTCCCGTCGATGGGATCGATCACCCATTGGAACTCGCTGCTCTGGTCGCCCCGGATCCCCTCCTCACCGTAGATTGCATGATCGGGAAACCGGGAGAGAATCAGCGACTCGATCAGTGCCTGGCTCCGCTTGTCCAACTCGAGCTTGATGTCGTGGGCATGGGCTTCATCCACTGTCAAAGGGCGTCCGAATTGCGACCGCAGCAAACCTCCCGCTGCCTGGGCCGCTTCTTCGGCGACAGATAAAAACGTGTTGATCATCAGGCGGCGAGCAAACCACGAACAGGCAGCCGCATCAATGCGCAAACTTTCGGGCTCCCCAAACTTTGATGCGGCCGCATCAAAGTTTTGTGGAATGCGGGTTGCGGAAATCGGATGGCATACCGTTGGAAACCGGGCATCATTTGGAGATGCAACTGGATTTTGATCTGAAAGGCGGACCCCGAAAGCCTGCGGCCCCGGTTGCGGCCGCGGAGCCGGTGGTTTTCAGCGTTGGGACTCTCACCCGCAGGATCCGGGAATTGCTGGAAGGTGGTCTCGGCGATGTGTGGGTTGAAGGCGAAGTTTCCAACCTCAGAAGACAGACATCCGGACATGTTTACTTCACCTTGAAGGATTCGTCATCGCAACTGGCATGCGTCCTCTTTGCCGGTCAAGCCGCGCAATTGCGGGGGATCAAATTTGTCGACGGCGTGCAGGTTCAGATTTTCGGGCAGATCACGGTCTACGAGGCGCGGGGAAACTACCAGATCATCGTTCGGAAGGTTCAGGAGCGGGGGGTGGGGGCGCTACAGGCAAAATTTGAGGAGCTGAAGCGGCTGCTGGCGGCGGAAGGATTGTTCGATGCAGGACGCAAGCGGAAGCTGCCGAGATTTCCTCGCAGGATCGGGGTGGTGACTTCGCCGACAGGCGCGGCGATCCGGGATTTTCTGAATGTGCTTCATCGCCGCCAGCGAGGGATTGCGGTCGTAATTTATCCGGTAAGAGTCCAGGGCAAGGGGGCGGCGGCGGAGATTGCCGGGGCGATCCGGGATCTCGGGGAGCCCGATCGCTTGGGAGTCGAGGCCTTTGATGTGATCGTTGTGACCCGCGGCGGCGGCAGCCTGGAGGATCTCTGGGAATTCAATGAAGAATCGGTTGCACGGGCGATTGCCGCGAGCCCTGTTCCGGTGGTCAGCGCTGTTGGCCATGAGATCGATTTCACCATCTCGGATTTTGCGGCGGATGTCCGCGCTCCAACCCCCAGCGCCGCAGCTGAAATCCTCTCCGCGGATTCCGCCGAGCTTCACGGCCATCTTGCCCAGATCTCCTCACGGCTCGCGCGGGCCATGGGATCGAGGATTGAGATGATCCGTCACAGAATCGATGGTTTTCACCGCACCTCCCTCTTCTCGGAACCGGCGAGAACCCTCCGCGAGCACCAACAAAACCTGGATCATCTTTCGGATGCGATGGAGCGTGAGCCCGGTGCCTGGCTGCAGGCCCGTCACCTGGTCCTTGAGCGCGCATCCGCCGTTCTTCGGACATGCAATCCGGAAAAGCAAATCTCGAAGGCACAGCACCTTCTTTCTGTCTCCCGGAACTCGATGAAGCAACGGTGTGATGAGGGGCTTCAACGGATGCGTTTCCGTCTCGAACAATGCGCGGCTGTCCTTGGCGCTTTGAGCCCCTCCGCAGCGCTGGCCCGCGGATATACCCTGACGCTCGATGCTGATGGAAGAGTGATCCGCAGCGCGGCCGGCCTTGGCAAAGGGGATCTTCTGGTGACGAAGTTCGCGGATGGGTCGGTCCGCTCGGTTGTCACGCCTTCCTCACCGGATACGAGCAACTGATTCCTGGATCAGCCCCGCTTTGTCAGAACATTCTTTTCGTAGCTCTTCACCTCGGCGAGCCAGTCCGCACCGACGGGAACATTCTGCCTGCGGCAATACTCGTCCCAGACGGCGCCAACCGGTAGGGTCTTGAGTTCCTCAAGCAGCGCGAGCCGTGAAGTGAAGTCGCCTGCGTTCTCCATTTCACGAAGCTTTTCTGTCGGTTCAAGGAGTGCCAGCAGGAGCGCCTTTAGCGCATTACGCGTTCCGATCACCCAGGCGGCGACACGGTTGATGCTCGCATCAAAGTAATCGAGTCCGAAGTGCGTCCGGTTAATGAAGCCGCCGCGGACGATCTCCTCTGCGATGGCACGCGTCGGATCGTCCAGGAGGACGACATGGTCGCTGTCCCAGCGAACGCCCCGGCTCACGTGGAGAAGGATCTCCGGTACAAATTGCAGGACAGAGGAAATCTTGTCCGCCAGGCTTTCCGTGGGATGAAAATGTCCCGCATCGAGGCAGAGAAGCATCTGCCGCGTCACCGCATAGCCCATGTAAAACTCATGCGATCCCACAACATAGGATTCCGAGCCGATGCCGAACAACTTGCACTCGACGGCATCGCGGGTGAGGGCCGGATCGAGTTTTGTTGAGAATATGGAATCGAGCGATTGTTCCAGGCGAAGCCTTGGTCCTTTACGATCAACCGGCAGGTCCTTCGAGCCGTCGGGCATCCAGAAGTTCGTGATGACCGGCGAACCGAGCTGGCGACCCGCCTCCGCCGCGATCTCGCGACAGGCGATGCCGTGCTCGATCCAAAAGTTGCGGATCCCGTTGTCCCTGCTGCTCAATGTGGTCCCATCAGCCGCGAGCGGATGGGAGAAGTAGCTCGGATTGAAATCCATACCCATCCTCCGCTCTTTGCACCAGTCTATCCAGCTTTGAAACTGGGCTGCTGTGTATTTGTTTCTTTCAAGTTTTTTGCCGTCGAGATCCGCGTAGCAGGCGTGAAGGTTCAGGCGGTGGTTCCCGGGAATAAGCGAGAGGGCCTTGTCCAGATCAGCGCGGAGTTCGGACAATGTGCGCGCCTTGCCCGGATAATTTCCGGTGGCCTGAATCCCTCCGCCGCTGAGTTCGCTGCCCTCCTTCTCAAAGCCTCCAACGTCATCTCCCTGCCAGCAGTGCAGGGAGATCGGAATTTTGGCCAACTGTGCAAGCGCGGCTTCGGTGTCGACACCGGAATGGGCATAGAGTTCGTAGGCGGAGGAGTAGGTGCTCATGACAATGGGACAAATATGATAGAGCGTCCTGTCTGCCAAGGAAGCCCAAAAAGGGAACAGGCTCCCGACAGTGAGAACTCCAGTCTCCTTCACAACCGCGCATACAGGATTTTTCAGGTCTTTCGGGGTTTGCTGGGTATTTGTTAAAGGCAGGAGCGCCATACCAAATCGTGAAGACCATCGTGAGGGAGGGGGCATTCTGGCAATCCCCGCTGGATGAATCGGCGGTTCGGGTGTATTCCAGCATCAGGACATGAAGAGTTTCTGATGGATCCCAATAAACGAATCCCCGGTGCCGACAATTTCCATGTCATGGCCAAACCAATCGGCCCTGTCTGCAATCTCGACTGCACCTACTGCTACTATCTTGAGAAGGAGAAGCTGTTTCCCAGAGGGGAAAACTTCAGGATGAAGCCCGAGGTGCTGGATGCCTACATCCGCCAGTATATCGAATCCCAGAGTTCGCCGGAAATCACGTTTGCCTGGCAGGGGGGGGAACCGACATTGCTCGGCGTCGACTATTTCAAAAAGATCGTGGAGTTGGAAAGGAAGTATGCCGGGGGGAGGCCGGTGCATAATGCCCTGCAGACAAACGGTACAAAGCTCGACCGCGAATGGTGTCGGTTTTTCCGTGAGAACGGATTCCTGATCGGACTGAGCATCGACGGGCCGCGGTCCCTGCATGACACGTATCGAGTCGACAAAGGCGGGAAGCCGACATTTGACCGGGTGATGCATGGGCTGGACCTTCTGAAAAAGCACCAGGTTGAGTTCAACACGCTGACCGTCGTCAACGCGAGCAATGTGAAGCACCCGCTGAAGGTCTATGATTTTTTGCGGGAAACCGGATCAGGCTTCATCCAATTCATTCCGCTTGTGGAGAGGATGCAGGCGGAGAGGGGGAGCAACCTGGATTTCGCCGAGCCGCCGGAGGCCGGGCAACCTCCCTCGCCTGTGACGAGATGGAGCGTCAATGCGGAACTCTACGGGGATTTTCTTATCGCGATTTTTGACCAGTGGGTGCGCCGGGATGTGGGGAAGGTTTTTGTTCAGATGTTCGATGTCTCCTTGGGAATCTGGTCCGGGGCCGGAGCCGGACTCTGCGTTTTCCTGGAGAACTGCGGCAAGGCGCTGGCCATCGAACACAATGGCGATCTGTTCTCCTGCGACCATTTTGTTTATCCCAAGTATCAACTGGGAAATATCATGAACAAGTCGCTCGGCGACATGGTTAACTCCGAACAGCAATCGGCATTCGGCCGGGCAAAATCCGATCTCCTTCCGAAGTATTGCCGCGAGTGCGATGTGCGGTTCGCCTGCAACGGTGAGTGTCCGAAGCACCGTTTCATCAAGACCCCCGACGGGGAGGACGGGCTCAATTACCTGTGCCCGGCCTACAAGAAGTTCTTTCATCATGTGGATCCCCTGATGAAGCAAATGACCGCGCTTCTCCACTCCGGGCGGGCCCCCGCGGAGATCATGCGGCTTTCTCAACCGGCGAACGCCGGCTGACCGCTTCTTCAATGCCTGGCTGATGGTGGGTTGAAAGCCCGGTTTTTCAGGTGGTCCCGCGGCGACTGTCCGGTGATCCGGCGGAACTGGCGTGAAAAGTAGTTGCTGTCATTGAAGCCGCAGGCGAAGGCGACCTCGGTGACCGAGCGGTGAGAGCCATGGTCTTCCATCAGGCGAACCGCTTTTCTTACACGTGCCCGGAGCACGTAGTCCATGGGTGAGCATGAGGTGACTTCCTTGAAACGTCTCAGGAATGACCGCTCGGACATCGCGGCTTCGACGGCCATCGTGCGGAGCTTGAACTGATTTTCCGGATGCAGATCGATGGAGGAAAGGATCCGGCCCATTCGCATGTCCAACCTCGCAGTTCCGTCCGACTGTTCACCGTAAGATCTCGACAAAAATCCGATCAGGAGGACCAGCCATGCCCGGGCCAGGGCGGCTCCCCCTTCGTTGATACGGCGTGTTTCAATCTCGATGGCGGAAATCCAGGATTCCACCAGCCTCAACGCCTCCGCATTCAAGTGCACATGCCCTCCCTCTCCGGCGGTCTGTCTTCTCAGGCGCTCCAGCGTAAACAGCGCATGGTAGCCCGGGAGGCTTCCCAGCTCAGTTTCCAAACTCTGCAAGGCATCCTCACGCACGAGGATGTTTGCAAGCTCAAGGGCGTGTGTGTCTTCATATCCATGGCGATGGCTGCTGTTCACGACCATCACGTCACCGCTCCTGACCTCCCGCGGCTGACGGGGCGTCGTGTAGAGCCCCCGCCCGCCCAGCACAACCGCGATTTCAAGAAACTCGTGCCGGTGAAGCGGCATGGGAGACTGGCTCTTCTGCCGGACAACGACCACGGCGGATCTCGGGTCGCGGAAATAGGACTTCCGGCTCAAGCGTTCTGCTTTCACAATGGCGGGATTGTGCTGATAAATGGCGGAATCCTCAAGGAAAATTCCTTCCCGCGCAATATGCTTCTGGTCATGAACGAACATCTGTCTGCATCCAGCTGGGTCTCATCATCTGTCTGCGGGGGCCCCTGCTCCTCCGCGCCGGCTCCCTATCTCCGGAAATCGTTCCGGCTGGATCGTGCTTTTAAGTCCGCCCGATTGACGGCCACTGCTCTGGGCCTTTACGAAGTCGAAATCAATGGTGAGCAGGTCGGGGACAGGGTTTTTGCACCAGGATGGACAGACTATCGTGTCCGGGTGCCGGTTCAGGTCTACGATGTGACATCGCTCCTCCGCGAAGGTGGTAATGCGATAGGCGCGATCCTTGGTGACGGCTGGTATTGCGGTCACGTGGCGTGGCTTGGTCGGCAGGTGTATGGCGAGAGGCCGGAGTTTCTCGCGGTCCTTGATATCGATTTCGAAGACGGGACCAGCCTTCGTTTGGGAACCGATGAGTCCTGGAAAACTGCGACGGGCCCGATTCTGGAGAGCGATTTTCTGATGGGCGAAGCATACGATGCCAGACGGGAACTCTGCGGATGGTCGCTTCCCGGTTTTGATGATTCCGCCTGGTCTCCCGTCCAAGCGATCTCCGGCCGTTCCATCGTTCTTGATTCGATTCCTTATCCCGCCGTCAAGCGCCTCGGCGAACGGGAGCCCGTGAAAATCTCAAGGAATGTTTTCGACATGGGGCAAAACTTTTCCGGGCGCGCGAGGGTCCGGATCAATGCTCCCCGCGGCACCACCCTCTCATTCCGGTATGCGGAAATACTCGATGCAAACGGCCATCTCTATACGGAGAACCTCCGCCACGCGCGGGCGACCGACGTCTACACATGCAAAGGGGGAGGGGATGAAGTCTGGGAGCCGCGCTTCACATTCCACGGTTTCCGCTACGTGGAGGTCGAAGGGTTGCCCAAGGAAGGAACGATCGAAGTCACCGGCATCGTCCTCCATTCCGACACCCCGCCCACCGGTTCGTTTTCCTGCTCGAATCCGCTGCTGAACCAGCTTCAGCAAAACATTGTCTGGGGACAGAAAAGCAACTTCCTGGAAATACCCACCGATTGCCCGCAGCGCGACGAGAGGTTGGGCTGGACTGGAGACGCCCAGGTTTTCGTCCGTACGGCAGCCTTCAACATGGACGTCCGCAGTTTTTTTCACAAGTGGATGCAGGATGCCCGCGACTCCCAGTCCGCCAAGGGCGCGATTCCTTCGGTGTTTCCGGTGGGAGACAAAGTCGGCTCGGAAGACGGAGGGCCGGCATGGGCTGACGCGATGATCATCTGTCCGTGGACGATTTACCTTTGTTACGGCGACAAACAGATCCTCGCGGATAACTACACCGCGATGAAGCGGTATATCGATTACCTGAGGCTCCACCGCAGTCTGAATCACATCCGTTC
>CAZRIL010000186.1:0-8641 GCA_964600115.1 uncultured Chthoniobacter sp. | reverse complement strand
TGGTCGGAACCCTCTTGGGTAACCCGGACATCAAGACCGTCCTGCCCAATCACGATTTCCAGCCGTTCGGCTTGGTCTGATCGCCGTATTCGTCGAAGGGCAATCCTTATTATCTGATTATCGCCCCTCCTCCCCTTTCAGCCCGGAAGCGATAATGCCCTGCTCGTCCCGGTTGATATGCCCGACGACTGTACCATCATCCAGGTGATTAACCTTCTGCTGCTTCAGGCGGGCAAAGAGCAGACGGATGTCCCGTGATCCTCCCCAGGTGAACCAGATCGCTGTAACAAATGAGATCAGGACCGGAACCCCGATTCCCGCAATATGCCAGTAGGCCGCCCAGGCGCTTTCCGGCCATGGAGCGATCAGGTTCCACAGGGTTCCCGCAAGAAAGATCGCAACCCAGAACATGCTCCACCCGAACAGCCCACCTGCGATCCACTTGTCCCCCAAAGTGAAGTTCTCATCGAGGCCGATGAGTCTTCCCCATGTCAGCTTCCGCCGCGGTTTGGGAGGCTCAAATTCCCCGACCGCGACTTTGACAGCCGCATAGGCGCCGCGGTGCAGCAAACGGTCCATGTTGTAGCTTTCCCGGCAGGTCAGAAGCGAGACGATGACATAGCATGCGATGGCGAGCAGGGTTGCTCCAAAGGAGATCTGGATTCCATTCAGGGGAAATTCTGTCCCGAAGACCTGGCGCAGGAAAATGCCTCCGACCGAGAGGCTCGATCCGACAACAAGCGCAGCCCATGCGCCCGCAGTTGTTCCTTTTTTCCAATAAAGCCCACCGATGATGCAGGCACCTGCTCCCCCCACGTAAATTGCCGTCGTCAAGGACCACCACATCACAATGTATTCGGTCTGCTGGAACAATGCGCCGAACAGGAAGGCGAACAGGGCCACGCCAATGATGGAGCAGCGCAGAAACAGGATATGCTGTTTCGGACCGAGCGGCTTTTTGCGCAATGGAACGATCACGTCCTGCACGAAGATCCCTCCCCACGAGTGCAGGTGCGTGGAATCTCCCCCGAAGATCCCCATGACCAGAATCGCGCAGAGCAGTCCTTTTATTCCGACAGGAAGAAAATGCGACAGGGCGATGGGGATCTCCATCTGCGAGCGGATTTGCGGGCTGCCTATCGCCGCCACCGCCTCATGCACCGGCGCCGCCCGTTCGGCGAAGTCCGGGTGGTTGAGAAATGTGATTGCGCAGATGGCAAGCAGGACAACCAGCGCGGATTTCCCCGACTCCCGCCACCGTCCGAGGATGCCGCCCATGACCGAAGCATGCGGGGTGATCGCCGCGGAGTTGTAGGCGCTGGCGTTCTGCCAGGCCATCGTGCCATACACGCCCACAAACGTGCTCATCAGCACATACCAAAGGTTGAAATCCTTGAGCCCCAGCGAGTCGAAAGGGTTGAGCATCGACTGACCGGGCGGCCGGTTGCCGAGCGTCTCGACAATTTCCGACCAACTGAACATGTAGAGCAATCCAGCAATAATCACCAAATAGAAGATCTGGGACATGATGCCTTCCAGGCAGTCTGTCACCATCACCGTGATCAGGCCGCCGGAGAGCGTGACGAACAGGGTGATTGTCAGGAACCCCGCCATCAGCGGGATGTAGGTCGGAACGATCCACGAGAAGAGGCCGATCTCTGGCGGGAGGCCGAGAAAATACACCATGCAGCGCGATCCAACCGCGGGAATGATTCCAAAATTCACAATGCCGGCACCAAACCCCAGAAGCCCGGTAAAAACGCGGAAGTTCCGGCTGTAACGCAATTCGAAAAACTGCGCGAGGGTCATAGCCCGCGTCTCCCGATAGCGGTAGATCACAAATCCTGAAATCGCGAAAATCAACCCCATCGGCACGCTGATCCACAGCCACCATGTCAGGGTGAAGCCGGCCCTGGAGATCATCTCGAAAGAGGCCACAAACACGACCGCTCCTGCCTGCATCTCCCCTTTCGCCACCGCCAGCAGGTAAGGACCTGCCATCCGCCCCCCCGCCATAAAGTCGCTTACGCTTTTCAGGTAGCGCTGGGTGTAAATGCCAACCACCAAAACAATAGCCACCGGCAGCAGCAAAAACAGCCAATCAATGGTATGCACTTAATGGACCCGGGGGATGGGAAGGGGCTGGTCGCTCTGTCTTGCCATCTGAATGACCGGACAGTTTGAGCGCCTCCCGATGAAAATCTCAGCCACCTGTGCCCTTTCGGGTGAGGACCAGCCAGGCGGCGCGGGCGGTCACATGGACCGGCACCCGCAGGACGCCATCCTTAACCTCGTAGCCCACGGAGCGGGGGCGGTCCTCGTGCAGGTCATACAGTTGCACATCTGCCACATCGAAGCCGGCGGGCAGCTTCAGTCGGAGGTCGCTGTCGAAATCGGCATCGTTCTTCATGAGCTGGTTCATCCGCCAGAACGGCACCACCAGAGCCCCGTCGCTCGCCCTGTTCCAGACGTAGTTCTTGATCAAGCCGGAGCCATTGCTGAATTCCGGCGCTGCAACCTCTTTGGCGATGCTGAAATCCGGGTTGTTTGCGAAGAACTCGTTCACGCGGCGGGCGGCCAACCATGCCGGACGGGGGTGGCCTGCGGTCGGGACGAGGATTCCGAAATTACTTTCGTAGTGGTTATCCTTGTTCTCGTCCTGTTTGAGGTCATACCAGAAGACGGCTTTCAGGGGCACCCCGTCGAGCCGCACTCCCAGCAGGACCAGTGACAGGCGCGAGAGGTAGTCGGCCTGCCTCTCTTCGGTCGGCACGTTGCTGTAGCCCTGGGGCGACACCGAGTAGCCGATCTCGGTCAGGTAGAGCGGCAGGCGCTTGCCCTCCGGGGTGTGCTTGGCCGCAAGGTCCAGCCAGCCTCGAATTTCCTTGTCGAATCCGTCAGGATCGGTTGGCGATTCCAGCACTTCTCCGCTTTCCGGTGCCGACCCGCCGCGATAGGGATGCGCGCTGACCCCGTCCACGAAGTCCAGCAATCCAAGGCGGAACACTTCCTCGGCATACTTTGTGGCGATCTCGCGCGGGCCTTTGAGCAGTTCTTTCAGATCCTCATGCTGCCAGGCTCCGCCCCAACCGGAAAACGATCCCGCCACGATCACGGTGCCGGGAGCAACCGCTCTCACGCCGGCGGCAAAGTCCCTTGCCGCATCCACAAACTCCTGGGGAGTGAATTTCCAAAATCCCTTCAGATTCGGCTCGTTGTGGAGTTCGACCGCCTGCACGGCGGAAAACCGCTTCACGAGTCCGCCGATCCATTTGGCGTAGTCGTCGAATCCTTCCGCTTTGCGGCCTGCACCGAACATCGGGCAGAGCAACACCTTCACGCCGCGGTCCTGATACTGCTGCAGGTATTCTTCGACGAGCTTCCGGTTGGCGGCACCACGGGCGACGCCTCCACCGGGAGCACCTTCGCCAGTCACGCTGAAAAATCCCATGTAGAGCGTTTCACGGACCCAGTTGAAATTTGCTTCGACCAGCCAGGGCATCGTGCGCGACGGACGCCAGTGGTCGTTGAACCGCTGGTTATTGTCGTTCATGAATGCGTTGGTATGCATGAAATGGCCGCAAACCCCGAAGATGGAGTCCCCCCAAACCCTGGCGTCGGCCGCCAGCGGATGCGGAAGCCACACGACCTTGCTGAACTTCTCGGGCTGGGCGTTGACACGCTTGGTTTGGGCAGCTGCAAGTTCGTCGGCTGTGGCGGGCTCAGTCTCGAAGGTGACCTCGGAAAGCACGACCTGATGACGGCCCGCAACGAATTCCGTGCGAAGCCGGTCGGCGATAATTCCTTCGCCGGGAAACGCGAAGCTCACATCTTGCTGGGGCCCTTTCTCGAAAGGAATCTTCTGTTCGAAGTCGGGGCTGGTGAGCCATTCGGCATCTTTTCCACCCGCCGCATAGATCCGAACCGCCGAGGCATGGGAACTATCGCTCTCGGGGTTGGGGTGCTTGATGGTCACACGCAGCCCCTTCACGCGCACGGGACCGGAAAATTTCCAGTCGACGGGCATTTCCTTCGCGCCCCACTTGCTCCACACGGCTTGCTTGCCTGTCGTGTCAACCGCTGTAACGCCGTCGTTGAGTTTGTTGTTCGCGGGATCGGTATTCACCACATGCTCGAGACCTGTGTGCGGCGGATAGGAATATGTCGCTGTGGCCGGGGCCGGCTGCGCGGAAGCCGCATGATGAAAGGCGAGAATTATGCCGGCCGAAAGAATCTGACGGCCGTTTCGAAACAGGGATGTGAAAGGCATGGTTGGGAAATTGTATTTTCGGGCAGGGCTCTCGCCGGCTTTACCGGATCAGAGGCCAAGCCGGGACACGATCTCAGAGACGGGTTGACAAGCGGGCTCTCCGGCATGTTCCGAAAGCAACGAAGAACACGCCAACACCAAGGAGGATCGCGCAGGTGGATGGCTCGGGAATCGCTGCATAGGAAAGGACCCCCGTCGATTCGGTGAATGTGAGGCCGGTCCCGTTGGTCCAGACGTCACTGGCCTGAGTGAAGCCGGTGATGGCAAAGGATGCACCGTAGGATTCGACGGTGGAGGCGAGGGAGACGAGGGTCCAGGAGTTACCGTCAGCAAGCGAGGCTCCGGTAAGATTGAAGTTGAACGTGCCGTTGAAGGCGACAGCCCCGGTGGTGGAGCCGTTGACCTGGTTGGCCACGCCGTTCGCACCGATGTAGAAGGTAAGGGAACCCGTTGTCGCGGCAAGTGTGAAGGCACCGGTGTTGATTGCGAGATCGCCGGAGAAGGTGTTGGCGCCGGCGAGGGTGAGTGCTGCAGCGCCGCCTTTGACAAGGTTGCCGGTGCCGGAAATCGCTCCGTTGAAGGTGCCGTCGGTGGAGGTGGTGAGAGCGAGGTTATCGTTCAGGGCGAGCGTGCCGTTGAGCACGACACCGCCGGTCTGGTTCGTGGTGAGAGTCTTGGTGCCGCTGCTGCCGGAACGGACGCTGATGTTGTTGGTGAAGGCCGAGGAAGAGCGAACGTTCAGTGTCGCGCTGCTGGTTCCGGTGGTATCGCCGAGAAGAACCGCACCGCTGCCAAGAGTTCCAAATGCGCTCAGCGCGCCCCGTTTGATGGTAGTGCCTCCCTTGTAGTTGTTCGAACCTGATTGAATGGTGGTCAAGCCCCCCCCGGCCGAGTCGATCACGAGGGCCAATGGATTATCGACGGTGTCGTTAACGCTGAGCGCAAAGAGGATGCCTCCGGTGGAGGCTGCGTTCAGGGTGAGGGAGACGGCGCCAGCACCGGTATTGGTCGTGACAACGCGGGTGGTGAGGGTGTTGGCGGAGTTGTTAGTCCACGTCTGTGTCTCGGCAAGACGAACGGACAGCGTATTGCTGCTTATGCCGAGGTTAACGGCATTAGAGCTGGCTCCCAAAGTGATGCCTCCGCTGCCGAGGATCAGATTTTGGTTGCCAGACTGTGAAAGAATGGTTGCACCGCTTGTGTTAAACGTCAGCGATTTGGCGGAAAAGCTGGCGCCGACCGTAACGGTGCCGCCGACCGCGTTGGCAGGTGTGGTGTTGAAAATGGTGTCGTCCGTGAGTGCATTCGGTGCGGCGGAAGCAACGCTTGTGCCGGCCGCGTCGGTGAACCAGTTGCCGGCGGTGGCGAAGTCGCCTGTGTAGATGGAACCGGAGGAATATGTCGTCTGACCCCAGTAAAATGGGGCGGCGGATGCCTTCGGGCAAATCGCGGCAAGGGAAAGCACGGCGATCAGGGTCGCAGTCTGGAGTGAGGAGGAACGGTATGCCTGGTGTCTGCGAACAGTTTTGATTGAGAAGTGCATTGTTAGGTTGGGGTTGGGTGTTGTGTTAGTCAGCGGGAAGAAAGTTGATGAAGGGACGTCCGGTCACCAGTCCGGCCCTGAGTAATGCGACCAGCCCCAAGTGTAGCCCGGAGGGTTCAGCGGGTGCGGCGAAGCATCAAGGAAGGCCCGTGAGAATGTCTCCACATGGCCGTCTGCCATGAGGATGTTGCTGACATCGCCGGGATGCCAGTCGCGGCGGTTGTAGTTCGCGGTCGGGTTGCTTCTGTATCCGGGTTCGCTGCTCCGGACGGGTTGCTCAAACACCAGGATTGTTTTGGTGGGCTTTTGCAGCTGGAGATAGACACCGGAGATTGCAACCCTGTTCGTTGCCGGTCCCCGGTTCAGGATCCCTCGCTGGGCGGAGTTGGCCATCACATAGCAGTTTCCAGAAAGCTTGTGAAAGGCATCCCGGCCGCCGGTCGCCACATCGGATGGACACTGGAAAACCTTAGGGTCGGAAAGGTAGGGAAAAAGCGGCCGGCTCTCGGCTGCCGGCCCTCCCCAGGATCCGAGCCCCCCTCCCCAGTAATACATCTGATAGGTGTTGAACGAAGGAAAAGTGCCATTGTTATCGGCGAGGTAGAGGTGCCAGGCGGCGCCGATCTGCCGTAGATTGGAGACGCACCCTGCCTGCCGGGCTTTGTCCCGCACCTTGAGAATACCGACGGCGCTGATCACGGCCAGAATTCCGACGATTGCTATCACCGCCAGCAACTCGATGAGTGTGAATGCGCCATTTCCAGGCTCGGAATGTGTGTTTTTTGTCAGCATGGGGGATGATGCCTGAAGGGTTGGAATTACTTGCGCCGGTCTCCCCAAATCGCAATCTCGCCGACCACCAGTTGACTGTATTTTCTGGCAGTATGATCCTCGTTCCAATGGCTCAGGTAAACTTTTACGTAGCGCGCTTCTTTTGGTGCTGCTGCGGTGATGCTGACCTCGGTGTTACGGCCGGCATCGGCTTCCGATGAGTCGAGTGCGATTTTGGAGCCGTCCCATGTGCCCAGGGGAGTGTAGTTGGTCCCGTCGGTGCTGACAAAGGCTTGAAAGGTGGCCGTTCCACGACTGGAGTCCTCGCGCACGGATACCGAAACCTGGCTCACGTCATACGTCTCTTTCAGGTCGAAGACAATCGTGGCCCCATGCTGGCTTTGCCATCCGCCGAAGATCGCGGTATTGCCAACGCGTTCGTTATAGCCGTCGACAAGGCGCTCAAGGCTCTTGCTCAGCTCGATGATGTGCGGGTCGGTGTTGTCTATGCCCGTGGTGGCGGCGTCACCGGTCAGATACGTGCAGGTTGCACCGGTTCCGATCCGTTCCGTGACGGACACCTTGCTGGTGGTTCCAGGATAGGATGCCGCGCCTGTGCGGGCGACATTGTCCGACAAAAGGTTGGAGGCCTGCGCCGCAATTATGGACAGGAGGGCGATGCCGGCCGAGGTGAAAATGATTTGTGGTTTCATGATTGGACCAAGCTGGGTTGAGGTTTGAGAAAGGAAGCAGGGGGATTGCCGGTGCGGGCTGGAGCGCAGGACTTGCGGACAATAAGTTCGCCGCGAATGACTTTTTTCGGCAGCACGAAAACATTGTCCTTGAGCTTCATGTCGATCCATTGGGCGGCCTCGGATCCCATGTCGCGGAGAGGCTGGCGCATCGTTGTGAGCGGAGGGTTGAAGAACTTACTCGTGGGATTGTCATCGTAGCCAACCACCGAGACGTCCTCCGGAACACGCAGCCCCAACTCGGCACAGGCGCTGATCGCGCCGTAGGCCATAGCGTCGTTGTTGGCGAAGATGGCTGTGATTTCCGGATGCTCCTCGAAAAGTTGATGGGCCTGGTCGTAGCCGGCTTGCTCGGTCACGGCGGTGGGACGGTGAGGGACGATCCAACCAGGGTTCAGAACGACTCCCGCCGCCTGCATCGCCTGCTTAAAGGCGGCAATCCGTTCCTGGTTGTCCACCATACCCTCCATCTGACCGCAGAGATACCCGATGTTGCGGTGCCCGAGGCGGAGCAGGTATTCGGTCTGCTCCTGCGAACCGCGGCGGTTGTCGCAGTCGACGAAGCCAATCCCCTCCAAATCGGTGCGATTGGTGACGAGCACGGTTGGAATGCGGGCCGCAAGCAGCTCGAACGATTCCTTCCGGTCGAGCGGCGCAATAAGAATCGCACCGTTGCACCGCTTTTTGCGTAACAACTCCGTGAGAGTCATATTCGCATCTTCCATGCGACTCTGTCCTCCATGGTAGAGGAGCGTTGTCTCGACACCATGTTCAAGGGCATAGGTTGAGACCCCGGTGAAGATCTGGGCAAAGAAATTATCGAACGAGCAAGCACCGGGCGGCACCACCATCGCAATGCGAGCACCTCGCCGGATGTTCCCTCGCGGGCGGTAGTTCTTGCTTTCTATGACGGCGAGGGTTTTGCGCCGCAACCCCTCGCTTACCCCGCTCTCGTTATTGATGACACGGGAGACGGTGGCAACCGATATGCCTGTGGCTTTGGCGATGGATGCAATATTCATCAAAATGGGGGTTGATTGCGCGAAGTGAACTCCGTTCGTTCTGTATTATCTGATAATATTTTCATAAGTTACGAAACTGTCAATTATTTTTTCGTAATAGCAAAATTAAATAATGCACATATATCTTATTTTCACATCGTTACGTTATGCGATTACGAGCAACCATAGAGCGATCGACTCAATCCCTCTTGTTTGTGCCAGCCAAAAATGCCACTGCCGTGTAATCAACGACGCAAGAACCGCAGCAGAAGCCGGGAGGGAATGATGTTCCGCTTGGCGGCCG
>CAZRIL010000185.1:0-8756 GCA_964600115.1 uncultured Chthoniobacter sp. | reverse complement strand
ATACTCGACCGGATCTTCGACCGTGATCAGCTTCCGGTCCGGCTTGTTCATGTAGTTCAGGCAGCCGTAAAGCGTCGTGGTTTTTCCCGAGCCGGTTGGTCCGGTGACAAGGATAATCCCGTCCGGAAGGTTGATCTGCTTCTCAAATTTCGCCTGGTCATCGGAGAGGAACCCAAGGTCCGGGAGGCCCAGCATGAGCGAGGTCTTGTCGAGAATACGCATGACCACGCTCTCGCCGTGGACCGTCGGGATCGTTGACACACGGAGATCGATCGCCTTTTCCCCGAGCTTGATCTGGATACGCCCGTCCTGCGGCAGGCGCTTCTCCGCGATGCTCATCGATCCGCTCATGATTTTGATGCGGCTGACCATGGCGGCCTGGAGCTTCTTCGGAGGGCTCGGCATTTCCTGGAGGACGCCGTCGATGCGGAAGCGGACCCGGAACTTCGACTCGAGCGGTTCGAGGTGGATATCGCTCGCCCGGTTCTGGTGCGCTTCCACAAGGAGGAGCGAAACCATCTTGATGATCGGCGCATCGTCCACCCCTGCCTCATCCGAGCCGAGTTCCAGCTCCTGCCCATAAGTCGATGTGGCCTCGCCGCCGTAATACTGGATCAGGCTGTTCCGGATCGAGTCCGGCGTCGCACAGACAAACTCCACCTCGCGATGAAGCTTGAACGCCAGGTCGTCCATGGTCTGCATGTCCATGGGGTCGCCGATGGCCATCAGCAGAGCGCCCTCCCGCTCGCCGATGGGAACGGCCTTCCAGCGCTTGGCGTCCTCGGCTGGCAGCAACTCGATGATATTCGGAGGAACCACGATCTGTGTCAGGTCCATGAACTCCATGCCGTTCTGTGCGGCGAGAGTGCGTCCGACATCCTCCTGGGTGATGAAGCCTTCGTGGATCAGCGAATCGATGACGCTGTGGCCGGTCATGTGCCCGCGTGCGTATTCCACCTGGGTGCGGGTAACCAGCCCGACGTCCATCAGGATTTCTACGATATAATCTTCATTCTGCGCCACTGGTAGGGAGTAAGGTGTGAGATGTGATTACGGGAGCCACGCAACAAAGTCAACGCCTCTCCCGAAATCTTCAACGCGGAGTTGCAGGGGCGCTTTCCTCTGACTATCTTCCCCGCCATTGTGTCAACAAAATACGCCACCTATCTCTTCTTTGGTGCCCCCGGAAGTGGAAAGGGCACGCAAGGATCCACCATCGGCACCCTCCCCCGGTTTTTCCACTGCGCATGCGGCGATGTTTTCCGGCGCATGGATACACGGAACCCGATCGGCCAGGCCTTCCTGGAATACTCGAGCAACGGCCGCCTCGTCCCTGACGAGATCACGGTAGAGCTCTGGAAGGTCAGCATCGGACACGCGGTCGAGGCTCACGTCTTCAAGCCGGATATCGACTACCTCGTCCTCGATGGAATCCCCCGCAACGTCAGGCAGGCCGAACTCATGTCGGACATCATCGATGTGAAGCGGGTTTTCCACCTCAATTGCACGGACCGGGACAAAGTCGTCGCGCGCCTGAAGAAGCGGGCCCTGAAAGACAACCGGCTCGACGACGCGAATGAGGAAGTGATCCGCCGGCGGCTCGATACCTACGAAAAGGAATCCCTGCCCCTGCTCGACTATTACGGGCCGGAACTGATCGTCGATGTGGATGCCACCGAGCCGCCGGTTGTCGTCCTTCAAACGATCCTCACAAACATCGTGAAAGACCGCAAAGAGCCCGGCGATTTCACAGAGCAGCCAAATTCCTGATACATGCAACAGTTCGAAAGCTTCCGCGCCTCGTCGCTCTATTGCAACAAGTGCCAGAAGGCCATGCCGGTCCGCGAAAAGCTTCTTCTCGTCCTCCCTGACAAGGAAATTTTCGACTACCTGTGCACGGGTTGCGCCTCTTCTTTGGGGCAGCGCGAGGTGACAGCGGGGGAGAGGGTGGCGGCTATGCCTTCCCGACCGGCACGCCGGCCGCATCTCCGGCGCGGCCTCCTCTAAGTTTTTTGGCCGATTCAGCGGGCCGACAGAATTCCAGAAAAGCATCCGAAGATTTTCCCCGGAGACAAATAATGCTGTCCCGCTTCTGCACAAGTTCCCTCCTGGAAATCGTGTTAATTCCGAAGGCGACTTTTTCTGTAGCGAAACGGGAAGCCCGCCACGCAATCGCGGTTTTCGGGTAATCGTGCCCGAGCCCCGTTTCCGGGTTAATTACCGGAATTCGGAGTCGCGATGAGAGCGCTGAACCCCACCTGACTGATCCCGGCTTCACGGCAGTAGTCCAGAACCTTTAAGACCCGTTCGTAGGGCACATGACGGTCCGCGCGAACGACAGCCACCTGGCCGGGCTGAAGCTGGGCGAGCTTGCCAAGCATCTGAATCAGCTCCTCATCCGAGATCTCCCTCTGGTTTACCGACATGCCGCCATCTGCGCGCACATTGACGATCACTGGAGCCGGCGCTGGATTCCGGGGGGCTGAGGAACTCGAAGTGGGCAGCTGGATCCCCACATCGGACTCAATCCGGGCCGTGGACCACGCGACCAGCATGAAAATGACCAAAACCATCAGGATATCCACGAAGGAGGTGACGTTGAAATACAACGGCGCCGCACTCACTTGTCCGGTCTGAAATTTCATGGGTGATGAGAAATGGGCAGTGAGGGGATCGAACCCCCGACCAATAGTGTGTAAAACTACCGCTCTACCGCTGAGCTAACTGCCCGAATGTGGCATGCAACCTATCAGGTGCTTTCTGCGTGCACAAACCGAAAAGCATCGTAAGGCCTTTTGAATCGCAAGCCGGATCTGTTCCCGCAGGTCCTCGGGAACGCAAAGGTCGAAAGCGGGGTGCGGTTCCCCTGCCTGTCTGCCACGCCTATTGCAGCCGATTACCGGATGAAACGGCGCTTCAGCTGGCTACTGTCTGGCCAGCTGCTCAAAGTAGGCCTGCACGGCACCTGAATATTCCGTGGGGACAGGGGTCTGGCGCAGTTCGGCCATGGCCTTCCGCACCTCGGGTGCAAACCCCTGCTGGAGCTTGGTAGGCTCTCCCGTATCGACGCGTTTTGCTCCCGAGGCGCCTCCGGGACCGAATCCGCCGGCGGTTCCTCCATTCGCGGGTTGCATGGTCGTGGTCGGATTCGAGGCAAGCCCGGCCTCGCTGCGCATCTCGCTCTGGAGTTCGCGGAGAGCGCCGCTTGCCGCATCGAGGCTCGATGAGGCTTGTGAGTTGGATGCCTGGGCACCGGGCATATTCCCCGTGGCGGCGGCTTGGGCGGAAGCCTTGGCGGCGGCGGCGGCTTCGGCGGCGGCGGCGGCCGCAGCACCGAGGGACTCCGATTTCTGGGCGGCCGCAGCTGCTTGAGCTGCAGCGGCGGCCTCTGCAGCGGCGGCCGCTTTGGAGGCGGCGGCGGCAGCTTCTGCAGCGGCGGCTTGTGTGGCGGCAGCCGCTTTGGCCGCTTCGGCGGCTGCAGCAGATTTCTCGGCCTTTGCTTCCATCTGCGGTTTTTTTGTCTTCGCTGCCTTCGCGGCCTGAGCCTTGGCCTCCTCTTCCGCGGCAGCGGCCGCTTTGGCGGCGTCAGCAGCCTTGGCGTCCCCGGATTCGGCGGTCGCTTTCGCCTCCTCCGCCGCTTGGGCGGCGGCGGCGGCCTGAGTAGCTGCGGCAGCTTCGGCCGCTTTTGCAGCCTCCGCCGCCTGGGCCGCCTGAGCAGCCACTTGGGCCAGTTGCTCTTCGCTTTTCATGGCCTTGGCAGCGGCTTCGCCGGCAGGAGCGGATTCCATGGCCTTGCCGGTGGCGTCATTGGCTTCTGCGGCTTTGTCGATAGCGGCCTGCATGGCGGCGATGGCAGCTTCCTGCCCGGCGGCGGCCTGCATGGCGGCGGCTTGGCTGGCGAGCTGATTCGCACTTTCCTGCAGGTGGGTTGCGGCGGCGGCGGTGTCCCCGCTTTCCATCGCTTTCAAAGCGTCGGCGACGCTGGAGGCAGCCTCTGGCGCGAGGGGAGCGGCATTGCCTTGGAGGGCTTCTGCACGGTCCGCGATCGCCTCATTTTTTGCCGAGGCGGCGGCCTTCTCGGGAGGCGTCTGGGGAGCTGGCGCCTGGGCGGCGGCTTTTTCAGCAGCGGCGAGATCCGCCGCCTCCTTTGCCAATTGCTTGAGAGTCTGTGCCGCCTTCGCGAGGCTGCTCTGCTCGGCAGCCTTCTCCGCCGCCAGTTGGGCCTTGATGGCAGCCGCGGCTTCGGCGAGGGCAGTCGCGGCCTCGACTTGCGACTTGTCTGAGGTGCTCTCCACCGCCTTGGCAGCGGTTTCCAGCGCCTTGGCGGCCGCGGGGGTCTCGCTGGCAACTTGGCGGGCGGTGGATTCGGCTTGAGCGGCGAGTGCCTCCGCTTGACGGGAGGCCGGCTGATTTTCTGTCGCCAGCCTGGTCTGATCCTGCTGCATTTTAGCGACTGCTTCAGCGGCTTTTTCCAAACGGTCTCTGGCGGGAACCATCTGGATCAGAATGCCATCCACCTCGACAAGAGTATCCCGCACTTCCTTCTTCCGAGCATCACTGTCCGCAGAGGCGGCGATGGCGGCATCCGCTTTCGCCTCAAGCTGGAGCGCTTTGGCCTTATCGAGCGCCTGTTTGACAATGGTGGCTACCGGCTTGGGCAGATTCGCTGGCGTGGACGCGAGAGCGCTCATCAATTCATGCACCTGCAGGGCGATGGCCTGCTGTTCGGAGTTTGCGTCCGCACCGCCCTTGGACGCCTTGATGGCGCGGACCTGCCGGGCGAGGATGGCGGCCGACACCGCCGCGATCTCGTCCGAATATTGTTTTTCCGCGAGCCTGCCGGCAATCTTACGGAGGATGATTTCCGCGGCCTGTTGCTGTTGGGCAACCTCCCGGAGGCCGCCCTGCCCGCTGGAAGCGCTGATCTCTCGAAGCTGGGTGAGGGCGGACGAAATGGCTCCTTCGCGGACATTTGACAAATTGTTACGAACGGTTTCGATCAAGCCCTTCGTCTCATCGGTGATCCCGTTGCGGGACATTTCGACAAGGATGGTATCCAGCTCGGCGAGCACGGTTCCGGAGGAGGAGAATATTTCGGCCTGTTCGTCGCCGGCTTTATAGGCGGCGCTGCGGATCGAATCGTCCGCGCTGGCAAGATGCGCCGCCAGGCCAAAGGTTCCGAGGGCAGCGAATACAATTCGGACAGCGGGGGAGGATGAGGTTTTCATCTTGGGGATAATATGGATTGGTTGGTAGTGATGGGCAAGGGCGCTCAGGGTTTTTGGGGCGCCTGTAGGAGTTGATTGTGGATATCGAGTTGTCGGTCACCGAGCTGGCGGATCTCCCGTGCGGCCTCCCCGGCGCGCCGTAGGGTTTCCAGCCGTTTCTCGGCAGCCGTGACGATGGCAATCGGGAATGTTCTTGTCCGCGTTACGCCGGGTCCGTCGGGAGCACGGTTGTCTGCGGCTTCGAGGAAATAGAATACCGTTTGCCCGGCAGCCGCACCCGGGAGCAAGCCGGGTTTCCATGGGAAACGGACCTCAGCGTCCCCGGGTTTCGGGATGGGAAGAGGCAGGGATTTGAACTCCGTCGCTGCAGGAGCTTCGTCTGCTTTGGTATCGGCTATCGCGTAGTGCAGGCTGATGGCCGAGATCCCGAAGTCGTCCGCGCAGGAATATCGGAGGTCGAACTCCGCCTCCGGCGTGAGAGATTCGATGAGCGAAGCATCGTCGGACAAAGTGAGTTCAGGCGGCTTGTCTTCGATCGATGTTGCGCGAAAAATGGTGTCGTCCAGAGAGTTCGCTCCATCGGTGTTGACGAGGGGAAAACTCAGGCCGGTGAGCCCCGGCGGAACCTTGAACTTTCCGGTGGCCGGGCTTTTTGAAGCATCGAGGGGCACGCGCTGTCCCGGGCCCTCGAGGACGGCTTCGGCCTGACGCAGAGCCTGTGTGGATTTCACCTGGAGCTCGAGGGTGCTGCCCGCCAGGAAATCCAGACTTCCGGCAACGTGATTTTTGGGTTCGCGCCCGGTGTAGGCAGGAAAGATTTCGCGGATGGAAAAATCCGCGACCGCAGGAGGCAGCACCACGTTGACCCGGTGTGGAGAGCCCTCACCATCGTTGAGCAGGAAAGTGTAGCGGAAAGGGATCTGCGCGGATGTAACGACCGCGGAAAACTCGGCATTCCCTTCCGAGGCTGGTTGCGCGGTGATCTCCGAGGTGGTGCCGTCCGCGAAGTCCAGGAGAACCCGGCCGGATCTCGGCACCACGCCGTCGGCGAGAGCTCGAAGCTCCACATTGGTTCCCCGTCTGGCGGTGAGGTCCTTTGTCACATCCCGCACGATTGTCCGTGTTGGTGGCGGGACCCGCAGCCCGGGCCAGCGGGCCAGCCATGTGGGACTGTCCGGCCAGAGGAGGAAGATCCAGACTGCATTGAGACATACGAGCGCGGCGGCAATCCTGGCCAGTTTGGCGATGGCGTTGGGAGCGGCCACTTGAGCCGGATTGATGCCGCGCAGCAGGGCGGCGGTTTCGACTCCGAGGCGTTCGATGAGCACCCTTGCACCCGCCTGGCTCTTGCCGTGTCCGCAGGCGAGCTCGATGGCCGAAATCGGTGCGGAGCGAAGCCCGGGGAATTTTTTCTGAAGCCGGAGGGCGGCTTCGCGGTCGGAAGGTCTGCGAGAAAGCGCGTGCAGAACCCGCAGCCAAAGGATTGCAGCGACCGCAGATAACTGAAGGAGAAAAAGCAGGATGCGGACAGGTTGCGGGGTGTGGATGAGCCAGTCCGCCAGGCAGCTCGCCAGCATCCCGGCTAAGAGGACATTCAGGGCAAGCAGGATTCCCTCGGACACCCGCACGCGGACAATTGCGGCAGCGGCCTTGTGGAGCGCTTGCGCAATGGATGCGGGCAGGGCGACCGGTGCATGCTGAAGATTCGCATTCTGCCGCGCCGGCGGGATCACAGGCATTTTCAGTGTCATAGAGCCAAGGACTCCCCTGAACTGCTTGAGCGTTTTCCGCAAGTGTATGGCGGGAAATGCTGTCATTTCAGTCGGGAGAGCCTGCGGAGGGTCCACTCCGAAAAGAGCAGGATGGCGAAGAGCATGAGCAGTGGCCAGAAAGCGAAAAGATCTATGGACTTGCGGCGGGGAATCGTCGCGGTGGCCGATTCGAGCAGCCCGGGAAGTTTGACCAGGTCGGGTTCCGCCAGAAATCTCCCCTTGGTTTCTTTGGCGAGCGTTTCGAGCATTTGCTTTTCCATCGCCGGGTTGAGCAATTCGGCGTCGCGGCTGCGCACCTCGAACCGCGTGACAGCTTTCCGGTCGCGCGATGGCACGAAGGAATAGCTCCCCGGTTTGCGCGCTGTCCATTTGCCGGCGTAAAGACCGTGCACATCCGGCGAGAGCTCAAGGGCGAGCGCCTGGACGTCGTTCTCGGCACCCTCGCAAACGACCTCTCCTTCCAGCCGTGGTGCGTCGAGCGGCTTGAAGTTGTCGTCAAAGACCCTTCCGGAAATCAGCACGGTGTCGCCGACAAAAACGACCGGCTTGTCCGGCCGGAGCTGGATTTTATCCGAGGCGCCCTGGAGGCGTTCGAGGGCGAAGGATTGGATGATCTGCGTCCAGATGCGAATGAAATGTTTCGACCCGACTTTGCTTTGCCAGCGGTAGGTCTCGTCAGTCCCGAAGTAAAGGGTCTGTCCGCGTCCGAAGTTCTGAAGAGCACAGACGGGGATACCTGTGGCAGTGGTGAGGAGCGTCTCGGCGGTGGGTTTGGAGCGTGTGGACCCCGCGAACCAGCGCACACCGGTGAACGTGTCCCAGATGCCGCGGCTTTCGCCCGGGGTGTCCGCGAGTTTCAGCAGGGGAGAATATTCTCCATCCGGAGTGAGCACGAATTTGTGAAATTCCTTGGAGCGGGCGACATAGGCTTCCGGATCGGGAACGGGAACGAGATCAATCGGAAGCAGGGCTTCCAGTGGAGTGCCCTTGTAGGCGGCGGGGTTGAAATTGGGGCCGGCCAGAAAAATGAGGCCGCCTCCGGTCTCGCCGACCAGGGTGGCGAGAGTTTCCATCCGCTCCTTGCCCAATGAGGCGGGTGAAACGTCGTCGAGCAGAACAACCTGATATTTGAGCAAGTCTGCGGCCTCCGGCAGTGTGTCGAGAAAGATATTGGCGTCCGCTCCTTCGATGCCGCGCTGGCCTTCGATCACGTGGCACTTCAACCCCACGCGGCGGTCGTCCTTCAGCGCGTTGGTGATAAAACGAAAATCCCAGTGCGGACGCTGTACAATGTAAAGAAGCTGCACTTTTTGATCCACGACCCGGAGCGATGTGGCCACTGAGTTGTTTTCGGTCCGGACCTCTTCCGGGAGAGGATCCGCGGCCACGCTGATCTCCTGCACCCCGGCGGTCTCCGGGACAAAGGTAAATGTCAGTTCCATGGGCTCGGGACCGGGGGTGATGGATTGCTCGCCCAAAATCTTGTCCCCCTGCCGCAGCGAGACACGCGCAGGCGTTCCGGGTGGATACCCTTGCAGGCGGATCGTGACACGTGCCTCGGTGGACTCCCCGAGAAAAGCGACCGGTGGCACCGCCACGCTGACCACCCGCAGATCCCTCGCCTCGGGAACGCCGGTGCCGTAGATAAATAGAGGCACACGATCCGCCGCCGCGGCCTGCACGGCGGCCTGGGGATTCACCCCGGAGTTCGAGGCGCCGTCGGTGACGAGAAGGATTCCCGCAATCGAGGTTCCCC
>CAZRIL010000184.1:0-8775 GCA_964600115.1 uncultured Chthoniobacter sp. | reverse complement strand
GCGATCCGGCCCCCAGTGCTCATCATCATTGGGGTTCTTGCCATGGCAGAGCCAAGCATGGCAGGGCCAAATCAATTCCGCAACTCTTAAGTCAACAGTATTTGGTCTAAAGGATAAGGGGACGCCCATGCACGATCTATAGTTTCCGTGGGGAGAAGCGAAAAAGAACATCGCCCGATGTCACCCATCTGCTGAGTAGTTCGAAACGCTCTGTCGGCGGTGTATTGAGGAAGCCGTGCGACCGCAAGCTGGCGAGCCGTCCAACTTCATTCCCGGGAACAAGCGGAGACCGCCCGTCGACGAATGAAGAACGGTGGCCTGCGAGGGCAAGATACTTGGACGCCAAAATGCAACCCAGCCATCCGCCGCGCTGGGCCAGATGCTCCCCAAAAAACTCAGGCGCGGCCGATGCTCGTATAGGTGAAGCCGAACTCCCGAACGGTGTCCGGATCCAAGAGATTGCGACCGTCAAAAATAAGCGGCGTGTGCATTGCCTTCTTGAGTTCTTCAAGATCCACACTGGAAAAGGCCTTCCACTCCGTCGCGATAATCAGGGCCTCGGCCCCTTTGGCGGCATCAAGCGGCGAGTTGGCAAACGTCGCTCCCTCGACAAGTTGAAACTCGCGGGCTTTCTCCATTCCCTTAGGATCAAACACCTGAACTTCCGCTCCCTCTCCGAGAAGATCATTCACGACATCCACGGCCACGGAGGACCGAACATCATCCGTGTCGGGCTTGAAGGTTAATCCCCACACCGCGATTTTTTTGTCCTTCAACACCCAAAGGGCTTCACGGATCTTTGCAATGAAACGTTCCCGCTGCGTTTTGTTGATGCGTTGCACCTCTTTGAGGAGATGGAACGGAACGCCGAGATTGTCACTGATGGCGATGAAGGCTGCGATGTCTTTTGGAAAACACGAGCCTCCGTAACCGATGCCGGCGTTGAGAAAATTGCGCCCGATCCGGCGGTCACTGCCGATGCCGTCGGCGACTTTTTCGACGTCGGCCCCGCTGGCTTCGCAAATCTGGGCGACGGCATTGATATAGGAAATTTTGAGCGCGAGAAACGAGTTGGCGGCGTGTTTGATGAGCTCGGCGGAGTTGATATCCGTGACGAGAACAGGTGCAAGAAACGGTTCGTAAATTTTCTGCATCATCGCGATAGCCCGCTCGCTGTTGCCGCCGATGACGATGCGGTCCGGTTTCATGAGGTCCGGCACGGCACAGCCTTCGCGCAGAAATTCCGGATTGCTGACGACGTCGAACTCGGCCCCGGTTTTGTTGTAGCGCCGGATCGTGTCGGCTACCTTCTCGCCCGTCTTGACCGGCACCGTGCTCTTGTCAACAATGACGCGATACTGTCCCGGTTTGAGAACACCTGCAATCTCGCGGGCGACTTTTTCAATATACGAAAGATCCACACTGCCATCTGGTTGAGGCGGGGTTGGGACGGCGATGAAGATGACGTCGGAGTTGTCCACGCCGTCCTCGATGCTTGTGGTGAAAGACAACCGTCGCGCCGCGACATTCTGGTGAACGAGCTCCTCGAGCCCGGGTTCGTAGATCGGAATCTTCCCTTCACGGAGCTGGTCGACCTTCTGTTGGTTGTTGTCGACGCAGATGACGTGATGCCCGACTTCGGCGAAGCAGGCTCCGGAGACCAGTCCGACATAGCCGGATCCAATAATGCAGAGTTTCATGATGGTGAAGTTAAAAAAACGAGTCCGCTGGAGCGGCGGAAGGTTACTGTCCCGGCTGGGCCGGATCAGTGTCCTGGCTGAATGCCAGCGGGAGTGTGACTTGTGGCGCGTCCTTCAGCGTGAGGACAAACAACACACCGAGTTCCTGATCGCCTCCCTCGTTGTCACGGACTTCGGCACCGACCGAGGCGATCCAGGAAGAAAGGTCGCGATGCACGAGGTAGCGCTGGTATTGGAGGACTTGGGAGACGAACTCATATTGCTCGTAGAAACTCACCGCCCAGTGGTCATTCACCCGCCAGTAAGCCGAGAAGTCCAACTGGCTGTTGTTGGCGAAAAACGTGTTGCCGTCGATGTAACGATGACCGACCGAGAACGAAATGTCCCGCGTCGGCATGAAGGCCAGATTTGTGTTTACCTCGGTAAATCCGTCGTTCGTCAGCGGCAGCTGCGAGGCGACGTTGAGGCTTGCCCATGGGACCGGGCTGAAACGAATCACGTTGAAAACGTTCGAAACCGCCGAGTCCGAATAAGGACTGTCAAAGTTCACATCCATGAACGTGTTGAGGGAAAACCACTGGTAGGTGCCGTTGTCGCGCCGTGTCTCCAAGCGCTGGCGCGCACCGAGCCGGACGATGTTCCAGGTGTCAATCGAGTCGATGGCCGTGAACTGGGGGAAGTCCAGTGGCAGAAGTTGTGTTGAGGGAACAACGCGGTCGAATTGCAGGATTTCCTCCGGTCCGGGGCCGAAGTTATAGACGCCAGAGTAGTTCACGTAGGGCTGCACGACATGGCGAAGGCCGTCGAGTCCCAACCACCGCTGCTGAAACTTCTCAAAACTCTTCGAGATCTTTGCCGAAACCTCGAAGCCGTAGTTACCCACGACGCGGAAAACTCCACCTCCGCCGTTGAGAGTCGGCGATGGGTTATTGAGCGGCGTTGTCTCGGACTGCGGGTTGAGCACCGTGGTTTGGCCGGTGATCGGGTCGATGGCCGTATCGCCACCGACCGGCGTCAGGAACGAGCCGCTATCGCTGTAATACGTTCCACGAATACCTGCGCGCGGTGTCACGGAAAGCCATCCGAAGAGCAGGTTCGGAAGCGAGAATTGATGGAAGGTATCGAAGCGAACGGCACTGTAATCGGGATACTCGGTCTGGCCGAACGAAGGATCGTTCGAGAAAGCACGTCGGAGATTGGCAACGCCAGTCTCACCATCATAATTCACCGGCATCCCAAAGAGACGATGCTGCTTGAAGTCGAAGACGAGCTCGGGCATGCGCTCGGTAACGTCTTGGAAATCATTCACCTGCCAGCGGCCGATGAGGTTGAGCGTGTAGAACTCGTCCCACTTGGTCAGGGCCACGACGTTGTCCGGCTGGGGATTCACGCGAAACTCGCTCGGGTAAAAATCCTCGAGATAATCAACGTCGCTGAGGAGATTCAGGTCAGCCGTCGCGTAGATGTCGTCTGTGAGAAAAAGACGCTGCTGAAACGAGACCCGGTAACGGTTCCTCGTGCGTGTCTCCGGCGGCTCGCCCGGGGCTTCGACAGTGGTTACTTTCTTCGTGTCAAAAACATAGTCGGTGACGAGGTTGCCGAAGCTCCGGTCGTTTTTCCCGTAAAGCATTTCGGCATTGAATCCGAGGGTCGGACCGAATTTGGAGCGCCATTCGGCCCGGGCCTTGCCTGTGACGCCCGGGACGAGCGGGAAACTGTAAGCGGTCAGGAGGTAGGCTCCCCAACGCGAGTCGTAGCCGGGAAGAAACTCAAAGCCGG
Source organism: uncultured Chthoniobacter sp. (assembly GCA_964600115.1). GTDB lineage: Bacteria > Verrucomicrobiota > Verrucomicrobiia > Chthoniobacterales > Terrimicrobiaceae > QYQL01. The sequence continues at coordinate 5,296 of CAZRIL010000184.1, read as the reverse complement.
TGTTGTTGATATTGGCGAAGATGTAGGGGAACCAAAAAATCGGTGTTTTTCCGACATAGACCGTCGAGTTGGAGAAAATGACGCGACTGTCGGTGTAGATCCGAACGGAGCGAGACTTCACCGAAAAATCCGGCTGGGACGAGTCGTCCGTGGTAAAAAGCGCATCCTTCACGCGGAATTCCCGCTGCGACATCGCCCGGAAGTTGAAGGCATGGAAGAGCGCCGGATAGTTCGAGCCGGAAATCTCCAGCGCGCGCATTTGTTTGCTTTCCAAGTTGAACATCGCCCGCTGGCCGGTGAGGACCTGCTCGGGTGTGTAAACGCGGATATTTCCGATGAGAAGAACGTCGCGGGTCTCGGGATTGTACTCCGCGTAGTCCGTGTAGATGCTGTATTCGCCGTAGTGGATCTGAACGTTGTCTTCCGCGATGGCCACGCCGCCTTCGAAGCGGGTATTTCCATCCGCCGTGATCTCGACCGGTACATCGCCGAAGCCGCCGAATTGCGCCTGCAACGCGGGCAGGGTGACCAAGGTGAGAACAATCAGGAGAGCTTTCCTCATGCAAAGAGCGGAGGCTAGGGCCGGGATTCTGGCATTCAAGGACAAAAACGGACTCAATCGCCGTATCCCTGCGGGTTTTTGAGATGCCAAGCCCAGGCGCTTTCGACGATGGGCACGATGTTTTCAAAGCGGGGCTTCCAGCCGAGTTCGGATTTGATCTTGTCCGAAGCCGCCACCAGTCGGGGCGGATCACCCGCACGGCGTGGCTTTTCGACGGCGGGGATGTCGCGCCCGGTGATCTGTCGGCAGGCTTCAATAACTTCCTTCACCGATGTGCCACCCCCGGTGCCGAGATTGTATTTGGCACTCTTCTCGGATTTGAGCGCGAGCATGTGCGCCTGCGCGAGGTCGAGGATGTGGATGTAATCGCGGATGCAGGTGCCGTCCGGCGTCGGGTAATCGGTTCCGTAAACATCCACCGACTCGCGTTGTCCGAGGGCGACTTTCAACACATTCGGGATCAGATGCGTCTCAATTCGATGGTCTTCGCCGAATCGCTCGGTCGCCCCGGCGGCGTTGAAATAACGCAGTGCCACGTAGGAGAGGTGGTGGATCTCCTCATACCAACGCAGGACTTGCTCGAACATGAGCTTGGACTCGCCATAGGGATTGATCGGCTTTTGCGGCAGCGTCTCGTCGAGAGGCATCCGGTCCGGAATGCCAAAGGTCGCGCAGGTGGAGGAGAAAACGAATTGTTTCACCCCCGTCTCGACCGCGGCATCGAGGAGATTGATTCCGGAGCAGACGTTATTGCGGAAGTATTTTGAGGGATTCTGCATCGACTCGCCAACAAGTGCATTGGCGGCAAAATGCATGACCGCATCAGGCTTTACCTCTGCGAACGCATGCTGGACCACGCTTCGATCCGCCAGATCTCCCTGAAAAAACCGTGCCCGGGGATCGACGGCTTTCCTGTGGCCTTCGCTCAGGTTGTCAAAAACAGCGACTTCGTAGCCATCGTTCAGGAGTTGCTCGACACAGATGCTGCCGATGTAGCCGGCGCCACCTGTCACAAAAATGGTCTTCATCCGGCGCGAGAGTATGACAAGTCGCGGCCGTCCGGCAACGAAATGTCAGACCTCAAAGCGGATTTCGTAATGCACGCCGCCGGAGTCGATTTGACGGCGGCGGAGCGGGAGACCGGCCGCTTTGGCCATCATCCCCTCCTCCATGGCCAGGGCTTCTGGAAATTCGGAGTAAAGCGGGCTCCACGGACAGTGATATTCCAAAAGCCCATTTTCCTCGACCCGGCTCATGCATCCCTCGGCACTACGGAGTTCGGCGAGTTTTTTCAACCGTTCCTCCACCGGCAACTCGCGCGGGATCTTTTCGAGACAGGCTGCCGTTTTGTCTTGGAAGTGTAGGTAGAGCAATTTTCCGGGAGCCGTCGGCCCGAAAAGTGTTCGCGCCTGCCGCAGGAGGGAGAGGGAAATTCCTCCATCCGTGCTGTCGAAGGCAGCCTGGCCTTTCGGGGTCAGCCGATAGATCAAACGCGGGCGGCCGGCGCCGTTGTGCTGATTGCGGCTGGTGAGGTAGCCCTTTTTTTCGAGGACGAGGCAGTGTTGCTTCGCGCCCATGTAGCTCAGGTCCAGTCGCTCGGCGAGCTCGGGAACCGAGAGGCCGGAACTCTGCTTGATCTCCCGCAGCACCACCCGGCGCTGGGGAGAACCCATGATCTTTTCGTCGGATTTCATCGCGATTCCCGGCTGCGGCCAGCCGGGGTGTCCAGCCTCGCGAACACTCGTCGGAAGGTCAAGGCGGTGGATTTGAACGTGCAGTGGTGACAAATGTCGAAATTGACATCATTTTCTCAATCACCATGACTACCTGGCTCTTACTTATTGGCGTTCCCATGCTCGTCGGCCTTTGGGCGCAGGCGAAAGTGTCGAGTGCTTTCCGCAAATGGAAAACGGTTCGCGCGGCGTCGAACATTACCGGTGCCGAGGCGGCCGAGCGCATTCTGGCGGCAGCCGGCATTCGCGACGTCGAGGTCGTGCAAATTCGTGACATGCTGGGCGATCACTACGATCCCACGCACAAGCGCCTGTGTCTCTCGCCTGAAGTTTATGGCACACCATCGGTCGCCGCGCTTGGGATCGCGGCTCATGAATGCGGCCACGCCATCCAACACGCCCGTGCCTACGGCCCCCTCAAATGGCGCATGGCAGTTGTCCCGATGACGCAGTTCGCCTCCCAAATGCTGCCGTTTATCTTCATCGCCGGTCTGTTTTTCGGCTTCATGCAGCTGGCATTCATCGCGGTTGGTTGCTTCCTCGTGCTGACCCTCTTCAATCTCATCACGCTTCCGGTCGAGTTCGATGCGTCGCGCCGGGCGAAGGTGATTTTGCAGCAGATGGGAATGGTTCAGGCCGGACCCGAAGCGACCGGTGTGAACAAGGTTCTCGACGCGGCGGCTCTGACCTATGTCGCGGCCTTTGTCGCGGCTCTCGGCCAGCTCATCTACTTTTTCCTCATCGCGACGCGTTCCCGGTAAAGCTTGAGAAAGAAATCTCCGCCGGTCGTTCTTTCCATCGCCGGCTCCGACAATTCCTGCGGAGCCGGCATCCAGGCAGATTTGCAGACGGTCGTCGCTCTCGGCGGCTACCCGCAAACGGCGGTCACCTGCGTCGTCGCTGAGGTGCCGGGACAGGTGGCCGCCATCCAGCCGATCCGGCCGGATATTGTGGCCGAGCAAGTGCTGCTCAGTCTGGACGCTTTCCCCGTCGCGGCCATCAAGACGGGCATGCTCTACTCCTCCGCCATCATCGAAGCGGTCGTGGATGTTTTGCTAGCGGCGAAGCGCCGGGTTCCCTTGGTGGTGGATCCCGTGATGGTCGCCTCGAGCGGTGATCCCCTGTTGAAACGATCCGCGATCTCTCTTTACCGGCAATGTCTTTTCCCCCTGGCGACCGTGGTGACGCCGAATCTCGACGAACTTCGCCTGCTGAGCGGCCGACCTTGTAGCGATCTGGCCGGGATGGAAACCGCCGGGCTGGCTCTTGTGGAAAAATACGGGTGCGCCTTTTTGTTGAAAGGCGGTCACCTGGCCACCCGTCTGGCGACCGACTTGCTCATCACGCCGTCCGGCACCCATCGCTACGACGCGCCGTTTCGACGCGGGGTCGATGCGCATGGGACGGGCTGCACGTTTTCGGCGGCGATTGCGACCGGACTCGCCCTGGACCGCCCCCTCCCGGAAGCCGTTGCGGTTGCCAAACGCCACACCACGGACGCCATCGCGCACCGGCACCGCTGGAAAAATACCTCCGCCCTCAACCATACCCCACCCTGAATCTTGCCGATTTTGGAGATTCCGCCGTGTTGACAGCAAGGCCCGGTCTCCGCATAGTCCGGCCCCGCCCGAAATCCGGGCAGTGACCTATGGATAAAATTCGCAACATCGCCATCATCGCCCACGTTGACCACGGCAAGACCACGCTCGTTGACCAACTTCTCAAACAGGCCGGAACGTTCCGCGCCAATCAGAAGACTGACGAACGCATGATGGACTCAATGGACCTCGAAAAGGAAAAAGGCATTACCATCCGCGCCAAAAATGCGGCTTTCCGCTGGAATGGCTACCACGTGAACATCGTCGACACCCCCGGCCACGCGGATTTCGGCGGCGAAGTCGAGCGCATCATGAAGATGGTCGATGGTGTCCTTTTGGTAGTTGACGCCCACGACGGCCCGCAGGCGCAAACCAAGTTCGTCCTTCGCAAAGCGATGGAAAACGGACTCAAGCCGATCGTCGTCATCAACAAGATCGATCGCGAAAATGCCCGTCCGCACAAGGTTCTCGACATGGTGTTCGAGCTTTTCATCGAGCTCAACGCGACCGACGAGCAGCTCGACTTTCCGCATATTTACGCCAGTGCGAAGCAGGGCTTTGCCAAACGCGAACTCGTCGATCCGAGCGACACAATGGTCCCGCTCTACGAGGCCATCGCCTGGCACATCCCGGCGCCGAAAGCCTCGGATGCCGGATTTTTTCAGATGCTCGTCTCGAACCTCGACTACAGCGACTACCTTGGTCGGATCGCGTATGGTCGCATCATCAGTGGCTCGGTGAAGGTCGGCCAAAATATCGTCTGCATTCACAAGGATGGCACGAAGGTAAAAGGCAAGGTCACGGCAATCTTCGGGCATGAAGGCTTGGAGAAGGTTCAAATCGAAGAAGCCTTCGCCGGTGACATTATCGGACTCACCGGCTTTGAGGAAGTTTACATCGGAGAAACGCTCACCGACACCGAGGACCGTGAGGCCCTGCCGTTTGTGGACATCGATCCCCCGACGATCGCGATGAAGATCTGCGTGAACGATTCCCCGCTCGCCGGCCGCGAAGGCAAGCTCCTGACGGCGCGCCAGATTCGCGACCGCCTTATTCGCGAGACCCGCACAAATGTCTCGCTGGTCGTCAGCGAGACCGAAATCGCAGGTCATTTCGAAGTCAAGGCCCGGGGCGAAATGCAAATCGCCGTGCTCGTCGAACAGATGCGCCGCGAGGGATTTGAAATCCTGGTTTCCCGTCCGGAGGTCATCTTTCAACGCACCGAGGACGGTTCGCTTTTGGAGCCGTTGGAGACCCTCTACGTGGATCTTCCCAACGAGAATCTCGGTGACATCCTCCAATCCCTCGCAGGTCGGAAAGCCGACATCGTGAACATGGAGCACAAGCCCCACAGTGTTCTGGTTGAGGCGGTGATCCCCACCCGCGGCCTCATCGGATTTGAA
>CAZRIL010000183.1:0-8832 GCA_964600115.1 uncultured Chthoniobacter sp. | reverse complement strand
CGCGCCGCAGTTTTTCTGGTTCAAATACTTCCGCACCCACTTGCTCTGGGTCTGGATCATCGTCCAATTCCCGAATATGGGTATGTGGTTCGAGCGCTTCGTCATTATCGCGACCACGCTGGCCCGGGACTTCACACCGTCCGCTTGGGGAATGTTCCACCCGACCTGGGTTGATATCTGCACGTTCGTCGGGACTTTCGGTCTCTTTACGACCCTGTTCCTGCTCTTCATTCGTTTCCTGCCGATGATTTGTATGTTTGAAGTCAAAGCAGTTCTGCCCGAGGCGGATCCGCACCATGGGGAGGCGCATCACTGATGGAAAAGGTTGGTAATATTTCCGCGCCGGTTTACGCGGTGGCCGCCGAGTTCCAGAGTGCCGGTGAGCTTTATCGTGCGGCCGAGAAAGTGCGCGATGCCGGCTTCAAACGTTGGGATGTTTTTTCGCCCTTCCCGATCCACGGTATGGACGAGGCCATGGGTCTCAAACGCTCGGTGCTGGGAAAGCTGGTTTTTCTCGGCGGTCTCTCCGGGTTTCTCCTTGCCGTGACGCTTCAGTTTGGAACGTCGTCGTTTCTTTACCCGCTGATCGTTGCCGGAAAGCCGACCAACCTTTACACCGTTCCAGCCTTCTTTCCGATCATGTTCGAACTCACCATCCTGCTCTCGGCCTTCACTGCCGTGTTCGGAATGCTGATCATGAACGGCCTCCCACGCTGGAACCACCCGATGTTCAATTGGGCGCGTTTCAAAAAAGTCACCGAGGACAAGTTTTTCGTCGCCATCGAGTCCGGTGATCCAAAATTCGAACCCGTCCGCGTCCGCGAACTCCTCGAATCCCTCGGCGGGACCAACGTAACGGTCATTCACGAGGACTGAACGCATGCTGAAATATTTCTTCGCTCTTTTTGCTTTTCTCGTGATCGTCATCGTGGCGGTGGCAGGTTTTCGCGGACAGAAGTTCACAAAACCTCCGATCGAGATTTTTCCCGACATGGACCACCAACCCAAAGTCAAGGCCCAAGTGCCGAGCGGTTTCTTTGCGGATGGTCGTGGAAATCGCGAACCGGTTCCGGGCACGGTGCCCCTCGGCTATGCGAGTCCGATGCACAAGCCGGTGGATGAATCCGTCGGTGAAGCCAGCGGGCCCTACAAGCAGATTTTCTTTTCGTCGGCACCGGTCTATTTCGACACAGGCAAAATTGGCGACCAGTGGGGAACAGGACTTCCGGTCGATATCACCGAGGACTTTATCGCCCGCGGGCAGGAACGCTACAATATCAGTTGCGCCGTGTGCCACGGGGCAACCGGAGCGGGCAACGGCATCGCTGGAAAATACGGGCTCGTTGCCATCGCGAATCTCCACCAAGATCGCATCCGGCAGATGGCCGATGGGGAAATTTTCAATACCATTACCTATGGCAAGAATACCATGATGGGATACGGGGACCGCATTCAGGTCCAGGACCGCTGGGCCATCATTGCCTACATCCGCGCGCTGCAGCTCTCGCAGGGCGGCGCGACCATCGACAGCGTTCCCGCGCCGGAACGGGCGAAACTTGAAGCCTTGCAACCATGAGCGACCACGAACCCTTCAAGGCCTCCCCGCATACCTTTGACTACAAACATGTCGGCGGACGATTCCTCGGACTCATTGCCTTCGCCGTTCTCTCCTATGTCGCGGTGTTGATCGGGGCCTTCACGGATACGAAGCAGTTTGCGTTTTCGTACCTGTTCGCCTTCACGTTTTTCTTCACAATCTGCATGGGCGGTCTGTTCTGGATTCTTGTTCACCACGGCCTGGATGCCGAGTGGAGCGTGGTGGTCCGTCGCCAGCTTGAGAACATCGCAAGCCTGCTTGCAGTGATGGGAATTTTGTTCATCCCACTCGTCTTCGTGGCACCGAAGCTCTGGTATTGGATGACCAAGAGTCCGGGAGATGATTTTCTCCTCGATGAAAAATGGCCGTATCTGACGTCGTGGTTCTTCTGGATCCGGGCGGCCTTCTACTTTGTGTTTTTCACGGTTGCAGCGCTCTGGCTGAAAGCCAATTCCGTGCTTCAGGATTCGAACGGTGCCGCCCGCTACACGATCTTGAACCGTCGGCTCACGTTTGCGTCGCTTCCGCTGTTCGCGGTTGCGTTGACCTTCTCGGCCATTGATTGGCTCATGGGCCTCGACTACCATTGGTTTTCGACCATGTGGGGTGTTTATATCTTCGCCGGAACAGCGCTCAGCTCGCTTTGCGTTTTGGTCCTGCTCATCACCGCCCTGCGCGGAGCGGGGTATTTTCAGAATGTGATTTCGATCGAGCACTATCACGTTCTTGGGAAGCTCATGTTGGCCTTCACGATTTTCTGGGCCTACATCGGCTTCAGCCAATACATGCTCATCTGGTATGCGAACATCCCGGAGGAGACGACTTACTTTCTGAGGAGAAACACCGAATCCTGGCAGATTCTGAGCACCGCGCTCGTTGTCGGCCACTTTTTCGTCCCCTTCCTGCTCCTCCTCCCGAATCTTGGCAAAAAGAAGCCGGCCTTCCTCTGCGCCATGGCGATCTGGATTCTTGTCATGCACTTGCTGGACATTTACGTGATTGTGCTCCCGGCACTTCACAAAGCCGGGGTTTCTGTCAGTTGGCTCGATTTTGCCTGTCTGGCTGCCGTCGGAAGTACTCTGGCCGCCGTATTCTTGAAGAGGCTCGGTGAAACGCCGCTCTGGCCGCTGCGCGATCCGCGTCTCCCACAATCCATCGCCTTTAAGAACTGATGTCGCAGGAATCTCCCATCATGCCGCTTGAGAACGAGGTCAAACGCTCGATCTGGCCGTTTTTTGTCTTCGGACTGCTTCTCATGGCGCTTTTCCTTGGGGTCAACTTCTGGCTTCTTCGCGGAGATTCGGACCCGGAGCCGGAGGAAGCGGCACGCTCCGAGGTGAGAATCAAGAACTTGGCGGAGTTGCGCGCAGACGATCAGGCCAAGTTGACCAACTACGCTTGGCTGGATCGCGCCAAGGGCACGGTCCAAATTCCCATCGATCAGGCCATGGTCCTCGCCGCAACGCAGCTTGCGTCCTCGCAGCCTCGTCCGGCCTATCCGGTCCAGCCGCCGGTGGAGGCTCCCGCGGCCGCTCCTGCGGCGACTGAAACTTCAACCACGCCGTCCGCCGATGCGGCCCCCGCAGCCACGCCGGCTGCTCCCGTTCCATGAGCGCCGGTGCTCTTCTCCTCCTCGGTGGTCTCGTTTTCTTGAGCGGCAGCGCGCTGGCGGCCTTCTTTTGGTCTGTCCGCACCGGCCAGCTCAACAATCTCCCCAAGGGCGCTGAATCCATTTTTGACCAAGATGAACCTGTGGGTGCTCCCACCGACCGGTTCCCGACCAAGACCCGCTCATGAAGCCGCAGAGTATTCTCGCATCCATCAACCCGTCGACGCAGCCGGACACGCTCGACAGCTATGAACGGGCGCGAATCGACGCGTCCACCCGGTTCCCGGTTCTTCTGTTTTTTGGCACAGCGATCTTCTGGCTCGTTTTCGGCAGTGTGCTCGGCCTGATCTCGGCTTGGAAAATGACGCACCCGGCGCTGCTCGACGGAGCGGCTTGGTTGACCTTTGGACGTCTTCGCCCGGCGCATTTGAATACCGTTATCTACGGCTGGGCCTCGGCGGCCGGGATCGGTGTGGGGATTTGGCTCATGGCCCGCCTTTGCCGCGTCGCGCTGATGCACACCAAACTTCTCGTGGCGGCTGCGATTTTTTGGAATGTAGGCGTGCTCGTAGGAACGATGGGAATCCTGGCTGGGGACAGCCGGTCTATTGAATGGCTCGAGTTTCCCGGCTACGCCACGCCGATCCTTTTTGTGGCTTTCGCGTTCATCGGCATCTGGACGATCATCATGTTCCGCTACCGGCGGCCGGGACACGTGTATGTCTCGCAATGGTATCTGCTCGCCGCGTTCCTGTGGTTTCCTTGGTTGTATGCCACGGCCAATATCCTCCTGATCTGGCAGCCGGTTCAAGGTTCTGCCCAAGGGGCCATTAACTGGTGGTTTGCCCACAACGTCCTTGGTCTTTGGTTCACACCCATCGGTCTGGCCAGTGCGTATTACATGATTCCCAAGGTGATCGGGCGCCCGATCCACAGTTACTACCTCAGTATCCTCGGCTTCTGGGCGCTTGCCCTCTTTTACAGCTGGAATGGCATGCACCACCTGATCGGCGGGCCATTCCCGACTTGGATGGTGAGTGCCAGTGTGGTGGCCAGTATCATGATGTTCATTCCCGTGATCGCCGTGGCAATCAACCACCACATGACGATGCGCGGGCATTTCGGGGCCTTGAAATGGAGTCCCACCCTTCGCTTTACCGTTTTTGGAGCGATGACCTACACTCTGGTCAGCCTCCAAGGCAGCATGATGGCGATCCCGGCTTGGAATACGCTGATCCACTTCACCGACCACACACCGGGCCATGCGCACCTGGGGCTTTACGGGTTCTTCACAATGATCCTGTTCGGAGCCATGTATTACATCATCCCGCGTCTGGTGGGCTGGGAGTGGCCGTCGGCCACAATGATCCGCTGGCACTTCTGGCTGGCTGCGATTGGAATTCTCATGATGGTCGGTGCGCTGACGATCGGCGGGATTCTTCAGGGGCTCGCCTTCTACGATCCGGCGGCGACATTCCGCACGTCGGTGGAGTATGCGACGCCCTTCCGCATCGTGCGGGGAATCTCCGGGTTCCTCCTGCTCGGAGCGCATTTGGTGTTCGCCGTTCTCTTTGTGCAAATGATCTTGAAATTGGGTCGACCAAAAGAGGGACCAGCCCTCTTTGCCAAGCCGATCAAATCTGAGGAGGCCGTCGCTGTATGAACCGGATGCCCCTTCTTTTTGTCGGGATTTTCCTCACCTTTGCGTCGGCCTGGATTGGCCTTGTGGCCTATCCCACCGTGGCTTTGGGTCGGCTCGAACCGCTGAAAGATGAAGACACGGGCGGTTACCTCCCGCCGAGCAAACCGGGTCTCGCAGTGGCCGGTCAGCGGGCGTATGCCGCCAATGGCTGTGTGTATTGTCACAGTCAGCAGGTTCGCTTTGCACCGCTTTCCACCGATATCGCCAAAGGCTTGGGACCCCGGCAAACAGTGGCGCGGGACTACATGCGCGAGCAACCGGCGTTTCTGGGAACGATGCGGACGGGGCCGGACCTGTCGAATATCGGCGTTCGCCAGCCCGATGAGAACTGGCACCACCAGCATCTTTATGAACCGCGAACCATTACCGATTGGTCGGTGATGCCGTCGTATCGCTATCTCTACAAAATGAGAAAAATTCAGGGTCAGCCTTCGGATGATGCCGTGCAAGGACTGCGCGGTCCTCATGCTCCGCCTCCGGGATACGAGGTGGTACCGACGGATGAAGCCAAGGCGCTCGTTGCCTACCTGCTGTCCCTTAAGCGAAACTATCCGCTCCCCGAGTCGCCGGAGCCACCTGCCAATTGACGTTGTGTTGAACGAGAATCCGCCACCTGACGAAGAGTTCAAAGAACGCGAACTCGAGAGTGAAATGAACGTAGCCAAGGTTCATGGCTCGATCATGCGTGAGCAGGCCGAGCCACGGGATGGTTACGAGCCAGTACCGCTCTGGCTCATCGCGATCTTTTTTGGCATCATTTTCTGGAGCGGGTTGTATTTGGCCATCAACAGTGGCGGATTCCGTGCCGATGTTTTCAATCCGACTCTCGTTTCGTGGTCCGGTGGTGGTGCGGCTGCTGAGACCGGACCTCCGGACCCGATGGTTGTCGGCAAGCGACTCTACACGCAAAATTGTGTGGTCTGCCACCAGACGACCGGCCTTGGCGTGGCCGGGCAGTTTCCTCCGCTCGTTGGAAGTGAGTGGGTCGTGGGTGGGGGCTGGCACGGGGATAACCACCTCGTAAAAATTCTTTTGCAGGGACTCCAGGGGCCGATTCAGGTCAAGGGCAATACTTACAACAACGTAATGCCGCCGTGGAAGCAGCTGAGCGATGATCAGATTGCTGCGGTTCTCACTTACATCCGCAACGACTGGGGCAATGCGGCTCCTCCGATCACGGCCGATTTTGTCAAACAGATCCGTGACGAGACCGGAGCTCGCACCGAGGCATGGACGCAGAAAGAACTCCAAGCCATCCCTGCGGTCTTGGTTCCGGCTGCTGGGACAGCGGCTCCCACTGATGCCGCCCCGGCCGCTGCTCCTGCGAATGGCGCAGCACCCGCCGGTGATGCACCGGCAGCGCCGGCCCCTCCGGCTGCTTGAGCTTCAGCCCCCCGACCAAATGAAATCTTTTCTGCGTTCCTCCCTCTCGTTGGCGTTGTTCATCTTCTGTGTGCTTCCGGCCGCGGCGGCCGAGCGGACGGGCAATCTTTTCTGGACGCCCGAATCGGTCACGGTGGGTGGTGAAAAGATCGACCAACTCCTAAATTTCATTTTCGGCCTCACCCTTGCAGCCTTCATCCTGACGCAGACGGTTTACATCATTTATTTGATCCGTTATCGGAAACGTCCGGGGCACAAGGCCCACTACAGCCATGGCAACAACGTGCTCGAGTTCTGGTGGACGGCGATCCCGACCGCGATCTTTCTGGTCCTTGCCATCTGGAGCAATCGGGTGTGGTTCGAGCTCACCAAAACGCCACCCCCGGCGGATGCGTTGGTGGTAGACATCGTCAGCTATCAATTTGGTTGGGATATGCGCTATCCCGGAGCGGACGGTGCGCTCGGGGCGTCAGATGTGAAGCGGATCAGCTTGGAAAACAAATTCGGCCTGGATCCGGAAGACGCAACCGGCGCGGATGATTTCACGTCGACGGAATTTGTGATTCCTGTCGGCAAGCCGGTCCACGTTCTCCTTCGTTCGCGCGATGTCATCCACTCGTTTTATGTGCCGGAGTTCCGGCTTTATCAGGATGCGGTGCCGGGGCGCACGATCAAATGGGTGTGGTTCCAGACGACCAAAACCGGGGAATTCGAGCTGGCCTGCAGTCAGCTTTGCGGAACGGGCCATTACAACATGAAGGCTCGTATCCGCGTCGTTCCGCAGGAGGAGTTTGACAAGTGGTATGCCGGCAAAGTCGCCTCCGCGGCAGCTGCCTCGGCGGCGCTGGGAGCGCTTAAGTAGAGCCCCCGCTGTTCACAGAGGCAAAAGTTCCAGTCGGCTGCGGCTCGGGATTTGACAAGGTTTCCGAGGCTTGGTAAGTTCCGGCGCAATCGCGGGGTTTGGCCCAAGATGTCGTAGGTGGGGAAGCCTCGAAGCCCAAGATCATGCAATCGGTCCTCGATACTCCGGTGTTGGTGTTGAACCGCCTGTGGCAGGCAGTGAATACGTGCTCGGCGCGCCGCGCGTTCACTCTTCTTTATCAGGGGCACGCCCAAGCCGTCTCGGCAGAAGGTGGCCAGGGATTCCTGACCCACGACTTCGAAAGCTGGCGGGATTTTTCCCGCTCGAATCCGGATCCCGAGATGGTGAAGACGATTTCGATGCACGTGCGCGTGCCGCGGATCATCGTCCTCCTGCTTTTCGAGCGCCTTCCCAAGAAGGAAGTAAAATTCACCCGGCACAACGTTTTCGAGCGCGACAAAAACACGTGTCAGTATTGCGGAAAGGTTTTTGACCGGGAGGGTCTCAATCTGGATCACGTTTTGCCACGCGACCGCGGCGGGCAGACGACTTGGGAAAATATTGTCTGCTCGTGCATACCGTGCAACACGCGCAAGGGCAACCGTCTCCCGCACCAAGCCGGTATGCAGTTGATCCGCAAACCGAAGCGCCCGAAATGGCGTCCTTTCGTGAATATCACGGTCACGAACCAGCCCCACGAAAGCTGGAAGCACTTTTTGGATCTTGCCTACTGGAACGTCGAGCTCGGGGACTGATTCCGTTCTCGCGCGCCCCGGGCGATTCTGTTAAGGTTCGCCCGAGTGGACTCGATCAATCCCAAACGCCGCCGAAATCCCGAGGTCTGGCACCAGATCAACCGCCTCCTCACGGCGGCGATTCTTGTCGTGGCCTTTGTCTTTGTGGCTTTGACGTTTCGTCCGGAATGGGACCGTCGCAACGAGCTGGCCGCCCATCTGGAGGAGGAGCAGGCGCGTTTAAGCGCCGAGCAATTGCTCCAGAAGCAGCGTCAGCGTGAGGTGGATTTGCTTCAAAACGACCCGGAGTATGTGGAGATCATCGCACGGGACAAGCTGGGGGTGATGCGCGAGGGCGAGGTGATTTTTCGCCTCGATCCGCCGAAATCCCAAGGCCCGTCCGCAGTTCCGACGCCCGCGGGTCCGTAGTTGGCGGAATGGGATGTTGAATTTCCGGCCGGTCCCGAATAGTCGTCTTGTTCTGCCTTCATGAAAATCCAACGTGCATTGATCTCCGTGTCCGACAAGACCGGGATCGTCGAGTTTTCCCGCGAATTGGCCGCCCTCGGGGTCGAGATCCTATCCACCGGCGGTACCGCCAAAGCCCTGCAGGCTGCGGGCATTTCGACGGTCGAGGTTTCCCAATTTACCGGCTCGCCGGAGATCATGGACGGCCGGGTCAAGACGCTGCATCCGAAAATCCATGGGGGGCTTCTTTTTTTGCGGGGCAATGAGGAGCATGAGGAACAGGCAAAAGCGCATGGCATCCGTCCGATTGATCTCGTGGTCGTAAATCTTTATCCGTTTCGCGAGACGATCGCCCGCGACGGGGTGACGCTTGCCGAGGCGATTGAGCAGATCGACATTGGCGGGCCGTCGATGATCCGAAGTGCGGCGAAAAACTACCAATCGGTCTGTGTGGTCACGGATCCGGCGGACTATGCA
>CAZRIL010000182.1:0-9096 GCA_964600115.1 uncultured Chthoniobacter sp. | reverse complement strand
TCGCTTTGATCGAGTTGGAACGCTACCGGGATGGACACTGCACCGGCAGCTACCTCTCCAGAATGCATTTTCTCGAGGAGGTGTTCGCCAACAACGGCGCCCGCGGGATCTCGGTGAATCCCACGAGCCAGATGGGCGGTGTCCGGCTCAGCCGGAACATCACCGAAATGACATCCGCCTGGAAAAGCTACCGCTACCTGCGAAACAATCCCGGACTTCTGCCGGCGATGGCCCGGATCCAGGACCATATCTCAACCCTTCCTGTTTACCATATTCCCCGCGACAGGGTTGCAGCAGCGGAACGTTTCATTCAGACAGGCGACATCATCGCCATCACTTCTGCTGACAAGAGCGGATACACCTCCCATGTGGGAATCGCGGTGCGAAAGCCGGACGGCGTTCATTTCATGCACGCCACCTCACGGCGGGACATGGGAAGAAAGATGATTCTGGACGGCCGGATTTCCGACTACCTGAAACGCTCCAGCGACCATTACGGAATCATCGTTTACCGGCCGCTGGACGTCCGCTAATTGGACGGCTCGGTTTTCCCGAGAATTTCGAGGTAAGTGCGCTGCACGACTTTGCGGGTTTCCGGGTCCACGCGTTCGACGCTCATCGACTTCAGCATATACTGCCCGTCGATCTTCTGGACCGAAACGACCGTGAATTTTTTGGAGAGCCGGCCCTTGCGGTCGTAGCCTTCGATCTTCGTGAGGGCGCCCGTGTTTTTGTCCACCCAGACGCGCACGACCCCGTATTCGGTGGCAGTGGGAGGTGCGGGAATTTCGATTTTATAGGCGACGCTCGGGCCGATTCTTTCCTCTCCCAAAAGCTTCGGATTCCTCCAGTAGAGGAAGCGCATCGCCAGGTCCTCGTAGGTCAGCAACCCGCCACGAACGGAGTCATCATAACGCGCGGGGGCAACAGGCTCAGCCCGGCCACCCCTGCGCTCCTGGAGCGTGGAACTCTCCTCTCCCAGCCCCAGGAGAATTTCCTGTGAAGGATTTTCAAAAATGTAGGCGATCTTTCCGTCCCGGACCGCAATTTGGAACGGGACCTTGACGCCGTTGGCGCGCAGCTGGGCATTCAGAACAATCGGCTGGCCGAGCGGATTCGTGCGCGCAGCCTTGAGGATCTCCTCCGCGTCGGTGTCGGCACGCACGGTTACCACGGCAAGGAGAAGAAAGAGAAAGCAGCTTTTCACAGTCCGACCATGCCAGAACATCCTGAGAATTCACGAGTTTATTGCTCGCACAATTCCCTCAGGGCTTCCAAGAATCCCCGCATGATACCATATTGGCCACCCAGGCTCCTCGGAGCAAACCACCGACCAACTCCCGTGGCATGCGCATCCTGCCCATGCGTGACAATCCGGCAAGACATGGGAATCTCCATTCCACGATACATCTTCCAGCCGGCAGCACGCCTTCTCCTCATTCTGGCTGCTGCATTCGTCATCAGTGCATGCGCGAAGAAGCCAGCTTCCAACGAACTCGTCGTGGGAATGGATCTTTCCTACCCGCCCTTCGAGACGATTGATTCCTCGGGCAATCCAACCGGTGTGAGCGTGGACCTCGCGCAGGCGCTTGGAAAACATCTCGGCCGGCCAGTGCGGATAGAGAACATCCCATTCACCGGACTGATCCCCTCCCTCAAAACCGGCAAGATTGACTGCGTCATCTCCTCGATGACGGATACCCCGGAACGCAGGACCTCGATCTCATTTTCAGACCCCTATCTGACGATTGGACTTGCGCTGCTCGTGTCAAAGAACTCCCGGCTCCAGAGCATCGCCGACGTGGATCAGGCCGGAAAATCCCTCGCAGTCCGCCAGGGAACCACCGGGGAAGTCTGGGCGCGCGCCAACCTCAAACAGGCGAAAATCATCGCATTGGAAAAGGAATCAGCAGCAGTCCTGGAGGTGGTGCAAGGGAAAGCCGACGCGTTCCTCTACGACCAGATGAGCGTGTGGAAGAATGCGGAGGAACAATCCGGCACGACCCGCGCCCTGCTCAATCCCGTCCAGAAGGAAAACTGGGCGGTGGGCCTGAAGCTGAACAATGATGCCCTCCGCGACCAGATCAACGGCTTCCTCAAATCCTACCGCGCCTCAGGAGGGTTCGAGCAGTTGGGAGACAAGTATCTCGGTGAACAGAAGGCGGCGTTCAAAGAACAGGGACAACCTTTTTATTTCTGACCGGTCTCGAAAACTTTGAAGAACCGGTTCGAATAGAGAAGAGGATATTCCCCCCTCTGCGGATGGATGTATAGCCGCCTGGCAAGTGGATCTGCGGATGGAACGCGCCCGAGAATCTGGCATGCGTTTGAAATGACCCGGTCCGGCTCGTAGGCAAAAATGTATCCGGCGTTCCGCTTGAGCAGAATCTCACTGCCGGAGCCCTCCGAGAGGAAAAATTCCGAAACATCGACAATCCCGGGAAGGCTCTGGTGGGAAGTTCCGGCAACGCACGGCTGCCCGGACCACCACACAATCGCCGGGCTGAACCACCAGGGGGCAACAACCCCGCGCTCCGGAAGCCCTTTGAGTTGGATCGCCGCATCCCGCAGGGCCACGGCATCAACGACGGACTCGGCCCTCGCGCGGAAGGCCTCATCGTCAGGATACAGAGTGCCATCCCACGAGGAGGCGACAGGCCAGAGCGAGATGACAAAAATCGCCCACCCCAGAATTTTCCATCGAAAAAGGAACGGCAACAACCACGGCAGACTGAGAGCAAATGCTATCACAAAAAAATAGCCCCACCGCAAATGCCAGAGCGCCAGGCCGGCCAGCAGCGCGGTCAGCACGCAGAGAAGGAGATAGACTGGCTCCCTTTTCCGGAGAAAGCCGGCCAGCAGGCCGAATGGCGCCACGATCGCCAGCCATCCCGCCCAACTGAAAATCACCGGAAGCGATCCATGCCGCAACTCACCGATGTTCAGCGCCCAGTTCCCGAAATGCGCATCAAACGCCGCCACGTGAAATCCATCCACCAGCAATCCCAAAATCAGGATCGCGAAAAAGATCACCAGAGGAGGAGTTGCAAAGGTCAGCCGCCGGGCGGCAAGCCGCAGCAGCAGGACTGCTGACAAGAGGATGAGAGGCTCGAACAGCGAAACCCAAAGCGCCATCGCCCAGGCCACAGCGGCCAACCGGCCACGCGGTTTCCCGGACCACATATCCACCTCCGCCGCGATCGCGGCTGCGATCAGCAGCATGAGCAGCGACTGGTGGTCGGGGCGGCCTAGAAGAAAGCCGTGCGAGATTATCGGTGAAACAGCGAGCAGGAGGAGCGTGGCCCCCGCAAACGGATCCCTCCGCCGCCACACCGCCAGCAATCCAACAGTCGCCAGCCCGAGCAGCGGAGAAATCCAGGCGCCGGCAAGCGAGAGCGAATCTTTGGAAAAACTCCTCAGCACTCCAGCAAGCGCGGCTATCAAATAGTCCAGGGGAGCTGTGGTATGCGGGCTGGTGCCGAGGGGATAATTCTCAAATTCGTGCCTGTGGATCGGAACAAACGATTGCTGCTGGAGCAATCTCACCCTGGTCATACGCGCGTAACAATCCCCATCCAGAAAATAGGTGTCCCCTTTGAAAAAAATTGCATCGGCGTTCCACGTGTAGGCAGCAAATGCGAGACCGAGGATCAAAAGCGGAAAAACCCATGTCAACAAGACCTTCAAGGGACGACTGGGAAATGCGAGTGGACCCAACATATTGTGGACAAGCCCTCCCTCCATCCCAATATCCTGTATAAAAAGCCAGAATATTTCGAAAATTTGTTGCCAGACATCGTTGTTCCGATACCCTTGGCCAACAGTGAAATCTGCCCGGAAATCCACCATTTGAATCAGATGCCAGACGAACCAAATCCCGACAAACCCGCCGCGAAAACCGATAGCCCGAAAACAGGCAAATCCGCCCCGGATTTCAAGGCGAGCGAATACACCGCCGATGACCTGAGTTCACTCAAAGGACTCGAGGCAGTCCGCAAAAAGCCGGGGATGTATATCGGTGGCACCGACGAGCGGGCCCTGCACCATTGCGTCAGCGAAGTTCTGGACAATTCGGTCGATGAGTTTTTGGCCGGCCACTGTGATCATATCGACGTGACGATCCACTCCGATGGATCGATTTCCATCCGCGACAACGGGCGTGGCATTCCCGTGGACATAAACAAGGAAGAAGGCATTCCCGGCGTTGAACTTGTGCTCACCCGCCTGCACTCGGGCGGAAAATACGGTCAGGGCAACTACGAATATTCGGGCGGCACCCACGGCGTCGGCGCGAAGTGCGTGAATGCGGTTTCGGAGTGGTTCAAGGTTGAAGTCACGCGCGACGGCAAGATCCACGCGATGTCGTTTGAACGCGGCGTCACCAAGCAGCAGCTCCACGTTATCGCGGAGGTCAAGTCGAAGAAACACACCGGCACGCTCATCACGTTCATGCCGGATTCCGAGATCTTCCTGGAGACGATCGAGTTCAAGGCCGAGCGGATCATCACCCGCCTGAACGACCTGGCCTATATCAACGCACCGCTGTCGTTCACCTTCCTCGATGAGCGGCAGGACGGCGCGAAGCCTGTCCAGATCGTGCATCCGAGGGGCGTTGAGGAATTTGTTGACCGCCTCGTCGAAAACAAAACGGTCGTGCATCCGAAGCCGATCATGATCAAGGGCACCCGCGATAAGGTGATCGTCGAGATCGGGCTGCACTACACGGATACCTACAACGAGCAGCTTCTCTGCTACACGAATGCGGTCCCGAACCCGGATGGCGGCACCCACAGCAGCGGCTTCCGCGGCTCGCTCACCCGAGCGATCAACCAGTATGCAAAGAACAATTCGCTGCTGAAGGAAAAGGACGTACCCATCACCGGCAACGATGTGCTTGAAGGTCTCGCCGCCATCGTCAGCGTCAAACATCCCGACCCGCGGTTCGAGTCCCAGACGAAAGTGAAGCTGATCTCGCCCGAAGTGGACGGCATCGTCGGCTCGATCAGCTACGAGGGGCTCATGCTCCATTTTGACCAGAACCCGACTGTCGGAAAAAAAATCATCGATAAGTGCCTCATGGCCGCCCGCGCCCGCGAGGCTGCCCGCAAGGCGCGGGAGACCGTGCGCAAAGGCGCGCTCACCGGCGGCGGACTGCCGGGAAAACTGGCGGACTGCTCCGAGCGCGATCCCGCGCTGACCGAGCTGTATGTCGTCGAGGGCGACTCCGCCGGCGGGTCGGCGAAGCAGGGCCGCGACAGGCGGTTCCAGGCCATCCTCCCGATCAAGGGCAAGATCATCAACGTCGAGAAAGCCCGGTTGGACAAGGTCCTGCAGAACATCGAGGTCCAGACGCTCATTACCGCGATTGGCACCGGAATCGGCTCGTCTCTTGGAGAGAAAGGGGAAAAGGAACAAGAAGGCTCCTTCAACATCGCCAAGCTCCGCTATGGCAGGATCATCATCATGACCGATGCCGACGTGGACGGTTCTCACATCCGCACGCTCCTGCTGACGTTTTTCTGCCGGCAGATGCCGGAGCTCGTGAAGCAGGGCAAAATCTACATCGCCCAGCCACCTCTCTATCTCATCAAGCGCAAAAAGCGGGAGGAATACGTCGACGATGATGCCCAGCTCAACAAGATCCTCATTGGCATCGGCGCTGATGAAGTAAAGGTGAAGAACCTCGCGGATGGAAAGATCTTCACATCGACCCAGCTCAAGGAAATCCTCGAACTGCTCGAGCGGTTCGCAAAATTCAGCGATGCGATCGTGCGCCATGGCGGCGATATCGAGTCCTACCTTGGCGAGCGTGATGCGAAGACGGGCAAGCTGCCGACCTTCATGGTCAAAGTGCGCGAAGGGAATACCGAGTGGGCGACTTACTTTCCAGGGGAAGCGGAGGTCCGCGAATTCCACGAAGGCAACCGCGATCTCGGCCTCTACGATGATCCCGCACCGGAAGCGGTCGAGGGCGATCTCGTCCTTGCGGCTGAAACTTCCGTGAAGGCAAAGAAGGAGAAGCCTGAACCGGGGACCCGCCGCCGCGCCAAGCTCATCGAGCTTCACGAATCGATCTCCGCCCAGAAGCTCATCGACGAACTTGCCCGCAAAGGCCTCAAAATCGACCACTACGCCGACAGCGACCAGCCGATCTTCGAACTCATCGAGGGCGAAGGCGAAAAAGCGGTCACACACCCGCTTTTCGCAATTCCGGAGATCCTCACCAAGGTCCTCGACATCGGCAAGCGCGGCCTCTCGATCCAGCGGTTCAAAGGCCTTGGAGAAATGAATCCGAAGCAGCTCTTTGAAACCACGATGAATCCCGAAAAGCGCAAAATGCTCAAGGTGGAACTCAATGAGGACAACGCGATCGAAGCGGATCGCATGTTTACCATCCTCATGGGCGATGTCGTCGAGCCACGCCGCCAGTTCATCGAAGACAATGCTCTCAACGCGCGCCTGGATGTGTAGACACTTGACGAAAGTGACTACATGTGACTACATTTCTCCATGAAAGAAACTTCGACATCCCGAATCGCAGACGGTGAGCTATTGGAGCCATCGCCCGTATTGCGTGAGGTGGCTGTTCTTCCCGGCTTGGGAGAAGCAATCAGCGTCCGTGCGGCGAAAGCCCACCTTTCTGCGCTCCTCGGTCTGGTTGAAAAAGGTCGCGAAATTATCATTACGAGCGGTGGCAAACCGAAAGCCAGGCTATCACCCATGAAGGTTCACAAGGTGAGAAAAGTTTTCCCGGGATCACTTGATCACCTCGCCACGATGCCGGCATGGACCGGCGGTCCAACCGCAGAGGAAATCATCCGCGATGACCGCGACGGGCGGGGTTGGTAAATTATGTATCTGGACTCCTGCATTCTCATCAAGCTCCTGGTGTCAGAGCCGGACAGTCCCGTTTTTCAGGGCGCTGTGACAGGCCGCCAGATCAGCTCTTCGGAACTGGCATTCTCGGAAGTCGCCGCCGCTCTCCTTTCGAAGGAACGCTCGGGAACAATCTCCCCGGCCCAACGGCTGCAGGCCTGGCAACTTTTCCAAAACTGGACCGATGAGGAGATCGTCGAACTGGAATTGCTTGAGACCCGGACTTTGCGGAATGCAAACAGGATTCTCTCGGCGACCCACCCTGCGGTCGCACTCCGCACGCTGGACGCCATCCACCTCTCCGCCTGCGACCTCAGTCAGGATTTTCCGCTCTGCACGACCGACCGCAGGATGCGCGAAGCTGCAGATATTCTCAAAATCCCTCTTTTCCCCGAAACCCTCCCCTCAGCCTGATTTCCTATGTATACGCAAAATGAAAAAGTGGAACTGGTGAATGTGGCCGACGAGATGTCGAAGTCGTTTCTCGACTACTCGATGTCGGTCATCATCTCACGCGCCCTGCCAGACGCCCGCGACGGGCTCAAGCCCTCCCAGCGCAGGATTCTTTTCGCCATGAACGAGCTCGGCGTGCAGCCGAACCGCAAGCACCTCAAGTGCGCGAGGATCGTCGGCGAGACGATGGGTAAATACCATCCGCACGGCGACCAGGCGATCTACCCGACCCTCGTCCACATGGCCCAGCCCTGGGCGATGCGGGAAATGCTAATCAACGGACAGGGTAACTTCGGATCCGTCGAAGGCGATCCTCCCGCTTCGATGAGGTATACCGAGGCACGCCTCGACCATCTCGGCGCCGTCCTGATGACGGACATGGACAAGGGCACGGTCGATTTCGTCCCGAACTACGACGAGACGGAATCCGAACCCACGGTCTTCCCGGCAGCTTTCCCGAACCTTCTCGTCAATGGCGGCACAGGCATCGCGGTCGGCATGGCGACCAACATCGCTCCCCACAATCTCGGGGAATGCATCAACGGGATCTGCGCGCAGATCGATGACCCGGATATCACGATTGACGGGCTCATGGCCCACATCACCGGACCGGATTTCCCGACGGGCTGCCTGATCCAGGGCGCCACCGGAATCCGGCAGTATTTCGAGACCGGCCGCGGCCAGGTGCGGGTGCGCGGACGTGTGGCGGTTGAGGAGGGCAAGGGCGGGCGCGAGAGCATTATCGTCACAGAGATCCCCTACAATGTGAACCGCTCGGATCTCGTGAAGCGGATCGCCGACCTCGTGAACGAGAAGATCCTCACGGGCATCAGCGATGTGCGCGATGAGAGTGCGGAAGACACGAGGGTCGTCATCGAGCTCAAGCGCGACGGAAACCCGAAGGTGATCATCAACAACCTGTTCAAGCACACAGCGCTGGAGTCCTCGTTCAGCGTGAACATGCTGGCGATCGACCGCGGCAAGCCGAAGCTTCTCTCGCTCAAGGAAGCGATCAATTGCTATATCGAACACCGCCGGGAAGTCATTCTCCGCCGCACACGCTTCCTGCTCAGCGCCGCGGAAGTCGAAGCCGAAAAGCTGGAAGGCTACCTGATCGCGCTCGCGAACATCGACGACTTCATCAAGATCATCCGCGATTCCCAGGATCGCGACGATGCGAAGGCAAAACTCCTTGCCCTTTCCTGGACGCAGAAGGCGGTCGAGAAGCTCGGCATCCTCATCCGCAGCGAGGCCCGTGTCGTCGATGGGAAGTATAAGTTCTCCGAGAAGCAGGTCGGGCACATTCTCGATCTCCGCCTCTACCAGCTCACCGGAATGGAACGCGACAGCATCAAAAACGAATACGATGCGCTCATTTCGACCATCAAGGACCTCCTCGACATTCTCGCGAAGGAAAAGCGGGTGCTCACGATCATCAAGGAGGAACTCCGCGCCCTGCAGGAAAAATTCGCCACTCCCCGCCGCACCCAGATCGTTCCGGCCGAAGGAGAGATCGCGATCGAAGACCTGATCGCCAACGACGGGGTCATCGTCACTCTCACCCACAACGGATTCATCAAACGCACGCTTGTCAGCGCGTTCCGCGCCCAGAAGCGCGGCGGCAAGGGCGTCATCGGCATGACCGCCCGCGAATCCGAAAACGAGGAGGACAGCGACTTCGTCGAGTACCTCTTCACCGCGACCACGCACGACTACCTCATGTTCTTCACCGAGACCGGTCGCTGCTACGTGGAGCGCGTCTTCGAG
>CAZRIL010000181.1:0-9144 GCA_964600115.1 uncultured Chthoniobacter sp. | reverse complement strand
GGCAGCGCCCCCTGACCCGTAGGCCTGCCGCGCTAGCGGCAGTTCCATGAAAGCCCGCTTTGCCTGGAGCGCATGTTGTGTCAGTGCGCGAGTCCGTGCGCCTTCGACAGGCGCACGGGCGGAAAAGCCCGCCCGTTTTGTTGGCGGGCTTTTTTTACCTATCAGCGGTAAGGTCCCGTAGATTGAAGCCAAGGCCGGTGACAAGATCGTGCGGGGTGGGTTCTCGAATTCCTGCCTGAGCACGATCGACGATGGCGCCATCCTGCGCTTGACCGGCCAAAAGGGAGCAGCATTCTTCAATCTGTCGTTCGAGCTCGAGATCAAGGGCGACCTGATCCCGGAAGCCGCTGCCGGGGAGATCATCGGAGAATTGCAATCCCTGTTCGACCGGCACATCGCAGGGACTGCCCTGAGCGCTAAGTCCGCGTTCAAGCCTGCCAAGGAATTCCATACGGCCCGCCATACGTTTTACTCGGCAAATGAGAATATGGAGATCGACAAAGTTGTGTCGGTCGCGGCGAGCGGGAAGAAGAAACTCGGGAGGGGCGGCGTGGTGGAGGATTGAGCAAATCTTTTCGGTGTCACGAAAAACCTGCACCAATTTCCGAAAGGCTTGGGCCATCAATAAATACTGGTGGGATGAGAAGGCGGAGGGGGATCTCTGGTTTTCCGATGGCTCCATGCTGAAGCTGCTGGTGCACGAGGTCAACGGCCTGTCTGCCCTGTTCTTTCTCGCGCAAGTCCATATGCGCAACCTCCGGGGCATCGATGGTATTACGGGTGCAGACGAAGGCGACATCGCCCGGAATTTTTCGATCCCTCTGCCTGCGGTCGTAGTGGTGGGCCGATGTCAGCCAGTAGTAAGGCTGGATATTTGTTGAGACGACGACATCGGGCCGCTCCTCGCGAAACCAGCGGTAAAACTGCGGGGCAAAACCCTCTGCTGGTTCGTAGGTGAGGATTTGCGGTTGCCGTCCGGTATCTAACTCCAATCCCAACCGCTCGTAAAGTGCCTGAGCTTGGAATGGGATATTTGTCCCGCTTGCTGCATGGTTCATTAAAGCCAGTCCGACCTTACGGTAACCGCGATCCCGGCAGGCCTGGACAGCCTGATGCAAGGCGGAGCGAAAGTCTGCCTGCACATTGTGCACATGTGCAAGATCGTTCTCCGGCCCGATAAAGACCGTGAAAAATCGCTGCCACTCCAGATCGATGTGGACGTTGTCCTGGAATGCCTGCACGAGAACCCCCTGAATCCCCCTGGCGTGGAGGACCCGGCTCAGAGCGGGAAATGATGGGTATTCCTTCAACGAAAAGGTATCCACAGTATAGCCCAATTCCTGTGCGCGCTGCCGGACCGCCTGGAACTCTGGAGGAGCCTTGATGGGGGCCGTCGAGACCCCGTGATGGATATAGGCAATCGTTGCGGTCTTCGATCTGGCCCCTCCAGGCCAGCGGCGGCGGGCCAGCGCCCCCAGAGCGGGGTCCGGCCGATATCCGAGAAGTTTGACTGCTTCGATGACCCTGCGTCGTGCGGCGTCCGACACGTAGCCGGAATTCTGCAAGACCCGGCCAACGGTCGTCTTGCTCACGCCGCAGTGTTTGGCAATCGCGCGGTAGTTGGTCGGAAGATCGGCGGACTCGCTTGGCACAGCAACGATCTTTACCGTTCAATCAATGCGGAGGAAAGCCTCTTTGGCGCGCTGGCTGAACAGCGTTTTGCATTCAAGGCGCATCGTCCACCCACGCCAACCGGCGCATCTTGATTCCACGGAAGTCGTCCAAATCGCTGATATACCACTGCCCGCCGTGCTCGATGATCTCGGGGGCCTTGACGGGCAGTACGGCGATCAATTTGGAGTCATCATTGATGCCGAAATGGAAAGGTGTCTCCGAGCGGTAAACGTAGGTGTTGAAGTCGCTTGAAGACGAGCGGAAGAGATAAAACCGCCCCCCCCTCTGCACAACGAACGGGCTTTCGGCGCTCACCGCTCCATTCCCGCAGATACCGCCCTCCGAAACGATCGTGTAGTCAGACCATTCCCGAAGGTCTTTAGATCTCCGTACGATGACAAAGGCGCTCAGCCAGTCGTCGCGGGACACGGTGGTGACACAGGAATACGCGAGGAAGGTGCCATTCCATTTGAGAACCATCGGATCCCGGCCCCCGGAATAGATGACCGAATGTCCGTTCTTGTTCAGAACCCTTTTAAATTCGATCCCATTCTCCGAGGCCATCAGGTGGATACCGCAACTCGAGTTGTAGAGGCAGTGCCAGCGGTGCTCGTGTTCGACGAAGAAGGGGGCACAAACCAGCTCCTCATCCAATCCGGCCCGGTGCTCGCCATATTCTTCCAGAGCCCGGATCTTCACGCCATCCGGCTCCCAATCCGCTGCCTCGAGCGATTGGCCTTTCCATCCGTAAATCAGGTGTCCGATACGGGCGTTGCGGATGGCTGCCCAAAGCCGCCACCGGCCATCCGGGGCCAGGTAAAAATGGTGATCGACCGGGGCTTGGATGCCGGTGTTCGGGTTCGCAAATTCCCCGAGCTCGGGAATGCCACAAATCTTCCATCCTTCCTCACTGATCACTGGCTTTTCTTTTTTTGTCATAGTTTTCTGGATTTTTTTGCTTCGTTGCCAAATAACTCCCGCAGCGATGCGAATGGCAAGGAGATCATTGGTTCGGATGCTGGATTCAATATAAACTCTGCGGGAAACCCCATTGATGATCCTGTGTCGCGGCGCATACGTTGCGCCTGTGAACACGTCCCCCATCCGGAAGAGCGGTGCCATGGCTCTCCTCATCACCTCATCACTCTTCGTCCTCACCATGGTATCATCCGCGCAGGCGGCTCCGCGGATGGTGCGGGTGGCGATTTTGTCCGGGCAATCGAACATGGCCGACGGCTGGCCATCGGACACGCTGACGGCCTGGCCCCAGGCATGGTATGACGACTCCACTGCGGCAGGTGCAGCGAATTCTGCGTGGAAAGGTCTGAATTTGCCGGCTGAAGGAAGCATTGGCGTCCAGGCGGGTGTTGCCGAGGTGTTGCGTGCGGCGTATCCAGAGGATCAGATTGCCATTCTTAAAGTCTCGCAGGGTGCTACAGGAGTATCGTATTGGGCAAATGTGGGCAGTCCGGGGTATGAGGCGCTGACCTCGAGGATCACTGCCGTCAAGGATCGACTGCTTGCTCAACAAGCGGCCGGGGAGATTGCGGGATTTTCGTTTGTGGGATTTTTCTGGATGCAGGGAGAAAATGAGATTGATCCCTGGAACACCACGGGCTCCCGGCTCTACTTCGAGGTCTTTCACAAAATTCCGACTGCGGTGCGTGCGCTCACCGGGGTTCCGGCGTTGCCGATGATTTTGGGGCGGACGAGCAATGCGTATGCCCCGTCAACCATCCGCGTGGCCAATGGGGATTACCGTGTCTTTCCCGTGGTGGTCGGCACCCGTCCGTTTGCTGCGGATTCCGAATTCATCAACTCCGGCGTGATGAGAGGGCAAGCGCTTTTCGAAGCCTATAGCGACTTTGTCAGGACATCACAAATCGGCTGGACGCACTACGATTCGCACTCCACCTGGGTGGATGTGGATGATCTTCCGTTGGTCGATTACTACCATTTTCCAACCGGCGATCCCGGGAAAATCACGCTGGGTCGAAGGATGGGCCGGGCGGCCCTGCGGTTGAACGGGGTCAGCGCGGTCGATGAGTTGAGCATTGATGTGGGTCCTCACCGCTGGGTCCATCCCGGCACCCATACCTTGACGGCCAGCGTGGTGTCCGGGGCGACTGCTCCATCTTCCGTCCAATGGACACGTCTCGTTGGCAATGCTGCCGCGACGCTGGGAACTCCGAATTCCCTCTCCACGTCGGTCACGATCACCGACCCTGGGACGTATTCCTTTCAGGTGGTTGTGACCGATGGGGCGCTGCGGCATGCCGGCACCGTCAACCTCTACGTGCTTCCGGCCACCGATAACCTTCCTCCTTATGGAACCTCGCCGATTTTTTACGCGCCACATCCCGGCGCTCCGGTGACGCTTGTGCCAAACATCGTCAATCCTGATGGAGATACGCTGACATATACTTGGAGAGGAACAGCCCCATTTGCTGATCCCTCACAGGTTTTCGGCCAGGGCAAAACAACATTCAGTTCCACCTCGGCCGCCAATCCTGTCGCCCGGTTTTCCTGGCCCGGAGCGCAGATCGTGAGATTGCAGGTGAGCGACGGGGTCACGCGTTCGGATGGAAATGCCAGCGGATGGATCAACGTTCCGGTCTTTGTGGGGATGGACGGCACGACATTGCCCGATTATTCAGCCCGATGGAGTTTTAATGAGCCGACCTATCTACTGGCCGAGATTCGCGAGTCCTCCCAAACGCAGGTGAACAATGGCGTCACACAGGATGCGGACACTCCGGTTGGCGGCAAGAGCGGACTCTTCAACGGGGCGTCCTATCTCCAGAACGACATTGCCCGGTGGGACAGCTCGGTTCTTTTTTCCAAGCCATTCGCCAACTACACCGTCTCGCTCTGGATGAATCCAACCTCCCCCTCCACGGGGACACAGGTGCTGTATGAGGAGGGCGGCAGTTCGCAGGACAGCGCGATAACGCTGCGGCTCAGCGGCGGGAACCTCGAGGCGGGAATATTCCAGTCAGGAACCCTCTACACGGTTTCAACTCCTGCGCCGGCCGCTGGGGTTTGGACACATGTCGCATTCACCTATGATGGCGCGGCAGGAACCATGAAGCTCTGGGTCAACGGACAGGTCGCCGCCACGACACAAGGACTTCCCTTCAGCACAGTTTCCAAGCGCAGCCTCGCCTCGGCAATGGGCGCCAGGCTCCAGCAGGATGCGTTCAACAGCAGCGGGGCCGCCGGGAGCGTGGCAGATTTTTATTCCGGAAAACTGGATGAGGTCCGCGTCTACGAGAAAACGCTCGATGCCACTGCCATTGACGATCTCTACAAATCCGGAGTTGTTTCCACTCCGGGAGGCACAGTTTCCCTGGGCGCCTCATCCGCCCTGGTCGCAGAAAATGCCTCCTCCGTGTCGATCGCTGTCACCCGCACGGGCGGCGCCACCGGCCCCGCCTCTGTTTTTTTTTCAACATCCAACGGGACGGCCACGGTCGGATCGGACTTCGTTGACACCAGCGGCATGCTGAGTTGGGCGGATGGCGAATCCGGGAACAAGACCATCACCATGCCGCTGCTGGATGACAGTGTTTACGAGGGGAATGAGACCTTTTTGCTGACCCTTTCAGCAGCCAGCGGCGCGCTGCTCGGGAGTCCGTATGCCGCCACTGTTACGATCGCGGATAATGAGGTGGCCAACCAGCCGCCCGCCATCTCGATTGTCTCTCCCTCGAAGGCCAGCATTCAAGTTCCCAGCGGAGCCGTGGGCGTGCTTTTTGATACGACAGTGACCGACGATGGGGTTTCCGGGATTCCTGTCAGTTATTCGTGGACCACGTCAAGCGGACCGGCCTCGGCGATTTTCGCTTCGCCCTCCTCGTGCGACACCACAGCGTCCTTTCCTTCTGCTGGCACGTATGTCGTCCGCCTGACCGCGAGCGATGGGCTGCTCTCCACGACGAGGGATTTTACCGTGGTCGCCGGGGGCACACCGGGGAGCGGAAGCGGGCCCACAAGCGGGCTCATCCTGCACTACAAATTCGATGAAGGAAGCGGGACGACGATCACCGACACCACGGGCACCCACACAACCACCGGGGTGACCGGTGCCGCCTGGACTGCCTCCGGAAAGTTTGGAGGTGCCTATGACATCGGCGGTTCCGGCTCGCGCGCCTTCAACCCCTCAAACCAAGCTGACTTGAATTTCACGCCTGGAACCACCACATTCACGATTTCCACATGGGTCAAAACGACTAGTAACGGCACGTATTCGACGATCTTCGGAAAAGGCGACTCCTCGCCCTCAGCAAATACCCAATTCCGCCTTTGGAGCCCGTCCTCTGCAGCCAAATTGCAGGGCACCTGCGGGAACACTCAAAGTTTGGAATACACGACCGCCAATCCGGTCCTCAACGACGGGAACTGGCACCTGGTCACACTCGTCAACTGGAATTCCTCGGGTACATGGAAGTCACGTGTCTACTACGACACGACTCAGGCTCTGGAATGGAATGCAGGCTCCAACGCCGCGGCCGTAGCCCTGCTGAAGATTGGCGCTCTTTCCAGCGGCTACAATCCGTGGGCCGGCCAGCTTGATGATTTTCGGGTCTATAACCGCGCCTTGTCAGCGGAGGAAATTGAAGACCTCTATTCGGCAAACACGACGAATTTTGCTCCCGTCGTCGCCATCGCGGCCGTGGCCGATACCAGCGTGAACTCCCCGGCCAATTTGGATGGAACCATCTCGGACGACGGACTGCCCAACCCTCCCTCCACCGTGTCGGCGCAGTGGTCAAAAGTCAGTGGGCCGGGAAACGTAGCCTTTGGAAATTCGACATCCGCAGACACCACCGTGACTGCCGACGCCGCGGGAACTTACCTCCTGCGTCTGGCGGTGAGCGATGGCGAGGTGACGGGGTATGCCGACGTGGTCTTTCATGCCACCGCGGTGCCCGGATATGCAGCCTGGGCTGCCGGGATCGCTTGGGGCGGAGCGGATGCATCCCCGCTTTCAGATGCAGATGGCGACGGCATCTCGAATCTCGTGGAGTATAGTCTCGGTGGGGACCCGGTTTCCGTCGCCTCAGCCCCGACTCCTGTGCTGGAAATGTTGGGATCCAGGCTCCAGCTCACATTTTTCCGCGCCGGCAGCGAACTCGTTTACAACGTCCAATCATCCTCGAATCTCACGAGTTGGACCGATGTCCTCTACACCCCTGCCGGCACGGGAATGAACCAGACGGTCATGGACACCGTTGACCTTGACGCGGACAACCCTCGCCGGTTTTTACGCCTGCAGGTGAGTAAACCCTAAGATGCGGCGGTGAGCCGAACATCCGTGATTCCGGATATTGTCTGCGTGATGATGAATTGTCAGCCAATCGCCAGCAAACTAATATTTTCCGGTGATCGGCTCACTTAACCCCGCCAGCGACTCCAACTCTGCCATTGATTAAATCTTTATAACTTATGAAACCACTAAACTCCCTTCTTCTGGCGGCAGCAATCTGTGCGGCCGGTTTCGCAAGCTCGGCTCGGGCCGCTGTGCTTCTGCTTCCCGGGCTCGATGTCAATTACATCGGAAATAACCAGTCGCTCAACACGGGCACCGTTTCCCTTGGAACAATGTCTCTGACGGATGGAGCCCCAGCCAGTCGCTATTATGGCGGCACGATCGCCTTTTCAAACCAAGGAAACGCCTACGGGAGCAGTTTCCTGCTACAGTTTTTCAGCGGCGGAACAACGGCGTCTCAATGTTATCTCACTGCCGCAGCCGATGGCTCCACAAATTGGAAGTTTGGCAGCGCAGGAGCGATTTCCCCATCATCAAGTTCCTCAACGCCCATTGATTTTGTGATAGAATTGGTTCCTGGCAATTTCGGAGTCCTTTCCCTGAAGCTTTACCTTGGTTCTAACGCCACCTCTGCCATCCAACCGGGGGCCCCTGATTATACCGCAGGGGCAAGTTTCTTCAACTGGTCGAATGCTCCCATTGATGGTCTTAAGCTTTCCTACAGTGCAGAAGCATGGGCCCCCACGAACGTGTTTCTTACTTCTTCCAACATGTTTGCGGCTGACACATGGACCCCGGTTGGCGTGCCCGAGCCAAAAACCTTTGTCCTGCTTCTCATCGGTCTCGGAATGCTGATCGGCATCCAGCGGATGCGTAGTGCAGGCACAAATGCAAAGCCTGTCAGGGAGTGACTTGACAGGATGCAGTCGAGCTTCGGCTCAACCCGAGGAGGAATCTGGCGGCGCGACCATGCGCTGGGGACAATCGAGTATGTTGTCTTCACCTCCGTGCCCTCCCCGGACATTGCCGCCTTCGTTTGCCTGCCAGCCCGGCTGCGAGCGAGAGGGGGGCTGTCGGCTACGATCCGGGAAGCGGCTTCGCGCCACAGTCGGAAAATTCAGTCCCCAGACAGACTTTTGCAACCAGTTGACTATTAATGTTCGTCAACATCCGATAATTTGAAACCGCAGAAGATTGGTTGGAATACCCTGATCGGAATCAAAGCCCAAAAACCAATGCCTTATTCTAAATGAATCACTCGCAAAGTTGCATTGATGCGCGCGCGGTCCTCGTGCGATGAATACCCTGTCTCAAACCCCACAACCTCTCAAAATGCGGTATCATCCCTTCAATAAAACCATGAAATCCATCGACCTCTTCAAACCGGTTTTCTACTCGGTAGCCATTCTATTTGCGTCCGTGCCTTTCTCAAATGCGGCCAGTCTCTACTGGGCGGGTGGAACAACAGACATCACTGATGGCACGGCAATTCCCACTCTGTATTCAAGCCTCAATGGAACGTGGAACAGCTCGACGAAGAACTTTGCGACGAACACATTGGGCACCACCTACCAGGCCTGGACCGACGGGAGTTCTTTCAGTGGTAGTTTTGGTGGGTTCGCGGCAGATTTCAGCGCACAGACGTCAACCGTCACATTGGCATCGAACATCAGTCTTCCAGGCATGGGTTGTGGGCTCGTGTTGTTCGGGGCCTGGGGCAACAAGCGTGTTGCCATTAATGCTGCTAGCGCACAAACAATCACCTTGTCGGGCGCGGCTCCAACAATCGATGTTCGCGCCAACGGAACCTCGCTCGGGCTTCTTACCACTGCAGGATTGGATATCAATGGCAGCGGAACCAATGTGACACTGGCTGGAAGTAATGGCTTTACCAAGACCGGTAACTACGCCCTCCGGGTCTTTGGGACGCAAAACTCCATCACTGGCACGGTCAACCTGGTTCATAACGCCAATTTGGATAATGGAAATTCCCCGGGCATGCTCAGCATTGGCGCCAATAATGTCGCTGCTGGAACGCTCGCTGGTATCACTCGCTTTAATGTTTCAGGTATAAATATTGGCACCGGAAACTCACCCGCCGGGGGAGGAAGCGGCTATGGCAATGCCGCGCGACTGATCTTCAGCAATGGTTCGATATGACAGAATCAACTGAATGATGCAGCCGTCATCAATCTGGT
>CAZRIL010000180.1:0-9166 GCA_964600115.1 uncultured Chthoniobacter sp. | reverse complement strand
GGCGTTCCGAAATCCCCGGGAAAACCGTCACCTCCTGGCACTCTTTTTGATCGCCTCCGCGGCGATCGCGCTGTTCTGGGGCGCCGGTCTGATGTGGCATCGCCAAACCAATCTTGCCATTGCGGAATATTGGCGCTGGTGGGTTGTTCACCTCTGGGTCGAAGGATTCTTCGAAGTTTTCGCCACCGTCGTGATCGCCTTCCTCTTCACCCGCATGGGTCTACTGAAGACGGCCACGGCCACCGCCTCGGTATTGTTTGCCACCGTGGTGTTTTTATCCGGCGGCATCATCGGCACCTTCCATCATCTGTACTTCACAGGCACGCCCACGGCGATCCTCGCTTTGGGAGCAACCTTCAGCGCGCTCGAGGTGGTGCCGTTGACGCTCATAGGATTCGAAGCCGTCGAAAACCTATCCTTGTCCCGTTCCCGCAAGTGGGTGGCAGCTTACCGATGGCCGATTTATTTTTTCATCGCGGTGGCATTCTGGAATCTGGTCGGAGCCGGGCTTTTCGGATTCCTGATCAATCCTCCGATCGCTCTATATTTCATGCAGGGTTTGAATACGACGGCCGTGCATGCGCATACCGCTTTGTTCGGGGTGTATGGAATGCTGGGCATCGGACTCATGCTCTTCTGTCTCAAGGGGCTTGCCACAAAACGGCAGTGGAAAACCCGAGCGCTCTTTTTCAGCTTTTGGTCCATCAATGCCGGGTTGGCTCTGATGGTCCTGCTATCCCTGCTGCCCGTCGGACTGTTGCAGACATGGGCAAGCGTCGAGCATGGCATGTGGTATGCCCGATCCGCGGAATTCATGCAAACCGGATTGATGGAAACTCTGCGCTGGTTACGCGTGGTAGGTGATACGATTTTCGCTGTGGGGATCCTCGCCCTTGTGTGGTTTGTTGCCGGTCTGAAGACCGGTTGGTCGCTGGAACCTCAGGAGCGCTGAGCAGGTCAGGGCGCTTGAATGCCCGGGTCATGTAAAACTTAGAGGACCGAAAAAAATCACGCGCACATCTGCCCCGGCAGCACTTCTTCTCCCGGAGCCATCCATAGTGAGCAATACCGGGCCTGGGATAAGCGGAGGAGCCCCGGAGGGCGGCCCGATCAGCAGTGCGATGGGGAATTCGGACGGTGATAGAACCATCCGTTGACGAGGAGGCAGACCAGAGCAAATACGGCCATGGCGGTATATGCCACGGCTGGAGTTCCGAGTTTGTCCATTGTCCATCCGAGGAGAAGCGGTGGAGCGAACCCGCCGAGAGCACCAATGCAACTGACAATTCCAATCGCGGCTCCGGCTTCTGTGGGCAATACCTGCGGAATGATCTTGAACACGCTGCCATTGCCGAGGCCGCAGGCGGCGCAGATGCACAAAATCACTGCGAAGAATCCGCCGAATTGATCGGGCTGAAGAAATGCCGAGAGGCTGAATCCACCCAGAGCCATGACTCCGATGGCAATCGAGGTGATCATACCTGCCCCGAACTTATCGGAGAGCCATCCGCCGATTGGCCGCATGATTGTGGCCACAGCGACAGCCCAGGGAGCAAACATCCAGGGGTTGGGGGCTCCACCCGGGGCACTCGCGAAAACGGAGGAAATGATCAGCGGCAGCGAGGCTCCCATGGCAACGAAGCACCCGAAGGTTAGGAAATAGAGACTGGAGAGCACCCAGGTATGGAGGCGCTTTCCCGCCATGAGCTGGGAGGAGAAGGATTTCGGTTGGGTCGGAAAATCCTTTGTTCCAAACCAGATCATCGCCGTGCAAATGAGGATGAACGGAATCCAAACAAACGCGGCATTCTCGATGTGGAGAACCCTGGGAGCACTTCCCGTCACCATGAAGCTGGAAAAGGACAAGCCGATCACAGCTGGAATGGTGAATTGCGCGATGGTGACGCCGAGATTCCCGAGCCCGTTGACGCCGAGCGCTGTGCCTTGCATCTGCTTGGGAAACCAGAGAGTGACAACTCCCATCGAGGTGGCAAAGTTCGCCCCTGCGATGCCGGTGAAGGCAGCGCATGCGAGCAACACCCAATAGGGGGTGTTCGGATTCATGACCGCGAATCCGGTCGCGAGGCAGGGGAGACAAAGGGCAAAGGTGACGACGGCGAAACTACGCCGGCTCCCGAAGGTTGAAACGATGAGTCCGTAGGGGATTCTCAGGAGCGAGCCGAGAAGGACCGGGGTGGCCGTGAGCCAGAACAGCTGCTGGCGGGTCAGACTGAATCCCGCGTCTTTGAGACGCAGCGGGATCGCCGACCACATGAACCAGACGGCGAAAGCCAGTGCGAGCGAAACGGCGCTGATAGCCAGTGTTTGCCAGGCAAGCGAGGCATCACGGAAAACCTCACGTGTCCGCTCACGAATTGGCAGCCGGATCGGATTCGGCAAATAGCGCAGCAGAGCTGCACCGCTTAGGAATAGGGCCATCGAACACCAGAAGCCCGGCCATTTCACCGCATTGTTTCCGTCCAGCGATTCATTGAGTGCGGCCGTCAACAGCCAGATCTGCATGCTGAGGATCAGGATCAGGACACAGATGATGCCAAGCGAAAGGGTGTTGGTCTTGCTCGGGTGCGCCTGCCTTTGGGCTTCGCGGAAGTTGCTCATGGGTTGTTTATCGGTTAGGTGTCGCTCCGCGCCTCGGCGGGGCGGTTATCCTCCGGATGCGGTTCCCGGACATAGATCCCATCACCCCTGAGAACGACCTCGAGGTGGGGGAGAGGACGGGGCGGTGGCCCGGCCAGGACTTTGCCATCGCTGGCATCAAAAAAGCCGTGATGACACGGACACTCGATCTTGTCGTGTGTAGGTGAATAATAGACCGCGCACGAGAGGTGGGTGCACTTCTGTTCGTAGGCTCGGAAAGTTCCGTCATTGAGGTGGATGAGGATGAAGGGAATTCTGGAGCCCTCGATTTGAAAAGGATGCGTGCCTCCAAGCGGGATATCCGAAGTTTTGCATATGAGGCGTTCGCCTTTGAAGGTGAACGGAGGAAAGATCTTGTCCTTGATCGCCACCCAACCGCTGCCAATCGCCATGCCTCCGGAAACGAGGCAAAGGAATTTTGCAAATTCGCGCCGCGAGACATGCTCGGCCTCTGCACGTTCGATGGGAAAATCCACCTCGGAAGCGGATCGGGGTTGGAGGGAGGGATTCATAATGGATATTTTGTCGCCGGGACACAGTGAGAGACAGAAGATGACACGATCATCAGGAATGCTCTGCACGAAGGGCTTTCTTGCATCCTCTTCATTCGTTCACGACCAGCTCGGTCGCTCCTTTAGGCATCATGATATTGACCTTGGTTTTTACCGTCTGCTGTCCAAACCGGAAGGTATTGACGGGCGTGCTGTTGGGGCGCCGGTTGGTCATCTCTTCCCGCGTGCCATAGTAGAGGGCCCCGCTGGGGCAGACCGTGGCGCACATGGGCTTTTTGCCTGCGCTGGTCCGGTCGTAACACATGTTGCACTTCATCATCAGGTCCATCGGCTCAATCTTTTTCGGCACGCCGAACGGGCAGGCGTTGACACAGTTCGAGCAGGCGATACAGCGGGCGGTGTTCGCCGTATGGACGATTCCGAATTCGTCCTTCTCGATCGCGACGGCGGGACAGACCTTGGCGCAAACCGGATCCTCGCAATGCATGCAAATCTGCACCGATGTTTGGGGGTTCAGAAAGCGGTCCACATAATCGACGTGGATCATCGGAGTCTGTCCGTTCGTTTCGCACTCCGCACAGGCCATCTCGCACGCATGGCATCCGATGCAGCGTTGCGGATCGAGGAAGAATTCCTGATCGGTGCGAAAGGTGGTGGTCGTCATGGACTGGCCCAGGCTTTTGATTCTTCCGGTGCGGGGGCCGTCCGGCCAAGCGGCTCCAGCTTGCAGGCGCAGACCTTGAACTCGGGAATTTTAGAAACCGGATCGAGGTGGCCCGAGGTGAGCTGGTTGGCGGACTTTTTACCTGGCCAGTGGTAGGGGACGAAAACAGTGTCCTCTCGAATCGTCTCCACAATCTGTGCCGGGAACTCGGCGGCTCCGCGGCGCGTGGAAACACGCACAAGCTCCCGGTCTTTAATTCCATATTTGGCAGCGAGAGAGGGATGGATCTCCAGCAAAGGTTCGGGATACTGGTTCACCAACTTTCCGATGCGGCGGGTTTGGGTGCCGCTAAGATACTGGGAAACGACACGCCCGGTGGTGAGGATGACGGGATATTCGCCGTCGGTCACCTCGCCGGGATCGCGGTAGGGGATACCATGGAAGTGCGCCCTGCCGTCGGGAGTTTTAAATTTCCGGTCTTCCCAGAGCCGGGGCGTGCCAGGATGGTCGTCACTCGGACAGGGCCAGAACACACCCATGTTGTCTTCGATCTTTTGGTAGCTGATCCCGAAGTAATCCGCAGTGCCACCTTTGGAGGCGACACCCAGCTCGTTGAAAATTGCCTCCGACGATTCGTAGGTGAAAAACTGTTTTGCCCCGAGGCGCTCGGCGAGCTCGAGAAGGATGCTAGTGTCGCTGCGGGCGTTGCCGGGCGGACTGATCGCTTTGCGAATCCGCACGACGCGCCCCTCGGCCGTCGTGACCGTTCCGTCCTCCTCCTCATGGAGCGAGCCAGGCAGGACGATGTCGGCATGGCGGGCGGTTTCATTGAGGAAAAAATCGATGACCACGTAGAATTCGAGTTTATCGAGCGCTTCGCGGATCATGTTGTTGTTGGGCAGCGAGACGAGAGGGTTGAAGCAAATGCTGAGCAATCCTTTGATCTCGCCGCGGTGAATCGACTCCATGATCTCGTAAGCGGTCAGTCCCTTGCCCGGCAGATCCTTTTCCTCGATTCCCCAGACGCTTGAGATGTATTTCCGGTGTTCGGGGTTCTCGATATCCCGGTTGCCGGGAAGTTGGTCGCACTTGTGTCCGTGCTCGCGTCCTCCCTGTCCGTTGCCCTGGCCGGTTATAGTCGCGTAGCCGCAATACGGTTTTCCAATCCGTCCGGTCGCCAGGACGAGATTGATACAGGCCAGCACGTTTTCGACTCCCTTGCTGTGATGCTCAATGCCACGCGCATGAAGCAGGAAGCTGGTTTTGGCTGGTCCCCACATTTCGGCCGCCCGCATGATTTTCTCCTTGGGGATCCCGGTGGTGCGTTCTGCCCAGTCGAGATCATAGGCGGCTACGGCTTCCTGGGCCTTCTCGAAATCCGTGGTGTGGTTGGCGATGAAGTCATGGTCCAGCCAATCGCGTTTGATCAACTGATGGAGGATTGACCCGTAGAGAGCAGAGTCGCGGCCGGGACGAACGGGGAGGTGAAGGTCGGCTGTGCGGGCAATGGGGGTGAGTCGGGGGTCAACAACGATCAGCTTGCCGCCGTTGTCACGCGCCTGCCAGATCCAGTGAGTGAGAGTCGGAAAGGTTTCGCTGACGTTTGTCCCGCAAAGCAGGATGACTCCCGCGTGGGCGAGGTCGGAGTAGTTGTTCGATGCACGGTCGAGCCCGAAGGCCTTTTTGTTTCCCGCACCGGCGCTCACCATGCAGAGGCGTCCGTTGTAATCGAGGTTTTTGGTTTTTAGAGCGATGCGGGCGAATTTGCCGACCAGGTAGCTCTTCTCGTTTGTCAGGGAGACGCCGGAGAGCATCGCGAAGGCGTCATTCCCATGTGTGTGCTGGATGCGTTGGATCTCCGAGACTACGCGTTCCATTGCAGCCTCCCAGCCGAGCTTCTCAAAGCCCTTCCCTCCGATGCGAACAATCGGCTCAAGGAGGCGGTCGGGATGGTCATTCTGCAAATAACGCTGCACACCTTTGGGGCACAGTCGGCCTTCGTTGAAGGGGAACTCTTCCCAGGGTTCAAAGCCGACCACCCGGTTGTTTTTGACCAGCAACTTGATTCCGCATTGCATGCCGCAGAAACAGCAATGTGTTTTGACGACCTCGTCCGGTTCATCCCGACCGGGGATCCCTTCCGGCTTTGGAAAATTCAGACTTGGACCGAAGCGGGCAATAATTTCTTCGACGGGAACCGGGAGGGTGGCCATAGTATCAAGGAAGTGAACCGCAGGCGAGCCGCAGTTTCCAGGAGTGACAGGATCCAAGGAGCACGTCTTCTGTCCTCCAAAGGCCCAAAGCTCTGTGATTCACGTTCATCCAAAAAAAGTGCCCGATTGTTCCCGGGCTTTAAGGTGGGCTTTAGCCAGAAGAGCCCGTTTGCCCTGCGGACTGTAGTCGAGATGGGATTTCCCGTCTCGAAGGGAGTAATCGAATCCAAGCCGGGCGGTGACATCCTTTAGATCATCAACCTGCATCTGCGAGGTGAAAGCCGTTCCGGTATGCGGGCAGCGCGCCTGCGGCCCCTCCGCTCCGGCTTTGCGATATATTGCGATTCCGAGCTGAGCTGGGCGCTGGATAATATGGAAAAATTTTCCGAAAGGCATCCACAGGAGGAAAAGAATCACGGTAATCGCATGGGTAATGGCCATGAATTGATGCGCCTTTCCTTCCATGAATTTGTAGTCGAGGCTGATGCCAAGTCCGGTGAGTGAAATAGCAAGCAGGAGGAGAAGCGGCAGCCAGTCGCCTTCAAACGTCTGCACCGCGATTTGCCCCGCATGCGTGAGGCGGCGGCGCATGAGCAGCATCACCCCGGCAATGACAAGAATGGCCGACCAATTCAGCGCGTTGAAAATCAGCGTGGCGATCCAGGAATGGAGTGGGAACTCCATTGTTTTGAACCCGAAGGTGTAGATCTCATAAGTATCGATGCCGCCTGGCTTGAGTCCGAAATGAATCCATCCGAAAACCAGGGGAAAGGTCACGCCAAAGGCCAGGATGCACCCCCAGGCCATAAGCATATGCCCGCGCCCGAGGTCCCGGCCCCGCTTCCGTATGAACCGCTGTCCGAGAAAATTCACAACGAAATGCTTCAGCACCTCCCAACCGTGGACGATCGCCCTCCCCGAGAAGAACAACTGCCAGCCACGCGAGAAATACTTCCACGTCGGTGGTCGTTGGAGCCATACAGTGTAGCGATAGACAACACCGAAGCAGGCAAAAATGCAGCCGAACAAGTAAGCAACCAGCGCCGCGTCAAAATTTCCCAGGTTCCGCGATCCGATAAAGATCGCTATGATTAGGCCGAGTGTGGCCAGTGTCGCCGTCAGGAACGCAGCTGGGTTGAGCGTGCTGAACATTTCTTTCCTCCCGGCTACCGACTTTTTTTCGAGGGCATCTGCGGGGTTTTGCCCTCAAAGAGGGCAAGGCTCGTTTTCTTCATGAAACTCCGGTTGGAATCCAGCATTCCGGCAATCATGTTGTGCAGGGGACAGGGGTCACCATTGCCGCACCAGTCATGGCCGAAAGGACACAAGGACGGCGGTTCGATTTGTTCGAAAAGTGTGGCTATATCCAGCAGGCAAATGCTTTTTGCGGGTTTGGCCAGCGTATATCCGCCGCCCGGACCTGGTTGGCCGTGCACGAGGCCTGCGGCCGCCAGTTGAGTAAGCAGCTTGGCGGTCAATGCCTGTGAGATGTTTCTCGACTTGGCAATCTCACCGGAACCAGCTCGCCTCTTCGGATCGGCCGCAAGAAAACTCATCACCGCAATCGCATTCGCCGAGGTTTTGCCGTAAATAAACATAGTGGGCTATGCTGCCAGGCCGGCCAGTTTTTGAGCAGCGGGAAATAGCACGCTGTTTTCAAGATGTATGTGACGGTGGAGGTCCTCCTCAAGATCTGCGAGGCCGGCAAAGAGTGCGCGGTAAGTGTTGCAGGCATCCGCAGGCGGTTCGAAGCCGCCGGTGAGTTCGTGCAAGCGCCCCAGCGCCTTTCCGGCGTCGTCATGTTCATGGATCATACATGCGATG
This sequence comes from uncultured Chthoniobacter sp., assembly GCA_964600115.1. Lineage (GTDB taxonomy): Bacteria > Verrucomicrobiota > Verrucomicrobiia > Chthoniobacterales > Terrimicrobiaceae > QYQL01. The sequence continues at coordinate 1,295 of CAZRIL010000180.1, read as the reverse complement.
GGTCCGTCGAGTTGCACCGGTCCGGATTCTCCGCGGCTCATCGCCGACACCGCAGGGAAGAGAATCTGCTCCTCCTTCATCATGTGGCTTGAGAGTTCCTCTTCCAGGCCGCAATAGACCTGAAATACTTCCTGGAGTGAGGGAGTATGTCCTCCATGGACATGGGCTACCCTCTCAGACATTGCTCGGAGTCGCGGAAATTCCCGGCGGAGAAACGCGTGATGAGTGGTGACGATATAATCTGCCAGCTCATGTGGAGGGAGCTCTGCCGGGTTCGCGCAGGACGGGGATTTGTCAGAGAGTTCGGCTTCGAGGTGCCCGATGACTTCATCAAGGGAGACGCCTTTTCCGGTGCAGGCCTCGCCCAGCGTGCGGCGCCCCTGGCAGCAGAAGTCGATTTGAAACGATTGGAAAACGCGGGAGCGTCCGGGTCGCTCGGCAACTAGTTCTCCAACTGTGCGTTCGGAAATCGGTGTTCCTGCGGGAGAGAAAATATTTGGTTGGTGGCTCATGAATTGTCGTTTTACGCAAACCGCCAAATATATCAAGATAAAACTATCTTTAATAAGATAGCTCCTCTCTGCCACATCTGCGTGTCTGGTCTCCGCACACTCGAGCGCCGTGGTCACAGACTTTCAAATGCTCTCGCCTTACGGAGTGCGAGGATATCGCCCACGAAGACGCGCTTACCTACCACGAGGGAGATGCGTCATGTCAGGGCTGTTGCGGACAACGGGTCAGAATATTATTGATCGCCGTGATGCTGGTGGTGATGTGTTTGCGCAGATTTGGCGGCAAATGGTCCTAGCTCAGGCCTTTCCAAACAATGAGTCCTCCGGACATACGTTTTACAGGGACAACGATTCGTCAGCAAGCCGCATTTCTCAGCGCATGACCCTGTTGATGAAGTCCTCGATGCACAACTTACAGGATGCTCCTGCACCTAGAGAAACACAAAACCCCCGCACCATTGCTGATGCGAGGGCTTGCAACCGAACCAACTGATCAGGGTTTGACGATGCGCTTGAGGCCGCTCGCGATCGCCACCTTGAAGCCGTAGAGGCACTCGACGGTGACGAAGATGCGATTCGAGCTGGTTTCGGTGTAGCGCAGGTAACCGAAGGTGAGCCCGGTTTCGGGATCGGTGACCGCGCCCGCCTCGTCGTATTGGGCGACCGGCTGGAGGTAGCGCATGGCCACCGCGAGGCAGCTCGGGTGACCGGCGAACCCGACCAGCTTCTCGGTATTTGGCAGAATCGTGGGGGCAGACACATCGAACCCGGCCAGGCGGCGAA
>CAZRIL010000179.1:0-9191 GCA_964600115.1 uncultured Chthoniobacter sp. | reverse complement strand
GATCGAGTTTTATGACGAAGTGCTCACGGGGGCTGACCTCTACAAAAAATACCGCGAGGGCGCACCGGATTACGATCCCGCGACGGAAAAAGAACTGCGGCATCTTTTTGAAGGCACCGGCTTGGAGGATTTCACTTTCGATCCGGTCAAGGCGGGATGGACAAAGCAGTTCGATGTGGATTTTCAAAACCCGGTCGAGCAGATCAAGGAGTTCTACATCCAGGGCCACACCGCGTCCGTCAAGCCGGCCGGCCACCCCGAAGGGCTCCTCATCGAGACGCCCGATCTCCGCTACGGCAGCGACGAAGCCTGGAACAGCCAGGTTTACATCTGGAGCAACAAGACATTCGAAGGGAACGTTTATGTCGAGTTCGAGTGGAAGGCGATCAAGCCGAACGGGCTCAGCCTGCTCATGATCCAGGCCTCCGGCATGGGCCGCGAGGATTTCATGGCCGACTATCCGAAGCGGACAAACGGCACGATGCAGACCGTCCACGCCGAGGATGTGCGCAACTACCACTGGGAGTTCTACCGCGAGATGAACGATGTGCGGAACGACACAGGAACCGCGTTCAGCCGGAAAAACCCGTTCGCCTACCGCATCGGCTTCGGCAGCGCTCCGGAACCGTTTGCGATCAACGAGTGGCACAAGCTTCAAATCGTGCAGAACGGCGGTAAAATCCTCGGAGCGATCGACGGAAAAATCCTGCTGGTGATTGATGATAACTCCCGGACCAACACCGGCTGCATCCTGAACTACGGTCATATCGCCATCCGGTGCATGGTCCACTCGGCCCTGGTTTACCGCAACCTCAAGGTTTACACGGACAAGCTGCCTTTCACGGAATGCCCTGCCATTGCGTAGGGGCTATCGCCGATACATGACTTCCTCCGCAGAGCCATCGGCAATCCGCCCGGAAGACCGTGTCCCGTTCTGGCTGAAGACGGCTTACGGGGCATCCGGCATGGTCAACTATTTCGGGGGCCAGCTGCTGAAGGTGCTGAGCGCTTCGATATTTGTGACCGGCATGGGAATGTCGCCAGCCCATATCGGCTGGGTTTTCCTGGTATTCCGCCTGTGGGATGCGTGTCTGGATCCGTTCATGGGCTGGATCTCGGACAACACGCGGTCCCGGTGGGGGCGGCGCCGGCCCTGGGTGCTCATCGGCGGCCTTCTTACCGGAGCGGTTTTCCCTCTGCTCTGGCTCGGCCAGCCTGCATGGAGCGAATTGGGAAAGCTCGCTTACCTCGTGGGCACAGGTCTGGTTTTCTACACCGCCTTCACGATTTGGGTCATGCCGTTCCAGAGCATGCTCACCGAAATGACGCCCGATACAGACGAGCGCACCAGCATCTCGGCTTACTTTTCTTTTTTTGGAAAAGTTGCTGCAATCACGGGCACGTGGATCTGGAGCATTACCCAGCTCCCGATCTTTAACGATCCCGTGACCGGTCAGCCGGACCCGCTGCACGGCATGCGGGTCGTTGGACTGGCGATGGGGCTGATCATCATGATGCTCAGCATCCTTCCGGCCTTTCTGATCAAGGAGCGCAATCCCGAATTTATCGCCAGGCAGCCAAAGGAGCCGTTCTGGCCGAATTTTATCCGGACATTTCAAAACATCCCATTCCGCATCCTCGCCATCTACTCGCTGATCTTCGCCTTCGGCATCAATCTCGTGCAGGGCCAGATGTTCTACCTGCGCACCTTTTACGCACTGAAAGGCGACACCGTCTTTTCCGCCAAGCTCACGGGCGTCGAGGGCACGCTCTCCATGGTCCTGGGGATGGTCTCCATCCCGTTCTTTGCATGGCTTTGCGGACGGATCGGAAAAATGGAAACCCTCATGATCTCCACGGTGTTGATCCTTATAGCCACATGGATCTCATGGTTCACCTACACTCCGGAGTATCCGTGGCTCGCCTTGGTGAGCGGAGTTCTTCTTTCGCCCGGCTATACAGGGATGTGGCTGGTCATTCCTTCAATGATTTCGGACGTCATAGATTCCGAGGAATTGCGGTGCGGCGACCGCCGGGAAGGGGGCTTCAATGCAATTTTCGCATGGATGGGAAAAGCTGCCACTTCCCTCGCCTATGGACTGGCGGGCATGCTGGTGGTGTGGTGCGGGTTTGAGATTGCCAAAAAGGCAAACCAGACACCCGAAGCATTCCGGAATATGCGGATCTGCTTCGCTGTTCTTCCCACGGTCTTTCTTGTTCCGGGAATGATGCTTCTCATGCGATACCCCCTTTCTCACAGAAGAATGGAAGAAATCCGGTCCGAACTCGAAGCCCGGCGAGGCAAGATTTGATGGCAAACGCATCCTTATGCTTTGACTGCCCGCACAGAGCAGAAAGTTCTCATAGAGCGTCCGCACCTCAACGAGTTAAGACTCATCCGCATTGTTCGATACCAAAATTGGCGGCAGTCTCCCTCTTGTGAAAACCATCCCTTCTAGGAATCCCTCTTCGCCGATCCGCTGGGGCATCATCGGCTGTGGCCAGATTGCCATCGATAAATCGCTACCCGGACTTCTTGCCGCCAAGGGGGCCATTCTCGTTGCCATCGCCGACCCGCTCGAACCCCGCCGCGCGCTTGCGCTCGATCTTGCGGCCAAGGCAGGTCTCGCCGATGTGAAAGCCTTCGGCGATATTTCCGAACTGCTGGCTGATCCAACTGTGGAGGCGGTTTATATCTCGCTTCCGACCGGGATGCATAAAGAGGCTGTCATCGCGGCTGCGAAGGCCAAGAAGGCGATCCTCTGCGAGAAGCCGCTCGGCAACAGCGCGGGCGAGGTCCGCGAAATGGTGCGCGCCGCCCGCGAAAATGGCGTGCCCCTGATGACCGCCTACATGTCGCGCTTCAGTGATGTTTTTCAAAAGACCGCGCAGCTCATCCGCGAGGGAGCAATTGGAAAAATCACGTTTGTGACCGCGCATTTTTCCTATCCCTGTTCGAAATACTATCCGCCCGGCAAGCCTGGCGGCTGGCGTTATACCGACCCGCAAGGCGGCGGGCCGCTGCTCGACATCGGCGTTTATCTGGCATTTGGGGTCCGCGAGATGCTGGGCGAGCGCATTGCAGCGGTCTCTCCGCTCAACTGCGATACCGACGCGCCCGCAGGCTCGGCCGTCCCGGACACGACGGCCGCGTGGTTCATCACCGACAAAGGCACGCCGGGCACTTTCGTCACCACGTTTTCGCACGTCGGCCTCTACGTAAACTTCTTCGGCACGAAGGGCAACATCACCGTCAACGACTGCTTCTACCAGACGCCCGGCGCCCGACTCGAATGCACCACTGACGATGGAAAGCCACCTTTCGTCCTCGATACGAAATCCGATCCAAACCTCGTGCATTTCGACAACTACCGCCGCGAGTTTGAACATTTTTCCGATGCGCTCCTGAACAAAACCCAGCACCACCCATCCGAGGATGAGGTGCTCTCCGATGCGCTCCTGCTCGACACCCTAAAACAAAACACCGCAACCCTCAGCGTCCCGACGCCCGCAGAATTCCTCAAATCATGAAACTCGCCATCAACGGTCAGCAACTCTCAGCCACCCATTCTCTCGCCCAAATCCTTGATGTTCTCGACAGCCACGGGGTTAAGGCCATCGAACTCTGGCCTTGGAATATCCCCGGCACCGCAGAAACCGATGAGGAAAAGGAACGCTTCGAAAAGCGCGACGTGGCTACGGCTGCAAGGCTCGTCAAGGACCGGGGCTTCGAGGTTGCCTGTGTCACCCTCGGTTTTTGGGCCGCCCCCATGTGCTTTGCGCTCGGCGGCGGGGCGCGCTACACCGAAGCGCTCAGGGGCGCGGTGGATGCAGCCGTAATGCTCGGCGCTAAGCTGGTGAATACCTACAACGTCGGCATACCCCTGTCGATCTGGGGCGATGCCGTGAAGCCCGCCGCCGAATACGCCGCGTCGAAGGGCGTCGTGATTACGCTTGAAAACGAAGCCCATGACGAGTCCGCCCTCCCGGAAAACGTTGCAACGGTCTGCGGGCGCATCGGGTCACCTGGCCTGAAAACCCAATACGATCCGTGCAATTACTACCATGGCCATGTCGAGCCATACCCGCACGCTTACGAGACGATCAAGAAGCACATCGGCTACGTGCATCTCAAAGGCGGCTGTCATTACAATGCCGCATATGCCGGGGTCCACAAAGGCTCCACGATGCGCGAGAGCACGCGGGATTTCATCGGCTACGTCCCGCTCCCCGAAGCCAGCTTCAACGTCGAGGCCATCGTACGCGCTCTCAAACGCGACGGCTACAAGGGCTGGATCTCGCTGGAGCCCCACGTCTCCGAGGAACATGTCCTCGAATTCTACAAAATTGAAATCCCGTATCTGCAAGGCCTGCTTGCCGGGTAAACATCGCACAATGAAACCACTTCCCATTCTCTCATCCATTGCCGCGATTCTATTTCTGACGGTTTTCGAGTCGATTTCCGCTGAGCCTGTGCCGGTCGAGGTCAAGGGGCGCGCTTACTATGTCTCGCCCGATGGCAGCAGGAAGGCCGACGGCCTGACACCCGAAACCCCCATGGCCGCACAAAAGGCCGAGGAACTCAGCAAGCCCGGCGACGTTATCTTTTTCACCGAAGGGGAATACATATACGGGCCAGGCAGCCGGGCACTCACGATTGAGCACTCGGGCGAAGCTGGTCTGCCGATCATCTACACCCCGGCTCCGGGCGCGAAAGTCACACTGCGCAACAACGGCGCCTGGGAGGCCATCAAGGTCGTGGGCGCGAGCCACATCGAAATCCGCGGCCTCTGCGTGGTCGGCGACGCGCAGAACGTCACTAACCAGGAGGCCACTCATGAGATGAGCAACACCAAGAACCCCCGCACCTGCGGCAACGGAATTGCAATCGACAAAAGCCCCAAAACCCAAACCCCCTCCTCGCACATCACCGTGCGCGATTGCACGGTAAGCTACCTCCCTGGCGGCGGGATCTACATGAGCCATTCGGACTACATCACGTTTGAAAACAACGTGGTCTTCCGCTGCGCGTTCTGGTCACCCTACGGAAACAGCGGACTCTCCATGTATCAACCGACAGCCGTCGATGAAAATACGACGGGATACAAACTCATCATCCGTAACAATGTCTGCTTCGAAAACTACCAGAACATCCCGTTCATCTTTTCGAACAAGGAGGATCCCGCGAAGCGCAAGGTGACGGATGGCAACGGCATCATCCTGGACGACTTTTTGTGCACGCAGCGCTGGGGCGGCGGCTCCGGAAAACCCTACAGCGGGCGAACACTCGTCGTGAACAACGTCGTCTTCGGCAACGGCGGCTCCGGCATCCATGCGTTCAAATCCAGCAACGTCGATATCGTCCAGAACGACGCTTTCGATAACAACCGACACCCGACCCTCAAGGACGGTCAGATCTTCGCGCATGCCTCGAAGAACATCCGTATCCTCAATAACATCATGGTCGCCCCGGCCGGCAAGCCGGTCACCACGGTTGACAAGAATGAGAACGTGCTGATCGATTTTAATGTCTTCGCGAATCTGGATGGGACCACTCCGTTTTTCCCATGCGAAAAGGGAGGCAACATCGTCGCTTCTCCTGGTTTGGAACTCATCGGCTGGGCCGATGGGGGACGCACTTTCAAGGTGGCTCCAGAAAGCCCGCTTCGTGGAGCAGGCATGCCGTTTCCTGACGCGGGTCCCGACTTTTTCGGCAAGCCTCGCGGCGAAGGCAAACCGGATATCGGGCCATTCGTGCTGCCTGCACAATAGATCCTGTCAGCACCCTGCATGATTCTTCCCGACAATTCCCATCTCCAACCCGAAACACCCATGAAGAACCAGACATCCACCAACCGCACCTCAATCATCATCCCGGCCCTGGTGAAGGGCGGAGCGCTCGTAATCGTCTCCCTGCTCGCTCTTGCCTCCTCCCGCGCCCAGACCGACACCGCAACTCCGGCGGTAGAGGGAACTCCTATCACCTTGGAAGCCCGCGGGCATGGTCCGGTTCAGAAAACAACGCGGGTGGAGCATGTGGAAGGTCCGAAAGCCGGCTCCACCGCAATTCAGGTAACCATCCCCGATGGCACCGAGGGAAAGAAATACCGGGTCAACGCCATGGGAGCGGTTTCCGCAGCCATCTCCGCAGAGCAGCCGGTAACCGTCACCTTCATGGCCCGCTCTCCCGAGAGCAACAAGGTGCTCGTGATGGTGCATAACAGCGCGAATCCAGACCGCGTGAAAGCCATCCAGGATGTATCGCTCACTCCCGAGTGGGAGACCTACACGGTCAAGGGCGGGAAGCCCCAAGCGTTCGCCCCGGGAGAAGCTTACGTTGAATTCATGATGGGGGAACGCCCCGGCGTGATCGAGATCAGCAATGTGGTTCTGACCCAGTAGACTGCTCACCAAGGGGAGGCACGAACTCATGTTGCAGTTTCCATGAAACCCCCGGTTCAGGAACTCTCCAGATTCACTTTCGGGGACATCACGGCAATCTACCGAGTTCATTCCGTTTGCGGCCGGGTGCAGTTGGAACTGGTTCCCAAGCGGCTCGCGCGGAGGATTCCGAAACATCGCGCGCTCCTTGACGATCCCGAGGATCCGGCCCTGCGGCTTCATGATCCGAAACCTGCGTGGGAACTTGATTCACTCGTGCAATTGCGGCTGGCCGACGACTCGCTTGTGGGCGGGTTCGGGAATGGGCGAACAATGCGCAACAGCGAGGCGACGCTGGGGCTGAAATACCACAGCCAGCGGGCAACAAAAAACCGGGTCGTCACAGTCCTGAAAAATCCGCGCGGCTTCCGCTGCGAGCATGTGATGGAATGGGGGGACTACGGAACGGCGGTGCGGATGCGCACGAAATTCATCAACACCTCGCACGTGCCGCTCGCGCTCGAAATGTTGGCCAGCTTTTCGCTGGGCGGCATCACGCCGTTCGCCGCGGATGAAGCGCCGCAGCGGCTGCGACTCCACCGGGCGCGCAGCTACTGGTCGGCCGAGGGTCGGATGGAATCGCTTCCGCTAGAGCAGCTGAATATGGAGCCTTCCTGGACCGCCTACGGAGTGCGTTCCGAGCGCTTCGGGCAGATCGGGTCCATGCCCGCGCGGGGATTTCTTCCCTTCGCGGCCATCGAGGACAATGGGGCCGGGGTTATCTGGGCCGCGCAGATCGCATGGCCCGGTTCCTGGCAGATGGAGGCGTATCGCTGTGATGATTTTGTCCAGTTTTCCGGCGGCCTCGCAGACCGCGAATTCGGACATTGGAGCAAGACCGTTGCTCCCGGCAAGTCATTCACCACCCCCGAAGCGATTGTCACCGTTGTCCACGGCCCGCTGGACGAGGCCTGCCAGCGGCTCACTTCAGCTCACCGTTTCAGTGCACCTTCGGCCGAGGACGAGCTGCCGATCATCTTCAACGAATGGTGCACGACCTGGGGTCACCCGGATCACGATAATGTGATTGCGCTTGCGGACCGTCTGGCGGGGTCATCGGTAAAGTATCTTGTCATCGACGACGGCTGGGCGGAACGACCGGCGGAGCGGATGCAGGAAAACGGCGACTGGATCGTGGCCGGGAAGAAGTTTCCGCATGGCCTGCGTGCGACCTGCGATGCGGTCCGCGAGCGTGGGCTGATCCCCGGCATCTGGTTTGAGTTCGAGGTGGCAAACAAGGGATCGAAGGCCTGGAACGAGACGTCTCACCAGCTCCACCGGGACGGGCGCATTATTAATGTCGGCAGCCGACGGTTCTGGGATTTCCGCGACCCATGGGTGCATGAGTTCCTTGCCGGGCGTGTGATCGGCCTGCTCCGGGAGTCCGGCATGGGATACATGAAGGTCGATTACAATGAGAATATCGGCATCGGCTGCGACGGAGCGGAGTCACTGGGCCAAGGATTGCGCCAGCATCTCGAAGGGGTAAGGGAGTTTTTCAAAAGAATCCGGCGCGAACTGCCGGAACTCGTTATTGAAATCTGTTCGTCAGGCGGGATGCGCCTTGAGCCCTCGATGCTGGAACTCGGCTCGATGTTCTCGTTTTCCGACGCCCATGAGACGCTGGATATTCCGATCCTCGCCTACAACACCCAACGACTGATTCCTGCCCGGGCGAATCAGATCTGGGCGGTGCTGCGCCCCGGCGACGACGACCAGCGGCTGGTCTATTCGCTCGCCTCCACATTTCTCGGCCGCATGTGCCTTTCGGGCGAGATCGACAAGCTGAGCAAAAGGCAGTGGGGGATCGCTCTCGAAGCGCAGAAACTTTACCGGCAGGTCGCGCCGATCATTGCCAACGGTATCTCGCACCGCACTGGTCCGGAGCAGACCACCTACCGTCATCCGCGCGGTTGGCAGGCCGTGTTACGAGTTGCGCGAAATGGCCGCGAGGCCCTTGCGGTCGTCCACACATTCACCGAACCGCTCGCGCAGTCTATCACAATCCCGCTTCCGAATGGAAACTGGCGTGTCGCTGGCGCCTTTCACGCCGGAGAGCAGGAGCCCATGGTTTGTGGAGGCAGGCTGATCGTGCCTCTGCGCGGAGAGTTCCGCGCAAGTGTTGTGCATCTCGTCCGTGGAACATTGACTAAATCATGATGAGCCTTTTTCTCACGAACTCCGAAGCCGGGCGGATCAAATCACAACCCGCCCACTCGCCTGCCTTCGCACTGCTCTCCGCCATGGAGGCGAGGGTGCACCTTCGCGCTTCCAACCCGGGTCTGAGCGATACATCCGCTACGACTGACTGGTGGCATCATGCTGCCGAGTATCTGACCGACGCTGCTTTGGTTCATGCAGTCCGTCCTTCGCCCGAGGTCGACACCTGGCTTCGCTCCGCTGTTCTCGCCATCGTGCACCGGCCTCTCTCCGACTGGGCAGGTCCGCCGTTCCGGGGATTCGACGGCAAAGACCTCGTCGGCTCGTTGGAAACCGGCCATCTCACATGGGGCATCGCCGTGGCCCTCGATCTGGCATCGGAGCTTTTTTCGAATGCGGAACACGAGGAAATTGCATCGGTGCTGCGCACGAATGGCCTCATCCCGTGCCGTCGCTACTTGGAAAACACCGGTTTTTGCCACAACTGGAATTGCGTGTTGCTGGCTGGCTTTGCGGTTTCGGCGGCGGTGCTGGGTGATGAGGAAGCGCTCGCCGAGGCCATCGCATGGTTCCCGCTGGCCGCCGCTCAT
>CAZRIL010000178.1:0-9319 GCA_964600115.1 uncultured Chthoniobacter sp. | reverse complement strand
GCGGAGAACACCCGCGCGATCGCGCTTCGGAGAAGATGGGAAACTCGAGCGTGTACGCTCTCCTTTGAAAGTGGTCAGGCCAAAATCAAGAAAGAGGCTATCAGAACGGGGGAGTGTCTAAAACCCCATCATACGTTCTGGCTTGGGAGGGAGAATTTCGGAATGTTCTGGATGGTCGCCAATCGGCTGCAGATCAAGCCCGTAATTCCGTTTATTTCAGAAAGTTGAAGAAGATCTGGTGAAGGGAATCGAATTGTTGGCTGGCTTTGCCATCCAACCTGCTAAGTTGGCTTCGCCCAAGTGAAAGCGCTTTCGCGCGGGCAGTCTCGCGAGCGGGAGTTCAGAAAATGAGCGGGTGAAGGGAATCGAACCCTCGTATGCAGCTTGGGAAGCTGCCGTTCTACCATTGAACTACACCCGCGTGAAGCTACTCCCAGGAAACGACCGCACGGCGTTTCTTCTGTGCGGTAGAGACATTGCTCATTCCCGTGACATTGTTCCAGACAGCGACTTTTTTCCTGAGATTTGTTGCTGTTATCCCCGCACTTTCCCCGGCGCTTGGAATGGTGTTGTCGTAGTTGTCATCGAACGTGATCTGGTATTTGGCCCCCCAAGGGTCATACCAAGTTCCACCGGACACGCCTTTTTTCGGAGGATTTCCCTTGCCATTCGGGAGTTCGATAAAAACGATCTGGCGGGGGTTCAGGTTGTTGCCGGCATTCGATCCGCCAAGGGCTTGGAGCCATGCTCCGCTGACATCTTGAGCGCCGGAATTCGTATCCGGGAGACGGCCGTATTCGGTTTCGTAGCCGATGACGGCAGTGGCAATCTGAACAGCGTCGTTTTTGGCCTGCGCTTTTTTGGCGGCGTCGATGGCTGAGTTGACGGCGGGGAAGAGGAGCGACATGAGAATCCCGATGATGGCGATCACGATGAGGAGCTCGATGAGTGTGAACGCGGATCTTTCTGGAACGAGGGGAGATTTATTCATGATGACAGCCGATATCTTGTCAGAGATTGAGCACCCACAAGGTGCATTCGATGCGGTGCGGCGGCAAGCAATTTCTTGCCAACAGCCTGCTGAGAGGCGAAGGGTGGGGCTGTGAAACATCAGAGCCCTCGGGGCAGTCAACAATCAGGGGGGGCAAAACCGGATTCCGGACGTTCGTCATCACGGAACCGCAGGCGCAGGAACAAATCGAAAGCCGGACCGCAGCAGGCGTGTGGCACTCGGGAGATGCCCGGGCCAAAGCCCGGCGAGCGGGGCAACCCCCGCCAGGGCCAAGTCGCCCAGCCGGGGCAGGCTGTGAAGGAAAGCGGGGCATCGAAGGGCGGACATTCCGGCCAAAATCGGCGTCCGGACCGCAAGCAGTGGAAATCCGTAGAAAAACCGCGCGATCCGCGGCAGGGAGACTCGCGCCCGCGAAGGCCCGGCGGCCAGCCCGCGCGTTCGGAAGCCTCATCGGCACTGCGAAACGACATTTTGAGACTCCTGGCGGAGCGTCCACTGGACAAAGTGGAAATCTCGGAGGCACTTCATCTCGATCCGGGCCTCCGCACGAAGCTGATGGGTCTTCTTCGGGATATGGAACTCGCCGGGGATCTGGCAAGAATCCGCAAGGACCGGTATATCATACCGGAAGCCGCTGATCTGCTGACGGGAAACATCCAGTTCCATGCAAGCGGAACTGCCCATGTTCTGAGCGAGAAACCCGGGGAGCCGGATCTCTTCATCAGTCCGGAAAACTCCTTTACGGCGATGCACGGAGACCGTGTGGTCGCACGGGTATCCGTCGAGGGCGGTGCGCAGCGGAGACCGGGTGCACCGAAAGTCCATGAGGGCCGCGTGATCCGGATTCTGAGCCGGGCGAACGAGACGATCGTCGGGACACTCCAGAAATCGAAAAACTTTTTCTACCTTGTCGCGGACGATCCGCGATTTGTTCACAACCTCTACCTGCAGCCCCCCTTGCCACCGCTTGCCGCCAACATCGGAGACAAAGTCGTGGCGCATCTGGATTCCTGGCCGTCGCGTCATGTCAACCCGGAAGGGCACATCGTCGAAGTGCTCGGGCCGGTTGGCAAACCGGGCGTCGACATGCTCTCGATCATCCGGAAACACCAGCTGCCAACGGACTTTCCGCCTGCTGTCCTGCAGGAAGCCGGAAGGGTTTCGCCCGAGGTGGATCCGCACGAGGCAGCCAGGCGCGAGGACCTGCGCGGCAAATTCATTTTCACGATCGACCCGGATGACGCGAAGGATTTCGATGATGCGATCGACGTCGAGCGGACCGCTTCCGGCTGGAAGGTCGGCATCCACATCGCCGACGTGTCCCACTACGTGCGGCCCAAAACCACGCTGGACCGCGAGGCCCATGCCCGCGGCAACAGCGTCTACCTTGCGGACCGCGTCATACCGATGCTTCCGGAGGCCCTCAGCAACGGGATTTGCAGCCTCAAGCCGGGAGTCGACCGTCTGGCATTTTCGGTGTTCGCCGAGGTGAACAAGCAGGGAAAAATCCTCTCGGTCCGCTTTGCAAAATCCGTCATCAAAAGCGCGGCCCGTTTGACCTACAAGGAGGCCTTTGAAATCCTCAAGAAGCCCGCGGGTGGGAACGCGCTTGCCGAGCGGGTCCATGTGGCGTGGGAGCTTGGTTCGGTGCTCCGCAAGAAACGGTTCGCAGCCGGCTCGCTGGATCTGGATTTCCCCGAGATCAAGGTCTGGCTGGATGACAAGGGGACGCCCGTCCGGCTGGAGCGGCTTGAAAATGATATTTCCCACCAGCTCATCGAAGAGATGATGTTGTTGGCGAACGAGCTCGTCGGCCGCGAGTTGAAAGTCAGAAATCAGCCTGCGATCTACCGGATCCATGAGAAGCCGGATGCCGAAAAACTTCTGGAGTTCCGGGAATTCGCCGCCGGGCAGGGGGTCCGGGCGGGAGATCTGACCCAAAGGCCCGAACTGCAGAAACTTCTCGCAGGGCTCAGGGGCCAGCCGCACGAGTCCGCGGTGAAGATCGCATTGCTCAAAAGCCTCAAGCGCGCCCGCTACTCCCCCGATCCCGTCGGGCACTACGGGCTCGCAAAACCCGACTACACCCACTTCACGAGCCCGATCCGGCGTTACAGCGACCTGATCGTCCACCGGGGACTCGAACGGATGCTCGGCCTCACAAAATCCGGTCCGGATTCCACCGCGCTCGCCACACTTGCCGATCACATTTCCACGACCGAGCGGACAGCCTCCGATGCGGAGCGGGAATCTGTCCGCCTGAAAAAGCTCGAGTATTTCCAGATCCAGGCCGGCAAGCGGACCGGCCAGTCATTCAAGGCGACAATCCTGGATGTTAAAAACTACGGGATGTTCGTCGAGCTTCCCGAGTTTTTGCTTTCCGGCCTCGTGCATGTCTCCTCGCTGGACGGGGATTTTTATGTGTTGGACCCCGCCCGCGGCCGGCTTGTCGGACGCAAATCGAAAAAAGTCTACCAGGTGGGAGCCACGGTCGAGGTCATCGTGGCGCGGGTGGACATGTTCAAGCAGCAGGTGGATTTCAAAATTGTCTGAGTGAGCAAAGGCGGAACAGTCAAGTTGACCCCGGCCAAGTCGACCTCCGTTTCTTCACGGTAATCAACCGGGATAAATCCTCGCGACGCGGCCTTTGATGCCGGTGAGGATGTCCCATGGGATCGTGCCGGCCTGGACAGCAAGTTCCGCCGCGGAAATGGATTCGCCGTCTGCACTTCCTATGATGACCGCCTCTTCGCCGGGTTCGATGCTGCCTGCACCGGTTATGTCTACGACAATCTGGTCCATCGTCACCCGCCCGAGCAGCGGACAGCGCCGGCCCCGGATCAGGACATTCGCTCCTTTTCCGGAGGCTTGACGCGGAAAACCGTCCGCATAGCCGACAGCGAGCACTGCGGTGCGTGTGGGTCGCGTGGTAATGAATGTGCGTCCGTAACACACGCCCGTGCCCTCCGGTAAATCCTTTACCAAAGTCACGCGCGTTTTCCATGTCAGCGCAGGGCTGAGGCTGGCCTGGAAGGCGGGCAGGGGAGAGTAGCCGTAGAGAACCAGACCTGCTCTCACCAGGTCCTCCGCGTGATCCGGAAACTTCAGGATCCCGGCGCTGTTAAGCGAATGGATTTTTGCGCCGGGTGCAATCCGCCGCAGATCCGCAATCATCCCTGAGAACAGCTCAAGTTCATCCCGCGTGAATCGCTCGTCCTCATCCGAGCAGGGCAGGTGCGTCGAGATGCTGTGAATGTTCACCCGGCCGGCAAGTGCGGCCAGTTCCTGAGCGGCTGAAGCGCCAGCGAAACCCACACGGCCCATCCCGGTATCCACCTTGAAGTTGACAGTGGCGGGCCCGCAGGCGGCAAAACCCAGAGCCTCTTCCGCACTGGAAACAGTGACAATCAGGCCCGCCTCGACCGCTTCCTTGCGCTCCGAAGGCAGGCAGGGGCTCAGAAGCATGATCCGACGGCCCGTCTCCGCAGCCAGCACCGTCCGTGCCTCCGTGAGGTTGGCCACGCCGAAGACCTCGACATCGTGCGCAAGGGCCCTGGCAGTCTCTGCGGTTCCGTGCCCGTAGGCGTTGGCCTTGATGACAGCCAGGACACCGGGAAGCTGCCCGATGGTCTTTCGGACGAAGGCGAGGTTGTGCCGGAGAGCACCAGGGTCAATTTCGACCCAGGTACGCAATGCAGGAGAGGCAGAAAACGAAGGCATGTGTGGGATTAGGCTTCATTTTGCACAGACAGACGTTATGGTCCAATCCCGATTATCTCCCGAATATGAACACTGTATACCTCATCGCCAACGGCGACCTGCGCACCTCGGCCAATCAGAAATGCGAACCTGCGCAGGCCGCGATGGAAAAACAGATCGCCTCCGCTCTGGAGAAAGAAGGATGGACGGTCAAGCGAGCGCATTCCTATGACCCGGCCAAGGGCCACGGATTCATCGACAGCCAGAAGTATGGCATGCAGGTTTTCCGGGACATTCCGCCGGACGCGCCTCTGATCGTCGCGGAGGCTGTCTGGCAATACAGCCACCATATTCTTCACGGCCTGATCCCGCACAAAGGCCCGATCCTCACTTTGGCGAACTGGAGCGGGACATGGCCCGGGCTCGTGGGCATGCTCAATCTCAACGGTTCCCTCACTAAAGCCGGAGTGAAATACAGCACCCTCTGGAGTGAAGATTTTACTGACGAAAACTTCCTTGGCGGGCTCCGCCGCTGGCTCAACAAAGGAAAAGTCAAACAGGACGAATCCCATGTGGTCGCCTTCAAGAATGCCGATGTGCCCGCGAGTTCCTCCGCTCTTGGGAAGAAGTTCGCCCGCAAGCTTCGTCGGGAGAAGGCGATTATGGGTGTGTTCGACGAAGGTTGCATGGGAATGTTCAACGCGATCATCCCTGACGAACTGCTCCATAAGACAGGCGTCTACAAAGAACGCCTGAGCCAGTCTTCCCTCTATGCGAAGATGTTGACCGTCCGCGACGAGGAGGCCTGGGCGGTATTCAACTGGTATAAGGACAAAGGGCTGCAGTTCCGGCTGGGAGGTAACGAAGAGACGGACCTTACCGAGCATCAGGTTCTCCAGCAGTGCAAAATGTATATCGCCGCCGTGCGGATCGCCGATGAGTTCGGATGCGATACGATCGGCATCCAATACCAGCAGGGGCTCAAGGATCTCGCCCCCGCGTCCGATCTTGTCGAAGGCACCCTGAACAACGTGGATCGGCCCCCGGTTTTTTCCGAGGATGGCCGCGAGCTTTACCCGGGCGAGGCGATCCCTCACTTCAATGAGGTGGACGAATGCGCCGGACTCGACGGGCTCATCACTTACCGGATCTGGCGCGAGCTGGGATATGCGCCCGAAAACACTCTGCACGACATCCGCTGGGGACGCCAGTATGCGGACGAGCATCTCGATGCCTACGTCTGGGTTTTCCTCATCAGCGGCGCCGCACCTCCCGAGCATTTCATCGGCGGCTGGGCCGGAGCCTCCAGCGAACGGCAGCCCTCGATGTATTTCCGCCTCGGCGGAGGAACCCTCAAAGGAATCAGCAAACCCGGCTGGATTGTCTGGAGCCGCGTTTTTGTGGCGGACGGGGAACTGAAGTTCGACACCGGCCTGGCCGAGGCTGTCGAACTTCCGCAGGCGGAGACCGAGGATCGCTGGAACCTGACGACCCCGCAATGGCCGATCATGCATGCCGTGCTGCAGGGAGTGACCCGGGATCAGATGATGGCCCGACACAAGAGCAACCACATTCAGGTCGCATACGCTCCGAATAAGGCCGGTGCCCGCCGCGCCTTATACGCCAAGGCCGCCGCAATGGATGCCTTGGGGCTCAAGGTCGCGATCTGCGGCAAGGTGTAAAGCCCGCCGGCACGCGTGGTCCGGTGCGGATCCGCGGTGTCCTTGCACCTGAATCCGCGGGAAAGAAAAGAGAGGCGAACGGATCGACGAGAGGTCGGTACCACGATGGAGGGAAAGCTCCGTCCGAGCCGTATTTTATGAGCTCACAGGAAGGTTCGCCCTCCGCCCGTTTGCGTTATGCGCGGATCAGGGGCGCGATGCCAGGGGTTGAATTCCTTTTCAAAGCCACTACCTTGCTCTCTTCATGACATTGCCCACGGATCCCACGATGCAGGAATTGCTGTCCGCCTACCCGGGCGCGCAAAGGGCGTTGTTCCGGAATTATCACATCGGCGGGTGCGCGAGTTGCGGGTTCCGGCCTGATGAAAAGTTATCGGAGGTTTGCGCGCGGAACGAGGGGCTCCCGATGGAGGAGGTATTGGAGAGGGTTCGCGAATCCCATGAGCAGGACGAAAAGGTCTTCATCTCTCCAGCCGAGGCTGCCAAAGCGCAGGCGTCTGGCGGCACCCGGTTCCTGGACATCAGGACCCGCGAGGAACACGAAGCCGTGAAGATCGCGGGTTCGGAGCTTTTCAGCCAGGACCTTATCCGGCAGATGATGGACGGATGCCCGAAGGATACGATGCTTGTCATCTATGATCACGCCGGAACCCGAAGCCTGGATGCGGCCGCGTATTTTTCCGGGCATGGATTTGAAAATGTGCGTGCCCTCAAGGGCGGCATAGACCGATGGAGCCAGGAAGTGGACTCCTCATTACCCCGATACTCTGTTGAATGAACTCACCAATCGACGACGCCATCAATAATCCTCAAAACCTCGGCGAAATGTCGGGTGCCGATGCCGTCGGAACAGCCGGGAGCAGCGATTGCGGAGACATGCTCCGCATGTGGATCAAGTTCAGGGATGAGGGTGGCCGCAAGGTGATCGACAAGGCCACCTTCCAATCGTTCGGCTGTCAGACCGCGATCGCGGTTGCTAGCGTGGCCACCGAGATGATCAAGGGCAAAACTTCCGAGGAGGCGCTCGCGCTTTCCGGCCCGGAACTCTCGGCGACCCTCGGTCCGCTACCTCCAATGAAAATCCACTGCGCCCAGCTCGTCGAAGGGGCGTTGAAAAACGCACTCGCCGGGGTTCCCTCCGCCCCGGCCGCCGCTTCCGGCCCCACACTCATGCACAGCCTTCAACCTCAGAAAAAAGTCATCATCAAACTCCATACCTAATATGAACACACAAGGCGATATCACCCTCTCCCGTGACTGCGATGCCGTTCAGATCCCGAGCGGGCATCCGCTTGTCCTCCCGGCCGGCATGTCCGTCGTCATCACGCAATCGCTGGGCGGAACATTTACGGTTGCCACTCCCGGCGGGCTTGCCCGCATCGAATTGAAGGATGCCGATGCTCTGGGAATCGACCCGGAGGCGGCCACCGCAAAGGTCAAGGTCGAAGGCACGACCGAGCAGGCGGTCTGGGATCAGCTCAAATCTGTTTTCGACCCTGAGATTCCGGTCAACATCGTTGATCTCGGCCTCGTTTACGACTGTGCAGTGACAAAAAATGACAGCGGTTCGACATCCGTGAACGTGAAGATGACGCTCACTGCTCCGGGCTGCGGGATGGGGCCGACTATCGCTGCCGATGCCCGCGGAAAGATCCTTTCGCTGGAGGGGATTGATGATGCCGAAGTCGAGCTGGTCTGGGATCCGCCCTGGAATCAAGCCATGATCAGCGAAGCCGGCAAGATGAAGCTCGGGATCCTGTAGACCGGATTTCATGGCGATCCTCGATTATTTCCGGACCCCGGAATTTCAGATCGGGGATTTTCTCATGCCATGGGGAATGATCATTTCCGCGATGGGATTTCTCGTCGCCTGGGTGGTTGTCCTGGAACTTGAGCGGCGGGCATGGACCCGTCATATCTGGCATGTGCCGCTTTTCTTCGTGGCATTGGCCGTCTTATTTGGTTGCCTGCTTGGAATGATGTTCGCCCCATGAGCCCCGGCCGTTCGAGATACCTTGTTACCACGGTGGTGGTGGTGCTCGCTGCGGTTGCGGCGCTTGCGATGTATCACAGGTATGTCACCCGCCCGTGGACCCGCGATGCTCAGGTTCGTGCGAATGTTGTGGGGGTTGCCTGCCGCGTGGGAGGACCGATCATCCAAATCCCGGTCAAAGACAATCAGCAGGTCAAGAAGGGGGATCTGCTCTTTGAGATCGATCCTGCGACCTATATCGCCGACGTGAACAGCCTGACCGGAAAACTCCAGCAGGCGCAGGCCAAGGCCATCCAAAGCAAACAGGAACTCGACCGCCAGACTCAGCTCTATCAAACGAAGGTGACCGATATCCGGGATCTTCAGAATGCCCAGGACGCCTACATCGGGGCCCAGGCCGACGTCACAGCCGCGCAGGCGGATCTCGATTACGCCAAGCTCAATCTCAGCTACACAAAAATCGTTGCTCCCGTGGATGGGTATCTTACGAACGTCAACACTTCGCCCGGAGAATATGTGACTGCGGGCCAGCAGATCCTCGCGCTGGTCGACTCAAGCTCGTTCTGGGTGGCGGCCTATTTCAAGGAGACCCAGTTGCGCCACGTCATCGAAGGCGGGAAGGCCGCCATCCGGCTGATGGGGCATGAGGGCCAGCCATTCGAGGGAATTGTCGAGAGCGTGGCCTGGGGGATCTACGTTCCCGATGGATCGACCGTGCAACTTCTTCCTGATGTCAGCCAGACAATCGATTGGGTCAGGCTGCCGAACCGTTTTCCGGTCCGCGTGCAGGTTGCCGGAAAGCCCCCGCTCCCGCTCCGCATCGGCCAGACGGCGTCGGTCTCGCTTTCCGGGCAGTGAGACCATCTTTTGGAATTTAATAGCGGTAAGCATCCGTGCCAAAACAGGGAGCACAGGCGTCCCGCCTGTGAAAGG
>CAZRIL010000177.1:0-9425 GCA_964600115.1 uncultured Chthoniobacter sp. | reverse complement strand
GCGGACTACCTGATTCGTTATCACTGCGCGGAGGCGCTGCTGGGGTTGTCCGGCGGACACGCCGAGGGGTTTCAAGCGGTGCAATTGTCGGCCCGCGAAACCTATGACGTGCGCCGCCGTCTGGAGGAATTCGAGAGTTGGCTGAGTCTGCGTCGCTAAAGAATTGAGGCGGACCGCCCGCCAGGACACCTCGTCCGATCTGCGAAAGGGCTGGTTTTCCTGCGTTACGCAGGAATGCCAACAAGCAAGATTCTCCCTGGCGGGAAATGGTGATCCGGTTGGAACGGAAGCTGGGGATGGTTTGCTGGCGGAGTTCCGCAATCGTCGCGCCAGAATGGCACGGCTTGCCAAGCCTGAGATTCGGACTAAACTAAATCTAGTCCACATGAAGCTTCTGGAAAAAGTCAATACGCATGAGGCCAAGACCCGGCTCTCCGCCTTGCTGGCCGCCGTCGAGTCCACCGGGCAAACCATCCTGATCTGTCGCAGCGGTAAGCCGGTGGCGGCGCTCACGCCTCCTCCGTCGGCGACGGCCCCGGACCCGCTCACGGTGCATCCCGAACTCCGGGGGCGGATTCTCTATGACCCCACCGAACCGGCCACGGAAGACGATTGGCCAACCTCCGCCCGATGATCCTGCTCGATACCTGCACGATGCTCTGGCTGGTGATGCAACCGAAAGCGCTCAGTTCACCGGCCCGGCTTACCCTGCGCAAAAATCGCGGGAGTCTTTTCGTCTCCGCCGTGACGGCGTTTGAAATCGGTCAAAAGCACGCGGCCGGCAAGCTGGAGCTTCCGATGCCCGCAGCCGGGTGGTTCGAACGGGCGTGCGCGCTGCACGGGCTGGCGTGTGTGCCCCTGCAGCCGGCACATGCGTTTCGGGCTTCCGGCCTGCCCATGCATCACCGCGATCCCTTTGACCGGCTCCTTGTCGGAACGGCAGCCACCGAGGGTCTCGACCTCCTCACCCCCGATCCTCTCATTCGTCAATACCACGAAATCACGACCCTCTGGTAGCCAGTCCACTTCGCCGCAGATCGTCAGAAATGATTCAGAGGAACCGGAACGCGCTTAACGGGTAACACACCGCGGGTTTTCTTGCCGTCGAACGTTCCCGCCCGGGAAACGCACGAGGTGCGGCACCGTCGGGAGGAAATTGCGCGTTTTCTGCGCCTGCGTCGACGGTCAATTGAGGAGGTCCGCCCGCCGGATGCCATTTTCCATTGCCAAAGTGCTGGTTTTCCAGCATAGTGCTGAAAAATCAGCATGCGAGACTTCCCTTGGCTGGAAACATTGAGTCGGCGTGAACGCCAGGTAATGAGCGTTCTTGTGGCGGCGGGGCAAGCGACCGCTGCCGAGGTCCGGGATCGATTGGTGGATTCGGCCTCCTACTCCGCGGTTCGGGCTGTTTTGCGGGCGTTGGAGGAGAAAGGTTTGATCCGTCACACGCTGGACGGTCCGCGATATGTTTATGAACCGGCGATGGCCCCTCAGAGAGCGCGGAAGTCGCTTCTCCGCCAGGTGCTCGATACGGTCTTTCTCGGTTCCCGCGAGCAGATGATGGCTGCTCTGCTGGATGAGGCGGATGCGCGGGCAACGCCGGAGGAGCTGGACCGTCTCGCGCGATTGATTGCGGAGGCGCGTCGCAAACGGAGATGATGCAAGAGCTTCTGGAAATCGCGCTGCGGTCTTCGGCTGTCTGTGGGGTGGCGCTGGTGGTGTCAGTGATTGGTCGAAGGTGGTCCGCCGCTTTGCTTCACCGGATCCTTCTGGCCGCCGTGGTGGTTTCGTGTCTGATGCCCCTGCGCCGGGACTTCGCTCCGGACACAGTTTTGCGTTTCTCGATTTTCTCCGAACCGCCGGAGGAGCAACCCCGGCCTGAGTCTTCGGATGATCCCGCATTGATCGATGAAGTGGTAGCGATGGAATCTGCGGTTCCGGATCGGTTGGTTCGGACGGAGTTTCCCTTCGTGCTGGCGGTTCTGATCACCGGGTCCTCATGTGTTTTGATACGGGCCTTGGTTGGCGCATGGTTGGTGGCGGGTATTTGTCGGCGGGCGCGGCGGATTGATTGTTGCGATCTGGGTTGCGGCCGGTGGCCGGTCTGCTGGAGTGCGGAGGTGTCTGTGCCAGCGGTGGCCGGTTGGCTGCGGCCGATCATTTTGCTTCCGAAAGGCGCAGCCGCATGGGACACGGACAAGTTGGCCATGGCCGTCTGCCACGAAGAGACCCACATCCGGCGTGGCGATTTGCTTTTTCACCCATTGGTGGTCGTGTTTCGTGCCCTCTATTGGTGGAATCCCTTAACGTATCTCTTGCTCAGAGCTCTGCGCCGGGAGAGGGAACGGGCCTGTGACGAGAGCGTTCTGGCGTCGGGTTATTCGGCTGCCGCGTATGCGGATTTGCTTTTGGAAGTGGCGCGGGCGCACCGCGTTATGCCACTTCTGTCGATGGCGACGCCGCCGATTGGACAACGCGTGCGGGATGTTTTGGCGGAACGCCGTCGTGCTTCTGTTGGCGAGCGCTTGATCGGGCGGGTGGGTGTCTTCTTTCTGGCCGGTCTTTGGGGTGCCATCTGTCTTGTCAGCTTGAGAAAACCGGCGTCCGAAGCGGTGCCATTTGCTCTCTTCGGGGCAGTGCCGGGTTCCGGTGGAGGCAATGCGCAAATCGTCGTTCGCGCGACGCTGATCGAGGTTTCGGAAGAGGCATATCGGCGGGATTCGGTACTCTTTGATCGGGCCGTGAGTGCGACGGACCGCCAACAAATCGAACGGTGGCTTGGTGATCTGGCTCGTCGCTCCGGCGTGAACGTGGTGTCGGCCCCGTCGGTGACGGTTCGCCCTGGCACAGACGCTGTAGTGCAAATGGTCCGCGAATTTCGTTATCCGACAGAGTTTGTACCGACGGCGAGCGGGCTGACGCCCATCCGGTTTTCCACTACGGATCTCGGGTTGAAACTTCCTTTCCATGCCAGTGTGGGCGATTCCGGGCTGCAGATTCAGGGAACGCTTAACCTGCGGACCCTGGCGGGATTCACGGCGAGTGAGCGCGGCGTTTTCACTCCAGCCTTCCAGTCGTCCGAGGCGCACTTTTTGCGTGTGCTGCCGGATGGAGGGGTGTGCGGAATGTGGATCCCCGGAGCGCACAATCTTTCCGGTCAATCCGAGCGTTTGCAGGCAGTGATGAACCGTCTGTCGCGTCCCGGCGGGAATCCGGTTTCGACGGACGGCCTTTACGAGCCGGTCCCGCCAGTTCGGTTGGCCATGTTTTTGTCGGTCCGGTTGGTGGGGGGACTCCCTGCTCCCGCGGCGAGGAGTCGGAATATCATCCGCTGGCTTGAGCGGTTTCCCGTCGAGGAGTTTTCCGTGCGCCAAGCCACGCTGGCGGAAGCCTTGGAAAAGTTGCAGGCTCTCCTCGTAACGGCACCGTCCGCCGACCGGATTGCATGGCATTTGAAGGATGAGACCGGGCTGCGCACGCGCAAAGACATTCAGCTACGGTCTGCGACGGTGATGGACGTTCTATACGCAGTGCGAAATGCGTTTGGTTGTGATTTCCGCGTCGCAGGTGGAGCCATTACCTTTGTTGGTCCGGCCGCTGCAATCCCGCCAGCACCCGGCGACCTCCCCGTTGGCGCTCCGGTTCCCAACAAGCCGGGTTTTGTCACCAGTCCGCATGCTCCCGATCAAGGATATGTGGACCTGCGGGGGTTCCCGCCGGGCACGGAGGTCAAGTGTCCCTATACCGGCAAGCTTTTCCGGGTCCCGTAAATCCTTCAATGGTCCGGCGGAGCGTTGCGGCCTTGATCGTGGTCGGCAAGGTTTCGCCGGAACATGAAGAATCGCTTCCCATCGGCGGAAAGAAATAGGGCCTAAACGCAGTAGCCGACGCCGAGGGTCATGGCGATAAACGAAACCGTGTTCGCGGGAGACGGTGGTTCTGGTAAGGGAATCCCTCGAATCCATGTCAGGGAAACGACGAGAAGGAGGATCGTTGCTACGAAGGCGAGAAGGATCACGCATCCTTTGGTGAGTTTCAGGGACAGTCGTCCCCCTCGGTAAGCGAGCACCAGAATGCGGAGGAGAGTTCCGTTGCCGAGAATTCCTTCAAAAAGGTCCATTTTGTTCGTGCTCACGGATTCCAGGAATCCATTAAGGATAAACGCCGCGACCAGAATGAGGGCGGCTCTTCTTTTCTGATTCCGAGCCTCGAAAAAAGGAAAACAAATACGCGGTTTTGGGTTGACAGTCTGACCGGGATTCGGGCTCATACCCCCGTTTGCGAGAATTCTCGCAAAACCCCGTCCCAAACCTCCGGTTAGACGTCACCGAACCTGTGCCCGATCGCGACAAAAGAATGATCTCTCCTTTCGCCAACGCTGAAGCATCGGTGCCGACCCAGTCTCAAGGCGGCAAGAACCTCCTGCTCTGGATTGGATTGGGCGTGATTTTGGTCGCCGTTGGGGTGGTCTCGGGAATTTTTGTCACGGGTTACCTGAACAATCCCTACCGGACATTGGAACCATTCCCGGTCGCGAAGTACTTTGATGGGCACCGGGCTGTGGCAGGAGCGAAGTTCCGGGGTGATTTGCGGGTCGAGGCGGACCTGGGGTGGAAGGAGGGAATTGGCCGCTTGATGCTATTCTCTGTCGCGGAAGACTCGCGGCCGATTGCCGTGATGGTGCCGGAAGTTGCTGGGCGGGAGGTATACTTTACGAAAGGCCAGAGTTACCTCGCTGAACTGGAGGTAAAAGAGGGAGGGCTGATTTATGCGAATTCGATCCGAAAGAACTGAATTTTTGACGTCGGATAACCCAGGTGACTTGGAGAAGAAGCTCGAATCTTGGAAGCTGGAGGTCGGGGAATTCGGCAAGGACGCGTCGCCGAAGTCCTTCGCCCGCTTGGGTCACCCCGGTAATCTGTGGTTCCTTTCCTGCGTTCTCCTCTCGGTGGTGAGTCCCGCCGGGGCGCAGGAGCCCTCCCCAGCACCGCCGCCACCCGCAACGACTTCCACCCCGGGCAGTGCACCGGCTGGTGACGCGACGGGGGCGGGCTCGACGACATCGTCCGCGATGGAGTATCTTTTCAATCGCAAGCCGCAGGAAGGCACGGCGGCAAAAGAAGTGTTGGATGCTCAGGGGAAGGCCAAAACCCAGATGATCGCTCGCGAGGCCCTTGGTGGCGGGCGGATCGAAGACCCGCAAGCCCGGGCAATGTTCGAGGAATATCTTGGCGTGGAGGAAATCTCGCCGGAACGACTCGCCGCCTATCAGAAGGAGTACGACCTGGTCCTGAGTCTGTTGCGTGAGCGAAGAACTTCCGAGGCGTGGAAGCACCTGCTGGTTCTGGCCGACTATCGGGATATTGATGGCGGGGTTTCCTGGGAGGTGGCCAACCGGATCGAGAGCATCTGGAACGCCGACCGGACCACGTCGCTTCTGGGCCGGGCGAATGACCAAATCCGAAAGGAAATCGACTTGGTGAATCGGAACGCCGACGTGATTTCCGACACGATCCGCGACAAGGACATTGCATACCAGCGCCGCCAGAATCAGGGAAACCGAGGGGAGAGCCGCAATAGCGGAGGAGGAAATCAGCCCAATGGCGGAGTACCGACCTACAATCCCAATGCCGGATCGGATGCTGCGGCGGGGGTTCCCAGCGTGGACAGTGTCATGGGCAAGCTCGAATTGACCGAAGCCTACCTCAAGTCACTCGAAATGAAGGCCAAGGTCAAAATGAATGAGCTGAAGGCTCAGAAGCTCTTTGAACAGGCCAAGACGGATTTTGCCGAATACATTTCCACGTTGTTTGAAAGTGGAAGACATCGGCATGTGATTTTGGCGGCGGATTTTTGGCGGCGCATTTTTGATCAGGGGGAATACCCGGTGTCCATGGCTCAGCAGGTTAATGCCGCGTTGGAGATGCATCGGGATGTCCAGCAGAGCGTCGATGTCTTCAATTATCGTCTGGACGAAAATCAGATCTCCAACGCGACAGAACGGTTGCAGGTCGCGTATTTGACCAACGACTTTCATCCTGCCTTGCTTGGCCTGCCGCGTTCCCGCAAGGCCAGGGTCGAGATCTTTTTGGACAGGCTCGACCGCATGCAGGCCATGATCGAGGCGCGGGATTTCACGAGCTTGGAAACGCTCTTGAGCGAGATGAAGCAGGCGGCGCCGGACTTCGACACCACCAAACCGCTGGCCATTGTCAATGCCGTCAAGCTGGAGAGCCGGATGCGCCTCGGCAAGGCGAAGCTTGCGGCGCAGAAAGGCGACACGCAGTTGGCCATGCAGGAGTTCCAAGCCGCAGCCGAGGCCTGGCCGGGCAATCCGGAACTCGAAACCAGCGCATCAACGTTTTTCGAGGCGCAGGATGTCGGCAATCAATCCCTCACGGAATTCGATCGACTGATCGCCGAGCAAAACTACCGGGCCATCTTCGAGAAGCAACTCGCCTTTGCCCCGGCGATGAAAGATGACCCGAAGCGGCAGGAGCAACTCAAGGATGCCCTGCAAAAAATCAAGGCCGCCGAGATGGCCTCGGAGAAGGCCAATCTCCTAAGAGCCAACGGCGATGTTTTTGGTGCCTGGGAAACCGTCGAGTTGGCGGTCGCCGACCTGCCCGGCGACATCAAGCTCAACGCTCTCCGTGGGGAACTCGCCGGGAAAGGTGCCGAATTTGTTGCCGCGATCAACAAAGCGAAAGAAGCCGAAGCTCGCAAAGAGCTTGGTTTCAGCCTGAGTTGGTATGCGGTGGCTCAGCGATTTTACCCGGCCAGCCGAATGGCCAACGAAGCCATTGAGCGGATCAGCAATGGGCTTCTTGGCGCAGGGAAGCCGGCCGATCAGGCCAACCTCTGAGGAGAATAAGCTCTGGCGCCCACCGATCTCACAGGTGGGACCGAAGGCCGGAAGCGGAAGAGAAACGCCCGATCGGATGCCAATCGTCAATATCTTGGCCTCCTTGCCTCCGCGGAATCGGTGATCCGGGGTTAAGCATCATCCATCGTCTCCATTGCGCCTCCCAACCCGAACTCTGTGGTTTCTCATGCTGGCGCTCGCCGGGTTGGTTCTTGGCAGTTCCGCCTGGGTTTTTCCGAACTTCGCGAGCGCCGAGATCCATTGGAACGACGGAACGGTCGAGAACGATCCCTGGCCGTGGATCGTCGGCAGGGAAGGGGGTGAGGGAAGCTTTTCGGTCACGACGCAGTTGCATCTGCCGCCGGTTTTTCCCCGGCGCTTCATGGTCGTGGCCGATGATCAATTGCGGGGCGTCGCGGTGAACGGTCTGAGGGTCGAGCCGGCGCGATTCCCGATCCTGTTCGACCAATTTCACCCCGCCAGTCTCGACTTGGGCGGTGTCCTTCGTCCCGGACCGAATGCAATTCGCTTCAACTTGGTTAATGGCAGTGGGCCGGCAGGCTTGCGCATCCACGTCCACCCTCTTGATCCCCTTTGCATTTCCTGGACGATTGCGCTGCTCATTTGCGTTGGAACCGGATTCCTCGCGCTGGCGCGCAAGTTTCCGGAGACCCTCGGGGGGGCGCCGGGTTGGATCCTCTTCGCGGGAATCTCCCTCCGGGTCCTCTATTTTGTCGCGACGCCTTATTACCTTCGGGCGCACGATCTTGGGGGCCATATTGAGTATTTCAAATATCTCGCTGAGCATCTGGCCATTCCGGCAGCCGATTACGGCTGGGAGACCCATCAGCCACCGATCTATTATTTCCTGGGTGGGTTGTGGATGCGATTCAGCGGCCAGTCGTCCTCATCGTGGCTTTACGGCCAGTGGACAGCTTTATCCCTCATCTTGTCCGTCGCGTCGCTTCTGATAGCGGGAGCGGTGGCGGCCCGGCTCTTCCCTTCGCCAAATCTCACTTCGGTCCGGCTGTCTTTTCTGGCAATCCTTGCGGTGTTTCCGGCCCTCGTTTCCCAGTCCGCCCGGATTAGCAATGATGTCCTTTTCGCGTTCTTGAGCTTTCTCTGGGTTTGGCTGCTTCTCCGCTGGTGGAAAAAGCCGTCCGGGAAACGATGGATTGCGCTTTCGATTATCACCGGCCTCGGCTTTCTGGTAAAGAACGGAGCCCTTGTGCTGGCTGCAATTGCTTTGCTCTGCGCCTTGCTCCGCTTGCGCCACCCGGGTGCGTTCCTCTGGCGATCAGCCGCGTTGGGTGCGATCACGCTCCTGATTGCCGGATGGTTCCAGATTCCGCTGGCACTGACTGCGGCCTCGCCTTCGTCCTTCGTGGTGGGCAATATTCACCGCCTTGACGCGTCCCTCCGCATTCCGGGCCGGATGGGTGACCTCTTGGTTCTGGATCCTTTCGCAACCTTTGTCGAGCCGTTCAGCCCAGCCTATAGCGACAGTGTTCGGCGGGCGTATTTTCTGGAATACTACTTCAAGACCGCGCTGTTTGGGGAGTGGCCGTGGGGAAGTCATCTCTTAGTGCCGGCGCGGATTCTGGTCGTCGCAAGCTTTGGGGTCGTTTTGCTGGGGTTGGCGGGCATCTGGGTGGCCGCACGGCAAAACTATCCGCCCCTTGTGCCGTTGCTCATCCTTTCGGCGGGCATGGTCGGGGCCCAGGTGGCCTACGTCCTGAAAGAACCATTCTCCTGCAATCAAGACTTCCGATTCTTCGTCGCGACCACGATCCCATTTGCGGCCTTTGCGGCGCTGGGCGTCTCCCGCCTGCGGTGGGGCAGAGTCATTGTCATTCTTTTTTGCGTCGCATCCGCCGGATTCCTTTTGCCCCTGCTGTATGCCTGAGGAGCCGATGTGGGTCGGCGATAGGAGTCGGGGCCAGTCGATTTGCAGGAATCGTCCAGCCGCCGGACGAAGCCGAAAAAGATGGAAAAAAAATACGCATTTTCTGGTTGACCAACCGACCCCGCTCCGGGCATAACCGCGCCGTTTGCGAGAATTCTCGCAAAACCGACTGAGAAACGCCGAGAAAGAAACTGAATCATGAACAAGCGCACGACATTGATTGGACTAGGAGCATTTGCCATCTGCCTTTGGCTGGTGGTTGTCACCACCTACGCCGCGCAGATCAAACGAGACGGAGATGGGATCAAAGCGATTCAGTTGAACGCACCGGTCTCCTGTTCTTCCGGCCCATCCACCAGCGGCCAAGGGCAGTAGACTAACGGGCACGAATCGGAAACTCCAGCCGCCGAACCCCCCACCGAACGCTGGTAGAAACGAGAGCTCAAAACGAGATGGCTTCTGGGGGATCTAGTTCAGAAAAGGCGGTACGGGCCTGCTTGCGCCTTCCCTGCCGCACCTCCCGGCCAGTGAGGTTTGCCTTAAGTCTGGCCAAGTGCAGTTTCTTTACCATTCTCTTCATTCCCGCGGTGGTTTTGGGCTGTGGAATTGGTTGGAACGAACCCAAGAGCCACTTCGACGGTGTGGACTATCAGG
>CAZRIL010000176.1:0-9449 GCA_964600115.1 uncultured Chthoniobacter sp. | reverse complement strand
AGTCTGGATTGGGCACGGTGAAGAAAGCGGGCGTCTCCCCAAAAGTTGGAGAGTTGAGACATCGAAGGAGTGCGGGCGGGACGCCCGCGCTCCTCTGTCCCTGAATTCCATTCAGCCCCCGCTCCCCATCATCGTGCTCTAAAGCAGCGGGATCTGCGCGGCGGCGGCGGGATCGGGGACGAGGCGCTTGCGGGTGCCTTTTGCAAAAGCTGGCTGGCCCTCGGCGTTCAACTCGGACTTTTCAAGATTGGCCAGGATTTCCTTCGCCCGCGCAATGATGCTGTCGGGCAGTCCGGCCAGGCGGGCGACCTGAATGCCGTAGCTCTGATCCGCACGACCCGGCACGATTTTCCGCAGGAAGATGATCTGGTCGTTCCATTCGCGCACCGCGACGTTGAGATTGAGAACACCGGGACGCGTGCGCTCGAGATCGGTGAGTTCGTGGTAGTGCGTGGCGAAGAGCGCCCGGCAACCGATTTGGTCGTGAAGAAATTCCGCCACGCTCCAAGCGATGGAAAGCCCGTCGAACGTCGAGGTTCCGCGGCCGATTTCATCAAGAATGACCAGGCTCCCGGCCGTGGCATTGTTGAGGATGTTTGCCGTTTCGTTCATTTCGACCATGAACGTGGACTGACCGCGCGAGAGGTCGTCATTTGCGCCGACCCGTGTGAAAATCCGGTCCACCACCCCGACGCGCATCGCCCGGGCGGGCACGTAGCTTCCCAGCTGCGCGAGCAGGACCAAAAGAGCCACCTGCCGGATGTAGGTGGATTTTCCCGCCATGTTCGGGCCGGTGATGATGCCGAATTTCTTCGAGGCCGTGTCGAGGTCCGTATCATTTGGAACAAAGCGTTCTCCGCCGGGTTGCCGGTCGAGCACCGGATGGCGTCCGTCCTCGATGTGGAGCACGCCGGATTCCTCGACCTCCGGGCGGCAATACCCGTGCAGGCGCGCCGTCTCGGCCAGCGAACAAATCGCATCGATGGACGCGAGACCATCGGCTGTCTTTTGCAGGTGGGGCAATTCCGCCAGCACCGCTGCGCGAAGTTCGCTGAAAATCTCGATCTCGCGCGCCCGCGCCCGCTCGTCGGCTCCGAGAATTTTCCCCTCCATTTCCTTGAGCTCCGGCGTGATGAAGCGCTCGCCATTCACCGTCGTCTGCTTGCGAATGTAGTCGTCGGGCACTGCGCCGAGGTTGGATTTGGTAATCTCGATGAAGTAGCCGAACACGGACGTGAAGCGCACTTTGAGCGACTTGATCCCCGTGCGCTCGATCTCGCGTTCCTGCAACGCGGCGATCCAGTTTTTCCCCTCATGCGATGCCGCGCGCAGGTCGTCAAGAGCCGGATCGAATCCCTCGCGCACAAACCCGCCTTCGCGCACCAGCGCCGGAGGCTCGTCCACCAAGGCCGCGCGGAGCTTTTGGGTCAGATCCGGCAGCGCATGAAGGGCGGCGCGCGCCTCGACGAGAAAATCCGCCGGCACGGACAGATCGCTTCCCCCCGCTGCGAGACAGGCGGCGAGCCCGGGAAGGCGTTCCAGCGACTGGGCCAGCGCGGCCAGATCGCGGGCATTTCCGGACGGTCCGCCCAAGCGCGCCGTCGCACGCTCGATGTCACGGATCTCACTCAACCGCGCCCGGAGATCCCCCAGCAGGAGAGCGTCCTCCAACAACGATGCAATCGCCTCCTGCCGCCGCTCGATTTCTGCCACCGACCGCAGCGGCTGCAAAACCCATTCGCGCAGCAGTCGCGCCCCCATCGGCGTGGCCGTGCGATCCAAAACTCCCAGCAGCGTCAACGACCGCCCGGCGCGCGAATTCACCAGCTCCAAATGGCTCTGCGTTGCCGCATCCAAAATCAAATACGCACTCCGCCGATACGGCTGCAGACGCCGCACGTGCCCGGCCTGACGCCGGAGCTGGCGGGTCACATACTGGAGAAGCGCTCCCGCCGCGCCGACGCCGGCCGCGAAGTCCGTACACCCGAATCCGTCGAGTGACTGGACCTTGAAATGCCCGGTGAGCAACTCCCGCGCGGGCTCGGGTTCGAAAAAGTAGCCGTCCTGCGGCATCGGTTTCGTCAGGTCTGCAAAGGCCTCGACTTGATGATCCGGGACCAGAATTTCCGCCGGGGCCACGCGCGCAAGTTCATCCAAAAGCGACGCCCGGGTCTCGATCTCGGTGAGCCGAAATTCCCCCGTGCTCAGATCGCAGAACGCGAGACCGAAAATCCCGCGCCGTTCGCAGAGCGCGGCCAGATAATTCGGCTTCCGGTCGTCGAGGCCGAAATCATCGAGCGTTCCCGGACTCAGGATCTGCGCGATCTCACGCCGCACGAGTTTTCCCGCCTGCACCTCGCCGACCTGATCGCAGATGGCCACACGCCAGCCTGCGGCGATGAGCTTTTCGATGTAGCCGCGTGCCGCATGAAAGGGAACGCCGCACATCGGCATCGTCCCGCGTTTCGTGAGGGCGACATTCAGCACGCCAGCCGCCTCCTTGGCATCCTCGCCGAACATCTCGTAAAAATCCCCGAGCCGGAACAACAGCAACGTCCCCGGCGGCAGCTCGCGCCGGACGGCGTGATATTGCTGCATCATCGGCGTGAGCGTTTCGGCAGCCATCGGGTGCGAAGGTCAGTTGGCGCCGAGAAACGCAGAAAGCGGACTCGTCGCCGACGCTTCATCCAGCTGCGTCGGAAGACCGGCCTCGACGGAGTCGCGGGCGGCTTCGACCGTCCGCCGGAACGCCCGCGCCATGCGCACCGGGTCTTCCGCCGCCGCGATCACCGTGTTGACCAGAACGGCATCCGCTCCCAGTTCCATCGCCTCCGCCGCATGGCTCGGAGCCCCGATCCCGGCATCCACGACGACAGGCACGCTCGCCTGCTTGATGATGATCTCAATTTGCGCCCGCGTTTCCAGGCCCCGGTTGCTCCCGATGGGCGAACCCAGTGGCATCACGGTCGCCGTCCCCACATCCTGAAGCCGGCGCGCGAGAACCGGATCGGCATTGATATACGGCAGCACGGTGAACCCTTCCTTCACCAAAATCTCCGCCGCCGCCAGCGTCTCAATCGGATCGGGCAGAAGGTAGTGGGGGTCCGGGTGAATCTCGAGTTTCACCCACATCGGCAGCCCCGCCGCCGCCGCCAGCCGCGCCAGGCGCACCGCCTCCTCCGCATTCATCGCCCCGCTCGTATTCGGCAGCAGAAGGTATTTTTTCGGGTCAATAAAATCCAAAATGTTCGCAAACGGATCCGCCTTCCCGCTCAGATCCGCCCGCCGCAAGGCCACCGTCACAATCTCGCACCCGCTCGCCTCCAACGCGTCGCGCATCACGTCGTTCGAGCGGAACTTTCCCGTCCCGACCAGAAGCCGTGACGAAAACTCCCTGCCGGCAATGGTAAGTGGTCCGTTCACAAGCCGGACATCATGCGATCCGAACCCCGACCGGGCAAATGTTTCTTTGGAGAGTCCCAAACCAGAGATGCGGTTTCTCGCCGCCCCCCCTCTCACCGGGAGCACAACTCGTCAGCGACATCGCCCCCATCCCCAACCGGCCAATCAACGCCGGTTCAAAGCCCGCACGTTGGCGAGCCATGTCACAAGCATCACGGCGATCCATGCGGTCAGAGTGGCCGCAGAGAGTGCAGGTGATTCGGGTAGGTGTTTCAGGGCGACGGTAGTATTCAGGGCTCCGATCACAAGCACATAGACCCCGGTGAGCCCGAAGACGATTCTTCCTGCGGGAGCTTTGTTGGTGAACGTGTAAGCAAACGGGAAGGAGCAAGCAATGAGGGTCAGCCCGACAACAGATACCGGCGGCAGGACGAGGGCCAGTCCGCCAAGGAAAAGCGGAAGTCCAACGACCACCCCTCCGCCTACAACCCAAGCTTCCAGCTTTTCGGGGGTGGTGAGAGCGCGACGGGCAAACTTGTCGAAGCAGAGCTGGAGGTTGCCAACCGCCCCTGCGACGTGGGCCCAGAGGACAAACAAGAAATAGAGAACCACCACCAACAAGGCAAGGGGGCGGGGCAGGACGGCATCCGCGAAGTTAACGGCAAAGATCAGACCGATGATGATCAACCACTGTTTGCCTGCGGTGAATCGCTGCAGGAAGAAACAATAGGTCAGGTAGGCACGGTAGAGTGGAGAGCGGGCACGGAACGCTTCTTTCAGACCGTCTCTCGCAGCTTCATTTCCGGCATCCAATCGCAAGGCTTCCAAGAAATGGGACTCGGCGGATTTGTTGTTACCGCGCTGAAGGTCCGTCCACCCGGCGGTGATGCGTGTGTCGGGATCTTCGGGGTTCTGGCCGAGCATGTAGGCGGTCTGGTCGGAGCTTTCCTGCAAACGGTTTTGCAGGCGGAGCGCGTGCGCGAGTTGGTTGGCCGCTGCGGGATTGTCTGGGTTCAGATCAAGGGCCTTGTGCGCAGCGGCCTCGGCATTCGCCCATTGCTTGAGCGCCAAAAAAACCGAGGCTTTGGACGACCATGCATAATCGGAATCCGGTTCCAACCGGAGAGCCTCTTCAACAGCCTTCATCGCTTCGGAAGGACGGTGAAGGTCGTTCAGCACGAGGCCGCGGAAGGCATGAAAGTCTCCGGCTTCGGGCTCCAGAGCCAGCGCGCGGTCCATGGTTGCCAATGCCTCTTTGAGACGGTCCTGACGGGCCTGACAGACCGCGAGAAAGTAAAGTGCGGCCGGGTCATTCGGCTCTCCTGCAAGAGACTCTCGGAAATATTTTTCCGCTTCGGAGAACCGTCCCTGTTCAAGGAAAACCTGCCCTCTTCGGGCTTGGGGGGAGAGACTCATTTGGACATTCCGAGATAGTTCAGGACGTCATTGTAAAAGCCACCCTGATTCGAATACAGCGCGTAATTTTTGGCGCTTTCGAACCATGCTTTTGTGGATGGCTTGATCGATGCCGCCGCCTCCAATAAATCCTTGGTGGAGATCGGGGCAATCTGGCCGGTCTTCATCGCCTTGGCCAACCCCCGTTCGACGGCGGCATCAAAGATTGCCTTCAGATCCGCGCCGGAAAAATCTTTGGTTTTTTTGGCCAGAGCCCGGGTATCCAAACCGTTGATAGGTTTTCCTTTCGCAAGAACTTCGATGATGGATGCACGGGCGGGCTCATCCGGCGGTGGCACAAAAATGATGCGGTCAAACCGCCCGGGCCGTCGGAACGCCGGGTCAATATGCCAGGGGGCATTGGTCGCCCCGAGAATGAGGACCCCCTCATTGTTCGAGGCCGTACCGTCCATCTCCGCAAGAAATTGATTGATGAGCGTGCGCCCCGCACTTTTGCGGAGATCGCGGCGGTCGGCGGCAAGCGCATCGACTTCATCGAAGAAGAGAATCGTCGGCGAGTTCTGACGCGCCGTCTCAAAGATCCCGTGCAAATTTTTTTCGCTCTCTCCGATGTAGAGATCAAGGATCTGATGAAGGCCGATCCCAAGAAACCCGGCCTCGATTTCGCCGGCGGCCGCGCGGCTGATGAGGGTCTTCCCACAGCCGGGCGGCCCGTAAAGAAGAACTCCACCACCCGCTTTTTTGCCGTAGGCTTTGAAGAGATCCGGGTTCTTCAGGGGATAAAGAATCTTCATCCGGATCTCTTCCTTCACGGCCTCCATGCCACCGACCTCGGCAAAGGTCACGTCCGGTTTTTCCAGTCCCTCCCGGTTAAAAGCATCTGGATAATCCCCGGAAGCTTCCCACCCCTCGCTGGTCACCCGTCCCTTCCGTGGTTCGTCATCCCGCTGGGATTTGGTGGGAGCTTCCTGAATGTAGAGTTCCTGCTCAAGGGCGACATCCTGGCGTCCACCCGCAAGCTTCAAGGATTTTTCATAACATTCCATCGCCCGCTCGCGGTGTCCCTCCGCCATGAACAGCCGGCTCAACTGAAGCCACGCATCAGCCAGTTTGGGCGAGGATTCTACCAGCGACTCCAATCTCAAAATGGCTTCCGAGGTTTTACCGGATTGATGCAAAGCCCTCGCCAAGCCGACTTTCGCTTGGGAGTGTGTGGCATCCAATTCCACTGCTCTGCGGAAGGCCAGGACCGCCTCATCCGGCGCAAATCCGGAAAGGCACGCCTCCCCGAACAGGATCAACAAAGGAACGTTGTCCGGGGAAAGGCGCAGCGCCTCTCTGAGTTGTTCAACTTGTGACATGATCCTAAAACCATGGACTGGCAGAAAAAATTGAGGAGCCAAAAAACGGCGTTTCAGGAAGTTTGATCTGGTCGCCGCAGGGAGGGAACCGAGGATATGGAAGTGATTTTTCATCAGGCGCCGAAGGCGGAAGAGCTCTCTGAACGGCTGGCCAAGATGACTTGCCTCCACAGTGCCCAAGGGTTGAGGAAACAAAAGCCGGGAAGTCTTGTCTGGGCAGGGTATGCCTGTTGTTCTAGCGTTGTTGCATGAATGAATCGGGGATTTTTGCCGCGGCGGATCTGATTGGGTCGCCGGCGTCGTTTTCGGGGGCCGAGCCTCCGATCCGCCTGGGGGTATTCGGGGATCCAGTGGCGCACTCGAAATCGCCGGGTTTCCACAATGCCGCTCTGGAGGCTGCTGGCATTGCGGCGCGGTATGCAAAAATCCACGTGCCGCCGGAGCTGGCGTCCGACGCGTTCCGTGCTTTGCCGAAAGCCGGCTTTGTTGGTGTTAATGTGACCATCCCCCACAAGGCTGCGGCGCTTGCGGCGGTGGATGAGGCCGATGACTACGCCCGCCGGGCGGGCGGGGTGAACACGGTCGTCGTCCAAGGCGACCGGCTGCTTGGTTTTAATACGGATGGTCCGGGTCTCGTCCGCGCGATTCGCGAGGAATTCTTTGTCGATCTCCGCGACCTGCGGGTGGTTCTGCTGGGTGCCGCCGGCGGGGCCGGGCGGGCCATCGCCGTTCAATGTGCCATCGAAGGATGTGAACGTCTGGTTCTCGCCAACCGCACGGTTGAAAAAGCCCAATCTCTCGCTGCGGAACTCGCGCCCCATTTTCGCACCGAGCGTCTTTCGGGACCGGTGGACCGCCTTGTCAGCGTCGCCCTTGGCAGCCCCGAACTCCGCGATCAGCTCGACCACGCGGACATCGTGATCAATGCCACCTCGCTTGGCATGAAACGCACCGACCCGCCGGTTTTGCCCGCGAGCTGGATTGCTCCGAGTTTGATGGTTTACGACACGGTTTATGCTGGCGGTCGGTCACGGTTGCTCGAAGATGCGGCTGCGGCGGGGGCGCGGACAGCCGACGGCCTTTCGATGCTTCTTTACCAGGGCGCGCTCTCTTTCGAAATTTGGTTCAACCGCCCGGCTCCGCTGGAAGTCATGCGGGCCGCGCTGCTTTCCTCCCCATGATCATCTCCATCGGTTTCACCCAGTTCGTTCTCCTGTCCCTTGGCATCCTGGCCCTCAATGTGTTGCTCAAGGCCGGGGGATTTGCGGAGAACGTGGCGGATACTTTTCCCCAGCTTGCGGTCCAGCTGGGGCGTCAGGGGCTGTGGATCTACCTTCTTCCACTGGCGTGGGTGGCCTTTGCGACGATCTGCGTAACCTTCAAGCAGGGCTGGTTCAATCCCTCGCTCGCCCGTTGGTCCGGGGTCGGGCTCACGGTAGCGATTGCAGGGGTCTATTTTTACGCGGCGACGACGCTTTTCTGACGAATCTCAGGCTTTTGCGACATAGCGCCGCCGGATGCGCTCCAGGTAGAAAAATCCGCCCGGCAGTCCCCATGCGAGGTAAACAAACATCCCGGTGATGGAAATGAGAAGCCCGGTTCCTTGGGCGACGCCGCAGAGCTCCATGAGCAATTGCTCGAAAAGCGCCTCGCGGACGCCGATGCCATTGAGGCTGATCGGCAGCGAGGAAATGGCGGTCACCAGCGGCATGATTGAGGTCATGTCCAAAAAGCTCACTTTGTCCGTGAACGCGAGCGCGGCAAAATAGAAGGCCCCGAAATACGAGATGAGCATCGGGACGGTATAAATCGCGCCCCAGACGGCCTCGCGCCGGTTCTCGATGCAAAGCTGCCAAAGGGTCGAGAGTTTCACGATCTTTTCGCGCAGCGGGAAATTCGCTGGCAGGCGGCCGATCAGGTGTCGGCTCGTGATGAAGAACGACGCGATCAGCCCGGCTCCCATGACAAAGAGAACGATGGCGAAAACTTTCATGGTGTTGCCCACCGCAAAGCTCTGGGCGAACCAAGCGCTGCGCGACCATGCGAACCCGAGACCCATGGCCACGAGCACCAGCACCGCCAGCAAGCGGTCGATCGCCACGCTTAGAAATCCTGCCGTCCGGTGTTCCGGGTGATCCCGCATGAGATAGAGGACGCGCACCACATCCCCGCCGGTTGTGCCGGGAAGGAACTGATTAAAAAATGCGCCGATGAAAAAAAGCCGGGTGAGTTCCCCGATCCGCACCTCGACATGGAGCATGCGCAAGAAGAGTTGCCAGCGAATGATCCCGAAAAACTCGCAGATACCCGCCGAAAGCATTGCCGCGATGAGCCATCGCCAGTCCGCCGTCTGGAGAGCTTCCCACATGGCTTCCCGGCGAGCCGCGTCGTGAAACAGCCACCAGAGGAGGCCGCCCGTGACCACCACCTGCAGGATGGTGAGCACATGGGTTCCGAGCTTCGAGCCTTCCCGTGGGGTGGGGGCGTCCGGCTCGGGTAAATTGGCGGGAATCATCGACGGGAATTCCTAAAGCCAACCCCGCGCCAGGGCAATCGCGAACGTTCTTTCAGACCGCTGCCGGATGCCGCCCGCGATTTCCCGTTTTACTTTTCCCGGAATCCGCCTTTCATGAACGGTTCGACCGCCTCTCATGTTCAATTGGATCATCAAAAAAATCGTCGGCTCAAAAAACCAGCGGGAACTCCGCCGGTTGCAGCCGATTGTGCGCCGGATCAACGACATCGAGCAGAGCCTGCAGTCGCTCTCCGACGATGCTCTCCGGGCCAGGACGCTGGAGTGGAAAGAACAGCTCTCGAAAATCGAGGATAAAACCCAGCTCGCCGCCGAGTTGGACCGCATCCTTCCCGAGGCTTTCGCCGTCGTGAAGAACGGGGCCCGTCGGCTGTGCGGACGCCAGATCATGGTCTGTGACCAACCGTTGACGTGGAACATGGTGCATTTCGATGTGCAGTTGATCGGCGGCATGATTTTGCATCGCGGGCGCATTGCCGAGATGGCCACGGGCGAAGGAAAAACTTTGGTCGCCACGCTCGCGGTCTACCTCAACGCCCTCACCGGCCGTGGTGTGCATGTGGTCACCGTCAACGATTACCTCGCCAAGCGCGACGCCGAGTGGATGGGCCAGCTCTACACATTTCTCGGGCTCACGGTCGGGGTGATCCAAAACGACCAACCGCCGACCTACCGTCGCGAACAGTATCTTTGCGACATTACCTACGGGACGAACAGCGAGTGCGGCTTCGATTACC
>CAZRIL010000175.1:0-9692 GCA_964600115.1 uncultured Chthoniobacter sp. | reverse complement strand
TGCCGGCGACCTGATAGATGGGTTCTCCCCCGAAGGACTCCTTCCGCAGATGGTCCAGGTATCCCAGTGGGCCTCGCGGTTGCGGTCTCCTCTCGCTGTGTGCAGTGGTAACCATGACGCGAACTTTCGTGGAGCGCTTGGTGCCGTCTACATGGAAAGCAAAGGCTCCACCGCAGAAGCATTGGTTCGTGCACCGCGGTGGATGGATGCTTTGGCTCGACCAGGTATCGTGGTCGATGGGCGTTCAGAAGTCGCGAACTGGGCAGAGCATAGGGTCGTCGTGACGACGATTCCCTACTCGGGCTTCGACGACACATTACTCGCTGATAGCCTATGGCGGGCTGGGGATCAGCTGCGGCGCGAGCATCGGGTTCGATGGCTTGTCCTCCACCACGAACCGCCGGCAGGAACAGCCGTCGGCTGTGCGCAAGGCGACGCCTCTCTTTGGTGGAGGGTCAGGGAATACCAACCCGACTACGTAGTCTCCGGTCACCTTCACGAGCAGCCGTATTTCTCTGATGGAAACTTTGCGGACCGAATCGGGAAGACGTGGTGTTTCAACCCGGGTTCGCCGCCGACTGAGGCGAGCTCACGGGCTGTCTGGCCAAATCACATTATACTCGACACGGACTGCCACACTGCCGAGTGGCATGCCGACCTTGTCGAAGAACACAGAGAGATTAAAAGAGCCATCTTCCTAGAATGAAAGATGCATCAAGAGTCGTAGTCGCAAAGCAGTTCAAATCCCCCCGAACTAGCCCTAAGGGAGGGGGCGCAGGGGGAGGGAAGCCGGCAATGAGGCTCCCTCCCCCGGCAAGCATCGGCATCGATGATCATTCTTGAAACGATTCGTCCATCTTTTGCCCGTTCAATTGACGGAAAGCTCCTCAGGACACTCCTTGGGGGACTTCGAGTGGCCCAAAAGCATGCGTACCTCCCTCCGTTCCGCAATCAGTAGATCAACGAGCAATTCCTCCAAGAACCTCGGTCCTTTCCGGTTGTGCACAGCCAGCGGAATGGCCTGTTTCCCCATCGCGAGGAACCGTTCCCTGAAATTCCCAGGGATCTTTTCCGCGCACTGCGCAAGCATCGTCTGATAGTCGCTCTCTTTGAGAGGCGGGAGAATCAGCACTTCAGAGCGGAACCGATTTGCAAGTTCAGGAGGAATCGACTCAGCGAGCTTTTTCAAACTGGGCATTTCAGGAGAGGAAGAGTCCCTTCCAAAACCAATCGAGGCAGCCTGTTGTGCCTCCCAAACGTCTTGGAAGGCCCCCATACCGATCAACATGGTTCGCGAGGCTAGGACTTCCCTCGCCGATTCCATCGTGCTAGAGCCGATCAACTCGTTTTCGTCTTGATCTCGAAGATTGTTCGGAATTCTCCGGTCAAAAAGGGAGAAAGCCTCCGTAAGCAAGAAGACCTCGTAGGAGCTCGAGCTGGTCCTGTCCCGATTTAATTTATCGATCTCATCAATCGCGATGATCACGCCATCCGCCGTCTTGTTCTTGGATAGGAATTCGACAATCGCGGGCCACGTGATGCCCGCGCCCCTTGTTGAGCAGGCAATCAGAACCCATTCGGAAATCGAAATGAGGAGAATCGGTATGCTGAGGGCCTTGGCCACAGCCGATGCGAGATAAGTTTTCCCACTCCCAGTCGGTCCGACAACGAGCGAGTTCGTCCGTGGACGGATCGGAAAGCATTGGCTTTGGGTATAGAGAGCGATCTGGGTGAGTTCGACCAACTGATCGAAGGCTTGTCTTTGATGAGCAAAAACCAGAGGGGCTGAGCTTGTTGTCTCACCGGGAGAGGACAAGAGTTCTCCGTTCTCCGCCCCAGAGGCGGAAGTCTTGTGTTCCATAGGATCGAGGGGCTTCTGGCCTAGAGGTGGGGCGGGATGATACCCGCCCCACCCAGCCGGTTCTGCTTATGCCGCCTTCCGATTCAAGCTCTCGCGGAAGACCGCCACGTGTTCCGGAGACATCACCTTCGCGAGGAATTGCCATTCCTCATCCAAGGTCACCTCATGGATGACTTGCTCGAGTGGCCGCAGAACCTCGATCTCCTCATCACTTGTGCGGCCCAACACGTCTGCAACCGGCGCTGGCTGCCGTCCGACCCGCAGCGCGTAGCTCGGATACTGCGAGCCTTTGGTCTTGGTTCTTTCGACTCCGATCAAGACGCCACGCTCCGGGTGCGTGGGTTCTGCGACGAGATTCCCCTCTTCATCCACATCTCGGGTGAGTTTCCAGATCTGGTGACCCAGGCCTGGTGCTCCTCCGCGGCTTCCGTCGTATCCGCTCCCTTGGAACAGACGGGCCACGTAGTAACCCTCCTGTTCAACGAGCGCCCAAAACACGCACACCGGATCCGTCAAGAGTCGGATACCAGCCTTGTTCGTCTTGCTATAGAGCGCTTGTGGGTGATTTTCTTTGGCCCAGCTGTAAGCGTAATCCCACACACTGCGGGCGTTGGGGTGCAGCGTTTTTGGATGAGCGAATTGCCCGCTTTCGAAGCTGAGCGCGTGGACGCCCAGCATCCACCCGAAGGGGCTCGATTTGAATGCGGGCAGGATTCGCAACCACGTGATGCCAGGCTCGAAACGGAGCCGACGGCTGCGATACTCTTCCTTCAGGATCAAGTCCTCGAAGTTGGACTTCTTGCGATTCTCCCAAGGGTTGTTTTTGTGGTTGGAGTCGTCATCCGACGACCATTCGATACTTTTCATTGTGTCTCTTCTCTTTTGTGGTCCGGGCCCGTAGGCCTTTTCCGCTTCGACCCTCCGGGATCGGTTCAAACTCGGAGAACCTTCTCCGCTTCCTCACCCTTCAGTGTCTTCATCAATGCTCTCTTCCGTAATCCCTGTCCCGGCGACAGCCGGGACAGGGTCGGACTCTCCCCTCCATCACAACGAGCGCTGGGCGGTTCAGAGGCTTGCCTGCGCAAGGGGTGCCCGACTACTTTTC
The DNA here is from genome assembly GCA_964600115.1 of uncultured Chthoniobacter sp. GTDB lineage: Bacteria > Verrucomicrobiota > Verrucomicrobiia > Chthoniobacterales > Terrimicrobiaceae > QYQL01. The sequence goes on along the minus strand of CAZRIL010000175.1, from coordinate 6,726 downwards.
AGTGGTAATCTGGAGAAACAATGGCCGCTGCTACCCGTAACAAGACGCGACAGAACAAAGGTGCTGCTCCACCGCCGGAGTTGCACTTCAGAGACTCTCTTGACGAAAGAGTCAACGATCCAATCCCGTGGATTTTTGCCAATTTGATTGCTGAGCGTGAGCAGATGCTCGTTTATGGAGAGCCGAAAATTGGCAAGTCTCAGTTCGCGCTGCAAATGGCAATTGCCGCAGCGATGGGCCGAAACTTTCTGCACTGGGAATATCGGGGTGATCAGCCACGACGTGTTGTTTATCTGAACTTCGAAATCGACGAGCAGTCTTTCGGCAACCGCTTGGCCGATCATGTGCTCGCTGAGCTTAATCAGCAGAGAGAACAGCCGGAGCAGGTCGAATCCTTAGAAAACGCTGTGCTGTTGCGAGCAGATCAGATCAAGTTAATCAATGAGCATATCAAGGACCGTCTATTTTTCAGCGATGGCATCCGCTCCATGGACATTTCAGAGGATGTGATCTATGACGAATTGAAAGAAATTCAAGGGCCCGTTGCTAACTGGCGGGAACGAATCCAGGCACTTCGTCCCGATTTTATCGTTTTTGATACGCTGTCCAAGGTCCACAGCGTTAGGGAACACGACAATATCGAAATTCAGCAAGTGCTGATGCTGCTGCGAAAAATCGCTACAGTCGTCAAGGACAATGGACAGGTGGTCGCTGTAGCGCATGTGATTGTTCATCATACGCGCAAAGGTGGGAACCAGGGTTCTGTACAGGAGTCGATTAGGGGCGCATCCTCCATCCGTGCTGAGGTTGACGTAAGCGCAGGACTTACTCAACGAGGGCGTGCCAGATCGAGACGTATGCTTGATCTGGAGGCTAGGAATATGGAAGGCGGCTTGTTCCATCTCACTTTTAACGGCAAGCGTTTTGAGGTGGCCGTAGCAAAGGAGGAAATTTCCCGGGAAACTCAGGAGATACTTGACATCAGTAGGATTGAGAATGCGTTTCGTGAAGCACGTGTGCGTTCTATGGCGACAAAGCAGCTTCTCATAAAGGCACTTGGGAAGGAACAAACGCGGAACGTTGAGGGATCTGCTTTAAAGAAGTTCATCGAAGAGAAAGCTCAGGAGGGAAAATTCTTTATTCTTACAGAGGGTAAGGAGAAAAAGAAGCAGGCGCTTGCTTCTGGTCCCATGCTCAAGGGGGCAATCAACTCGCATTTGTATTGGATTCCGGACGAATCACCTTGGATGAAAACCCCTTGGATGTGCAGCCTGATGGAAGAATTCCGGGAAATTCCGGTCGGCGGAGGTCCTTCTTCGGCTGAGCCTGAACATCCGGGGCCAGTGAGCAAACAAGTAAAGAAGAGAGGGCACCGGCGAAAGCACTCATCCCGAGGTCCATCGGTCCCGAAACAAAAAAGGTCCCGCAAAAAAGCCCGTGACAACTACTACAGCAGCACCGAGACAAAAGGGTAGTTGTTGCTGTAGTAGTTGTCACGGATTCCCCCTTTAACCCCCTTACACTGGCTCACTAGGGTGCCCAGTGTGTTAAAAGCCCCATCGGACAGATCCCATTGTGATGGGGGCTGTTTGAAGAAGTCTGTTTCGACAAACAGCAGAGGAATTTCATGGAGGCAAGACTGAAGAGCGTGCGATTAATCCCCACGCCTATGGCCTCCTGCGCGAACGCGTCTGGCTGAATAGCCTTCAAGCGTTGGACTCTTCGAGAGCCTGCCAGTCCGGGATGTCCCCCCGCAGGCAGGCGATCGCGCGCAATTAACTGCGCGCACAACCTTGTGCGCTGCCGCAATGGAATTTCCGCAGAGTGGGGGTTATCCCCCACGAGCAAGTTGGGCGAATCAGGCCACGCCTTTCGGCTACCCTGCATCGCGTAAAGATTCCTTTTGAAAACTGATCGAGGGCAAAGGGACCATTGCATGTCGCTGGGTGCGCATGGAGCGGGCTTCGAGTTCGAGATCTCCAACTCCGCTAAAACTGACATGAATACAAAATCTGTAACGAAAAACAGCCCGTCTCGGGCGACAATGAATGGCAAGCCGGTGCTTTACCGGACGAACACCCGGACGGTCATCACCGACCCAAGTCCGGCGTTCGGCGAGAAACTTCTGTGCGACAGCCTGGTCATGAATCTTGGCGACGCATGCGTGTTCGGCTGCACCTTTTGCTACGTTGAGGAGCAAATGCGCAAGCTCGATAAGGCGATCTTGGATGGCTATAACGCCGGTCAGCGCTTGATAAATCCAGGGCACACGGACCTTGGATTCCAGGACGTCGTGATCAGACGCCAAAGCGCACTCCCAGTCTTGGCCAGGCAGCTCGTCCGTAAGGACGGGTCGAGGCAATACCCAGACCCAGGTGATCACCGCGTCCTCTACAGTTCGACGCTCGTGGACGTCGCGGGAAACCTCGAGCTTCTCAAGGAGACCGCTGAAGCCTGCAAGCTCGTCTTCTCCCATACCGGCTGGGACATCCGTCTGCTCTCGAAGAGCAGCCTGCTGGGCAAACTCGTCGAATTCATCCCCGAGAAATTCCACCACCGGCTCATCCTCGGCTTCTCCACCGGCACGCTCGACGAGCGCGTCTGCCGAGCCATCGAGAAGGGGACCTCCGGCATCGGTAAACGCCTCGAGGCCCTTCACAGGCTCCAGGACCGGGGATTCAGGACCTTCGGAATGATCTGCCCGAGTCTGCCGCAGGAAGACTACGAGGCTTTCTCGAAGGCGGCCTGCGAGGCGATCCGCGCCGATCAGTGTGAGCACGTATGGGCCGAGGTGATCAACGTGCGCGGAGACAGCTTCCGGCTGACCTGCGAGGCCCTCCATTCGGCAGGACTTTATCAAGAAGAAGCGATCCTTCGCTCCGTCCACGGCCCGCATGCCAAGGCGGCTTGGGAACTGTATGCCCGCCAGACCTTTCTGGCTCACGCGGCAAACATCCCCGGTGAGAAGCTCCGGTTCCTGCAATATGTTACGCCATCCACGGCGGCCTGGTGGGCATCAAGGAGAAGCCGGGGGGCGGTGCTCCTTGGGAGCGATGCCAAAAGTCTTGGGCTGACCGTCGGATAAAAACCCCCGGCTGCGGATGCCGGCATGCAGGAGATTCCCAGAGCATATCCTGCACGCCGGTCGGTCCAGACTATCCCGAGCGGGTGGTGCCAATGTGGCTGGGTCACCGAGTTCATGGGCTAAAGGCCTTCACGTTTTCTGCCCGTTGAAGCCATGCCGAAAAACGGGGGCAGAGCTCCATCTTTACCCATCCGAGGGCTGCGGCTTGTCGCTCGTGCAATTGGAGCAACATGCAGCTGAGGCACTACCTCTGAGGGAGGTCGATGCCAGTTTCAGGCGGACGCCTCGGTCCTTTCGTCCCGGGCCGTTCGCTCAAAGATGGATTCTCTTTTGTATGAAATACCAACAAAACCAACTGAAACTTATCGGATCCCTAAAAGATGGCGAGAGTGTTTACGACAGGCCCCAGTCTCATTTGACCAATGATGATGGGTTCCATGCAATTCTTCTCAATGCCCTGCAAAGGGTCGAGGGGGCCGGACGACCATTCATCGAGGAGGAAGTTGCCTTTGATGAAGAAATCGGAAGGAGCATTTGCGTTGAAACAACATCTGATGATGTTGTCGTGTTTGCGCATCGAAAAAATCGGCCGGGGCTCTCGCGGATTGTTCTCAACCGTCAGTCAGAACCATGCAAGTCGATGTTCATCGTTCTGAAGCGAATTGGAGAGTGGAGCTACCTCCTGATCACAGCATTCATCGGTCGGCGGGCTCAACCCGAACCATTCGATGAGGGAGCTTTCCAAAAGGCCAAGAATCCTGACAGAGCTCGAATTGAGTCACGCGCCTTTTGGCTCACACACGCACTCATTTTCGAAGAGGTGGAACTCGAACGACATAGCGACCTCTTGCCGACGGACCGTATCAAACGCCGTTTCTAAGGTGCCCACTGGCATGGTCTGGCGGTGGGAAGGTGCACCGCCAGGCCACAGAAGAACTAGCGACTTGGAAAGAACGACGATCCCGTCTCAATGACGCATGCCCTTCTGCTTGGGAAGGTCGCCGAACGAGGCGGGCTCACAGTGAGCGATCAGGTCTCGGTAGCCCTCTCACCGGGGCGCGAGTCGTTTTCGGCTCGCGCCACTTTCTGGGGATCGGCACGGAAAGAAAACGCTGGTTGGCGGCCTTTCGGCGCCACCCCGACGGGCAAGGACGATTGGCGGGAATTGAGAAAAAAGGGTCGGCGCGGAAATCGGTAGGTTTCGCCAAGTGAGCGATACCTGCTACCTGCGGCGGGACCAATGATCCAAGGTGGATCAGCGGTCTACAGCCCTAACTTGCAGGCTCTCACGATGGCGCACTCGCACACCGCGAGATCTCGCAAGATGGGTCCCCGGCGGACCCCCTCAAACCCGAGGCAAAAGAACAATCCCGGAGGCCGACGCCACCGGGCCTGCTGAGGGCAAGAGAGAACCTGATTTTCCGTCAACACAAACCGTAACAGAAATTAAAAGTATGAACGAACGAACAAGTGTCAAAATCATCGACCTCGACACAATGGAAGTAACCGAGATCCCACTCGCGGAGCTCTCCGATCAGATGGTCCCCGCCCGAATTCAGGGACGACCCGGATTCTTCTGGGTGGATATTCACCAGGCAATGGGTCGCTCTAAAGCGGTGCTCCATCCTACATTTTCAGGCGTGCGGAGACAGAGGGTAGAAGCCATTGCCTCGATGTTCGGCGAAATCTACCCCCAGAGCTACGAGCAATGGGAACTCGGCTTCCGGCGGGATTCCCACCCAGATCAGGAAATCGCGATCTGGCTGCGCAGCGGGAAAATCTTCACGGAGTTCTCTCGCCGACGTGGCCTCGATTTGCACCAAAGGAAGGCCTTGGCAAGGTTGCTTTTCCAATGCCAAGCCGTCTCGTTTGATCAACTCAAGGCTGTTCGGACTAATCCGGACCTGCCCAAGGAGATCTGCGATGACTTTATCAACGAGTATTACGAGCGCGGTGCCCGACCCGCAACAACTGCGGCCGATGTCTTGGAAAACCCTGAACTACTGGGGCCGGCGGACGTCATCTACGCAGCCAACTCTCGAAGCGGTGGGCGGACTCTGCTCCACGGTGCCGATCTTCTCGAGGCAGTCGTTACTCGAAATAGTTCAGCCGCCCTCCTCGTAGCTACCGTGTGGTATCGCGACCACGCAGAGTTCCGCGCCATCTGCAGGATTGTTCGGAAGTTCAAGAAAGGAACTTAAAGGCTACCGGAGTTTGGTCTCCTCTGGCTGACCATCACCCGCCCGTGGGATTTCCCCCCGGCGGGTGCACCCCGGTGAGTTTGGGTATCCTCCTCGAATGACGTCGCGACGCATCCTCTGCTCTGGCGGGATCTCCTCAACCTCAAGCGCCGCCTCATCAAGCATTCCGAGTCCGAGCTAGCCGGTCGCTGCTAAAAAGATGACTTCGCCACGGATCCACGTAGCGTCAGGGCTGGAAGGATTGATCAAACGGCAGGCCGTAGTAGCGAAAAATCTCTGCCGTCCGCTCGAAAATGACCTGCTCTGACAGGTTCGCCCGCTCACACATGGCATTCATGGGAGCGAAACCATCCGAAACGAAGCGGAGCAGCTCCATGGGGTCGAGGAGGAGATTCGCTGAGGTCTCCCCCACGATTTTCCGGGCGGTGACATTCTGCAGGAGGCAGGCCGTGACCATCTGGAGGGACTCGCTTCGCAGATCCGAGAAGTAGAACCAGTAGGGCCAATGAGTGTGCAACTTCGAGTAGAAGTCCCGCACGGCCTGGATCGAGTAGATTTCCTCGGGCGTATCGTTGTAGCCGTCCACGAAGAAGGAAAACGTTCCCATCATCCGCCGGAGCTTCTTGTCTCGCGGAAGGATTGTTGCTCCGAAACGCCTCAGAAACGGAGCGATGTTTCCGGCCTCAATGTCAGGCCGTGTGAAGCAGATGAGCAGCGGTTCTGCCATGGGCACTATCTTCCCCTGAGTTCTTTGGCAGTCTCGAACTCCTTCGAAAGATCCATTCCGATTTCCGCGTCGGGCATTCCGGGACTCAGGTGCTTGAGACCTGTGTAAAGGATGCACATGACCTCCAAACCAGAAAGGATTTCACCGGGGAGGCTCTTGAGGGTGTGCTTCGGGGTCGAATCGGTAAAGTTGATCCCGTTCTGGCCCGCAAGCGCGGCTTCCATGACAAGGGCCTTGATGGCGGTATCGTCGATCGCCGCCAACCTATCCAAGGATTTGATCAGGAGCGGCACGGCCGCCGCGTTCCTCTGCCGAAGTTTTTCCGGGTCACTCACTCCTAACGAGGGGAAATCCCCCGCAAATCGCTCCAAAATCGGAAAATCCCCCGGATCTTCCCGCCATGAGAACCAGTTCCTGCAGCCGAGCATCTCGGCAATTTCGTCGACGAGTTGATACTCGGACCCGGGCTGGTGGGTGTGTGTTGTGCACAAATTGTGCACGTCCCGGGCAAGGCGCGCCGTGGGAAGGGTTTGGTAGGACGAGAAAAAAGCCGTTGCTCCGCGGCTCAGGGTATCCAGGAACAGGGCGGCGGCCCCATTGAGTGTGTCATTGAGGGTCAGGAGGGCCGGCGGAACAATCGCCCGACTCCTCGGTTCCAGTGGAGTGCCCCCGGAGTTTGATCCACTTGCTATGAGAGATTTGGTTGGTGTTTC
>CAZRIL010000174.1:0-9712 GCA_964600115.1 uncultured Chthoniobacter sp. | reverse complement strand
CTCCAAGGCCCGACGGCAGAAGGCCAAACGCTCGCGATCCACCAAACGCAAGCTGATCGAAGGCATAAGGCGGAGGGGCGAGACAAAAAAACTGCGCAGGCGTGTCGGCTAGTGCCTGATTTCCCATCGTGGCCCGGGAGGGCGCCACTTGCTCACTCAAACCGTCGGGACGGTTCCACCATCAATCACATATTCCGTGCCGTGAATCGAAGCGGCACGGGATGACGCGAGGAACGCAACCAACTCGGCCACTTCGTCCGGTTTCGCCGGCCGGCCGATCGGAATCCCGCCGAGACCGTCGAGAATTTTTTGTCTGGCACCGTCCTCGTCGATGCCATCATGAGCGGCAATTCTTTTCACGAGAGTTTCAGACGCCGAAGTATAGATCCAGCCCGGCGCGACCGAAAGCACGCGCACACTCTTCGGCCCGAGTTCCTTCGAGAGCGATTTGCTATAGGTGGAAAGCGCGGCCTTGGCTGCGGCATAGGCGGTGGTCGATTCCGGCAGCGGCAGGCGGCTCTGGATGGAGGAAATATGAATCACCACCCCATCTCCCCGCTTGATCATGTGGGGCAGAAGTGCTCGGTCGAGCCGCACGGCCGCGAGGAGATTTACATTTAACTCCTCCTGCCAGAGCGTATCGGTGATCGAGGCAAAACCCCCTCCGGGAGTGGCAGACCCTCCGACATTGTGCACAATCACATCCACGCCCCCAAATTGCTCGAGAGTGGTTCGGACAATTTTTTCGACTCCCGAGGCTGTCGTCACGTCGGCCTGGATGAAAACCTCGCAAGGCAATCCCTCTGGACACGACGATCTTGCGGTGGTGGCGACCCTGGCACCTCCCGCGGCAAAGCGGTTTACCATGGCCGCCCCGGCGCCTTTCGTGCCCCCGGTGATGAGGACACGCTGATGGTCAAATTCCCGTGGATGGGTCGCATCAGTATTCACGGAATGGAAAGGCTGGTGATCCTGTCTCTAGAGAGGGTGAAATCGAAATCGAGCGTGACCGGGCTCCCGGGGAAGCTGCCTTTCACCTGGCAGCTGGCCCTGACCTGCTCGCCGGACTGCCTGACGTCGAGCGGTGTGACCTGGAACTGATATTTTCCGGCCGTCTCTTCGACCCACGCGGCGATAGCTGCGTGTCCGCGGTGGTCTGCGCCCTCGTCGTTGACGACGGCGCTCTCCGCGAACAGAGTTGCTGCGGTCGTGCCGTCCCCGGCGTTGACCGCTTCGAAATAGTTTACGAGGGATTGAGGAAGTTTCACGGGTTTGAGGTTGCGATCCGGGGACTCTAAACCATGCTTTAAGAATGGGAAGAACCCACAAAAAAGTAAGTATCTCACCGGCGGGAATCCCCTACACGCCGGAGACGGCAGCGGCGGACTTGGAAAAGACTCTCAAGATGCTCGAAGGCCGATGGAAACTGCTCATTCTCTTCCAGCTTTTCGACGGAGGCATTTGTCGATTCTCGGAGCTTGAGCGGGCGATCCCGGCGGTTACGCAGAAGATGCTCGCCCAGCAACTTCGCCAGCTTGAGAAGGACGGGATCATCGCGCGCAAAGTCTATCCCGAAATTCCCCCCAAAGTGGAGTATTCGTTGACGAAATGGGGACTGTCGCTGTGTCCAGCCTTGGATGCGCTTTTGAAGTGGGCCTCCACAAGCCCCAATAGTCAACAGCGCCCCGATGCTGTTTGACCTTGTTTTCTGCGGGAGGGCGGCGGCTGACCCGCCAATTTCATCGAAGGATCCATGAATTCCCAATCCAACTCATCCCACGGGATGGATCGGGCCGGTCTGTCAGCACGGTCGAGACTCCGGTGCGGCTGACTCATCCTCCGAGCAGCGTGACCGTGGTCACTCCCGAACGCTGTTCACGGATGATGAACCATCGTGCGGTCTGGCTGATTCTGGCGGAAAAAGTCGAAGCACTAATCCCGAAGACGGCGATTTTTGTAGAGGAATTCTGAAAGAATTTCTCAATCACCGGATTCTGGCTGATCCAACCAGATCGAAACGCCCGGATTCCCGGCACCTACTCCATCGGAGGGCGGCCTGGCTGTGAGGAGTCCCTCGCTGCCGCAACCCCTGGAGTCCTCAGTGAAACCATGTAGGCCACGACCGCATCCACCTGATCCGGCGAGAGATTTTTTCCGTAGGCCGGCATGTTGCCACCGCCTTGAATCACCTGGCGGATGAGTTGGTCTTTCGTCAGCCTGGCTCCGACATCTGCGAGATCCGGTCCCCGCCGGCCGCCGATTCCATCGATCGCGTGGCAGTTCCTGCACTGCATCGACTGGATCACGAGCGAGCCCTGCAACTCCAATGGGGTGCGGCCCTCGATGAATTCCTTCGGCGTGGGATCGGCTTTCCAGGCGTCCATTTCCGGTGACCATGGCGACGTGTGGCCGAGGTAGGTCAGCAGGCCGAGCGCGACATACGTCAGGATGACGGTCAGGACGGCAACCGGCCGCCGCCGCCAGCTCTTCTCCCCGGTGCCGTTAAAGAACGGAAGCGCGAACAGGATTATGCCGATAACCACGGGGCCGCCCAAAAGGGCGACCGTTTCCATCCAGTCCGGCATAAGCGCCGCGATTGCAAAGATCCACAGGAAGTAGAAATCCGGCCTTGGCAGCGTATCGATCTGAACAGGATCCGGCGGGCCTGTGGGGCCCTTTGGTCCGAAAAAACAGGCGCAGGCGAGGATTCCAAAAATGACAATCGACGCGGCCACAAGGTCTTTGCTGATCGCTTTCGGGAAGAATGGAACCCCTTCCTTTTTGAGGATGGCGGCGTATTCTTTATCGTAGGTATCCCGCCGCACCAGCATGCCCGGCTGCGGATATTCGTTGATGCCCTTGGTAAGGACCATCCGCAGGTGGATGCTCACGATCGCTAGAACTCCGCCCGGCAGCACAAAGACGTGCAGCGCAAAAAATCTGGACAGCGTGTCAGAGGCGATGATCGGTCCCCCGAGCATCATGTTCACCAGCTGCTCGCCGATGAAGGGCACCCGTCCCATGATGGCGACGCCGATTCCCAGGCCCCAGTAGGCATCCTCGTCGAAGCGCATCACCTGGCCGGTGAATGCGAGCCCAAGGGTCAGGACCATCAGGATGACGCCGGTGATCCATGTGATCTCGCGCGGGTATTTATAGGCACCGAACAGGAAAACCTGCGTCATGTGCAGGAGCATGATGCCGACCATGAAGTTCGATCCCCAGAAATGAACGCCTCGCAGGAACCACCCGAGATACTGGTTGAATGTCAGGTATTCGAGCGTTGTATAGGCCTCGGCCGCGGACGGCACATAGACCATCGCCAGCATGATCCCGGTCGCCAGTTGGATCATGAAGCACAGCAGGGTAGCGCTTCCGAAGACATAGAACCAACTGCCCGAACTCTGCGGGACGTGGTGCCCGGCCGTGGACTCATACAGCTTGGAAAGATGCAGCCGGTCATCCACCCAGAGGAAGACCCCTCGCGCCGCATTGATCAGCTTGTTCATATGTTCTGGTTCGAAAGGTTTGGGAGCACTCCGCCCATGATGAACAGTTCGCCGTTCTCGACCTTCACCTCATAGGTGTAGAGCCCGCGTGGAGGGGGGCCCGCCGCATGGCCTCCGTCCTCGTAGAAGACTCCACCGTGGCAAGGGCACATGAACAGCTTCGATTCCTCGAACCATCGAACCGGACAGCCGAGATGGGTGCAGTTGATCGCGAAGACCTGAAAGTCATTTCCTTCGAGGCGGCGTACCCAGCACGGGATGTCGGCAGTCTGGCCATCCCACTCGCGATGCAGTGGATTTTTGTAGCTGGCGAATCGGGTTTTTCCCTCGGGAAAACTGTCCACCGGCCCCAGGGAAATCTTTGACAGCTGGTTGGGCTTGAAGAACGAGGAAAGAACATACCCGAGAAGCGGGATGCCGATCATGGCTCCCGCGACTGCGTTGAGTCCGAATCCTGTGGCGAGCAGAAAGTCGCGTCGGGATGTCTTCTTGGGCTCTCCCTTGCAGGCGCAGGGTTTTGCAGGTTCTTCGTTCATGGCAGTGATGGCTTGGCCGGCGCGAGCGGCTTCCCAAATTCATTTTTGCGGTTCGAGATCAACCAGGCGACGACATCCGAGATCTCATCGTTCGTCATCGGCCGTCCCGGAATTCTGTTGGCGAAATCCGGGCAGCCGAGGTTTTGCCGGCCGGCGATCGCGATCGTGCGCAGGTATTGGTTGCTCACGAGATCCAGGTAGGCCGGGTTGATAACCGATCCCGCCTTCGCGCCCCCGTCTCCATTTTCGCCATGGCAGGATGCGCACGCGGCAGCGAAGACCCCGGCCCCGCGGACCGGATCACCAGGTCCGGCGGCATAAGGAGGTAGAGAAGCCTGACCAGCGGGAGGCTTTTTTGCCATGATGCCGTTCACGAGAATCTCAATCTGATCGCCGGTCAACGTCCCGCCCGCAGCTGTCGAGAACCCGGGCATCGCGGTGGAAGGAATTCCATTCGAGATGGCATTCAACAAAATTTCCCTCGGAAGAACTGAGAGGTAGGTCGCGGCATCCATGGAGATCGAGCCGGAAACGACTTGATCCATGCCATGGCAGCCGAGGCAGTTTTGACGGTAGAGAGTGGCGAAATCGGAGATTTCGGAAGCCGGTTTCCAGCGGGAATCCGGATTCGGTTTGCCCGGCATCCAATCACAGCCGCCGAGCGCAAGGAAAGCAATGAGGAGGAGTGTCGTCCGGATCATGGTTCCTTTTGCTGTGCCTCCACCCCGAGCTTTGCAGCCAGAGGGAGGCTTTGGATGGTTTCCACTTTTTCAGACTTGAAGACGACATAGCCGCCGACCATTCCGAAGGCGACCTGGCAGATAATGAACCACGGCCAGGCCACATGTTGGGCGAGAGCGGGGTTGACGAGGCGCATCGACGCCGCCACGAGGGCGGTCCAGATCACGGGAGTGACGATTCCGCCCCAGAACCACTCGAACCGGGCCGGGAGCATGGGAAGGAGGACAACGTAGAGAAGGCCCACAAGAATCGACATGGAGAGGTGGGTCACCGTGCCCACGAGCAGCCCGAGGGCGCTGAATTCCTGGAGAGTCTGCACCCCCGCAAGCGCGAGGCTTGGCACACCGGCTGCCGCAAGGAGGTTGATCGGATACCAAATTGTGTGGAATACCGCACCCCAGGCACAGGCCAGCACCGCCATGACGAAGCCGCCTGCCAGGCCGCCCTTTACGCCCGAGAGGTAAGGATGCACGGCGATCGGAAGGCGCAGCCTGTGCCCGCCTTCACCGAATTGCATGTGTTCCACCCGGCGATTGGAGCGCTTGATCGCGGATGCCCGCTCCGCTTCCGGGACCAACTCCACGTATTCGTGCTTCGGATGCGGGAAGACATCGCGAAACCAGCCGATAGCGCCGGAGAGCCCGGTGAGCAGCCCCACGGCGGAAACGGCCAGATCGGTGACAAGGCCCGCGAAGACCAGGCACAACCCGAAGGCTGCTATGATCGGCCAGCATGTCGGGGCCGGGAGTTCGATTTTGTTGGGATCTTCAGACATGTCAGTAGCGGATGCTGATGATGTAAACCACGGTGACAACGACAATCCAAATGGCGTCCACAAAATGCCAATACCACGAAATCATCTCGATGTGTTCCGTATGATCCGCGGGGATTTTTCCCAGCACGCTGAGGACGAGAATGAGCGTGAGCAGGAACAGCCCGATGATCACATGGCTGGCGTGGAGGCCTACCAGCGAGTAAAAGGTCGTCCCGAAGACGTTCGTGGCGAGCGTCAGGTTTTCCGTGAAGATGAGATGTTTCCATTCCATTCCCGTGAACCAGAGAAAATAGGCGCCCAACCCGATGGTGATCGCCCACCAGACATGGAACGCGGCCTTGTTCCCGCGATGCAGCGCCATTTCGGAGAAGACAATTGTCACGCTGCTTGAGAGGAGCGCGATGGTGGCCATGAGCGGGAAGGTCAGAACCTGAGACGGATACGGGCCGTTCAGGCTCCTCCCCATGTAGAAAAGGTAGGCCACCAGGAAAATCGTGAACAGCGCCGACTCGGTGAGGATGAGGGAAATGACCGCGACCTTCCGGGTCGACGGCAATTTCCATTCCAGGGATTGGGCGGGTGCGGCTGTCATGTCATTCGTATTTCCAATCCGGATCATCCGGGTGTTTCAGATCCCAGAGCGGCCGGCGGCTGCGCACCTCCGGGAGCGTTTCAAAATTATAGCTTGGAGGCGGCGAACTGGTCGCCCACTCGAGCGTCCAGGCGTCCCACGGGTCGTCGCCGGCCTTTTTCCCCTTCACATAGGAGTAAATCAAATTGACGACAAAGAACAGGATGCCGGCGGCCTGAAAGATCACGCCGATGCTTGAAATGAGGTTCCAGAGATCCCAGCCCCGCCCGGCGTCATACGTGTAGATGCGCCGCGGCATTCCCAGAAAGCCCGAGATGTGTTGCGGGAAAAATGTGATATGGAATCCGACGGTGAACAGGATGAAGTGCAGGAGCCCGAGCCTGAAATCCGGCATCTTCCCAAGCGCCTTCGGATACCAGTAGTAGATGCCGGCGAAAATCGTGAAGAGGAGCCCGCCGATCAGCACGTAGTGGAAGTGGGCGACAACAAAGTAGGAATCACTCAACTGCCAGTCGAATGGTGCGATCGCGAGCATCACGCCGGTGAGTCCCGCGATCAGGAACTGGAAAAGAAAACCGAGACAGAAGAGCATCGGCAACTCGAATCGCAGCTTTCCGCCATACATCGTCCCGATCCAGTTGAAGATCTTGATGCCGGTCGGGATCGCCACAAGCAACGTCGAGATCGCGAAGAACGTGTTCCCGATCGATGTCATCCCAACGGTGAACATATGGTGCGCCCAGACGCCAAGGCTGATGAAGGCGATCATTACGCTCGCAGCAACCATGACTGGATATCCGAAGATCGGCTTGCGGGAAAATACCGGAATCACCTCGGATGCGACCGCAAAACCCGGAAGGATCAGGATGTAAACCTCGGGATGCCCGAAGATCCAGAAGAAGTGCTGCCACAGCACCGCCGAGCCCCCGGCCTGAGTATCGAAGAAATGCGCCCCGAAATACCGGTCGAGGATCAGCATGATCTGGCATGCGGAAAGCGGCGGCATCGCGATGATGACGAGGAAGGCCACGACGAGGAAGAGCCAGACGAAGAGCGGCATCCGGCCGAGAATCATCCCTTTGCACCGCATGCAGAGCGTGGTCACGATGATGTTGATCGATGTCGCGATGCTCCCGATGCCGCCCAGCAGGAGCGAGAGCGTCCAGTAGTCGGTGCTGTGCCCGCGCGAGAACGCCTTGGCCGTGAGCGGCGAGTAGGCAAACCAGCCGACATCGGGCGCCGAGCCTGCCGCGTAGAGGCCGGGTGCGCCCAGATAGCTGAAGAAGAGGAGGAGACCGCTGAAAAAGAACACCCAGAACCCAAAGGCGTTCAGACGGGGAAAGGCCATGTCGCGGGCTCCGATCATCAGCGGAACCAGAAAGTTGGCGAACCCGAAAATTATCGGCATGCCGACGAGAAAGACCATGGCTGTCCCGTGCATCGTGAACAGCCGGTTGAAGACATCCGGCTCAAGGAAGTTGTTCCGCGGCACGGCCAGCTGGATGCGGATCATGGTCGCCATGAGGCCCGCCACGACAAAAAACAGGAGCCCGGATGCGATATACATGAGCCCGAGCTTTTTATGGTCCACGGTGAAGACCAGTTCCTGGACGATCCGGGTCAACGATCCGCGCTCCTCGCCGATGCGTTCCGGCGGCGGAATTTGGAAATTGTCGTCAGCGGTTTCGGGGTTCATTTCAACGTGAGAAGGTAGGCGGTGATCGAGTCCACTTCGCTGTCAAGGAGCTTCATGTCGGGCATGAGGCAGCCGGTTTTGAGTGTCTGGGGATCCCTCACCCAGGCGCGCAAGGTCTCGGGGTTGAGGGGTGCCACTCCCGCTCCGATCGTCTGCCGGGTCATCAGCTTGCTGAGGTCCGGCCCGAAGATTCCAGCGGCGTTCGTGCCGTCCACCGTGTGGCAGTTGATGCACGAGTTCGCGAAAAAGGCTTTGTGGCCCTGGGCGGCAAGACCGGTCTGGGGGGCGACAGGAGGCTGCTTCATTTTCTTGACCCATTCCTCGTAGGCAGCCGGTTCCTCCACGATCACCCTCAGCAGCATGTTCGCGTGCTGGGTCCCGCAGTATTCCGCGCAGTTCCCGAAGAATGTCCCCGTGGCAAACGGCTCGATCCACGTCCTGTTTTTCTTGTTGGGAACCAGGTCCGTTTTGCCGGCGAGCTGGGGCACCCAGAAGCTGTGGATTACGTCGGCGGACTCCAGGACAATATGCGTCGGGCGCACGCCCTCGCCGTCCCGGCGGCTTACCGGCACATGGATTTCGTTGGCGGTGACGATGCCTTCGTTTTCATAGCGCACCTCCCACCACCACTGGTGGCCGACGAGCCTGATCTGGACCGCGTTGGCCGGCATCTGCCGGTTCTGAATCTCTCCGATCGTGCGGCTGGTGACCAGAATCAGGACGAAAGTGATGATGATCGGAACAACCGTCCACGCGAGTTCGATGTGGGTGCTTCCATAAATCTGGGGCGGTTCCTTGAGATCGTCCTCAGGCCCCTTGCGCCGGAATTTCCACACCACGAATATCATGAGGGAGGTCACCACGACAAAAATCCCCGCCGTGATCGCGAGCACGAGCATCGAGGAACTGTGGATCATCTCAGCCGGCCGGGAGAGCGGCTGGAACATGTCAGCCACCGGCCGCATCTGCCCCCCGTCCTGCCCATGAGCCGTTGCCGCCAGAAGGAAAACAAGAATCGACCCGAACCGGGCGATCAGGCGGCTGGCCTGATATCGATATCCTTTTGTTCCCGGAAACTTCACTCTCTTCGACCTATACGAACTCCCCAAAAACTGCCACGCCTTTTTTTGAGCCACATCAAACCCTCTCCGGTCTTCCTGCGTGGCATGGGACTTGCTGGATGTTTTTTTGAAAAAGCCCTTTGACCTTCGAGGAATTGTGCTTTGTTCTATGGTTTGAAACAAATGGAGCAACAACTGATCACCATACCCCGCCGCCGCCTCATGGGCCTGATCCTCTGTGCAGGGGCAGGGCTGCTCGCGGGCGCTGGTAAGGCGGATGCGATGTGGAGTGTTTTCGA
Organism: uncultured Chthoniobacter sp.; assembly: GCA_964600115.1. Taxonomy (GTDB): domain Bacteria; phylum Verrucomicrobiota; class Verrucomicrobiia; order Chthoniobacterales; family Terrimicrobiaceae; genus QYQL01. The sequence continues at coordinate 503 of CAZRIL010000174.1, read as the reverse complement.
CGTACTCAACGGCGAGACGTCAGCAAAACCCGACCGGTCGAACATCCCTCCCTCCCTGCAGGGAGTGCTGGGTTACAACAGCGAGGCCTACCGCAAATTCCTCAGCCGGATGGGACTCCGGAAAATATCCGTGCAGCAGATCATGGATTCCCACGCTAAGGCCCACGGAAGAATTCACAACACCCTCCCGCCCAGGCAGCTATGGGGGAACATCCGCACCACGCTGCTCGCCGTGGACAAAGTCTGCGGCCGTCTCGGCGAACCCGTCGGAGAAGTCCTTTCCGTTTATCGCTGCCCGGCCTACAACGCCACCTGCCCCGGGGCGAAAAGCCACTCCTATCATCTTCGCAACAATGCCATCGACATGCGGTTCCGCTCCTCGCCCCGCAAGGTGGCAGCGATGGCCCGCGATCTGCGCAAAGCCGGCCTGTTCAAGGGCGGCGTCGGCCGGTATCCCGGCTTCACGCACATGGACACCCGCGGCACAAACGCCGACTGGTAGG
>CAZRIL010000173.1:0-9739 GCA_964600115.1 uncultured Chthoniobacter sp. | reverse complement strand
GCGTGCAGTCCAGCCCCACAGCCTCGCGCAACTCCGCCAGAGTCATATCGGGCTTTTTGGCCACCTGCTCCCGAGTGGCGTCTTCCTTGTCGTAGGTGGACAGGATTCGTTCTCGCAAATCCATGGAAAGTGCCTTCATCGAAGGCACCATACATCATTTCAAAAAGGCTACAATATTATTTAAAACGGTCTAGTCTCCCCATGGCTTCTACGTCGCCGCTCAGATTTGTGTCTGGACCTTCACGATTCAATACGGCACCGGGGGGTGCTGGGAATCACCGAGGCGGGAGCCGGCCAATACCTTCAGGTCGTTGATCGTCTTTCTTTTTTTTCGATTTCTGTGCACGGCCTTGATGCGACGGATTTCTCCTTCGCGCCTGCCCTGGATCATGGCCACGGCGGCTTTTCTTTTCAGTCGAGTGGCCTTATTCCTGCCCGGTCTTATTGGCATGGTCGCCTTGGTCCTGATCTCGGCCTGCATGTCGCTCATGTTCCCAACCATCTACGGAATCGCGTTGCATGGGTTTGGGGGAGGATACAAAAATCGGTGCTGCCGGTCTTGTCATGGCCATCCTTGGCGGAGCGCTCTATCCGTTGTTGCAGGCGACCGTGAGGGAACGTTTCGGAGCCGCGGTATCCTACCTTGTTCCGATGCTGTGCTTCGCCGTCGTCATGGCCTTCGCTCGTTTCGACCTCCGCGCCGTTCGGCGATCCTCGGGTTAGACGGGCAGAGTGGTCACGAGAACGGAGGCCGTACCTTTCGCGGCGCGAAGCTCCGGAGAGTCGGCGGTCGCCGTTACGAGAAAGAACTGACCTTTTTCAAAAGTCAGGCCGCCACAAACCACCGTGCCCTCGAGAATTGTCACCAAGGCAAAACGACCGTCCGGCCGTACGTCCAAGGCCTCGCGGATCTCGCGCTTTTCCACCCGGAAAAACGGACAGTCCGCGATGAGGTGAACATGGCTGGAACAGACTCCGGGCTCGAAATCCTCGAAGTCGATCGACGCCATCGACTCTTCAATGTGGAGAGCCCGCGGTTTTCCATCCAATCCGACCCGGTTCCAGTCGAACACGCGATAGGTCGTATCGCTGTTTTGCTGCACTTCCACGATGAGGTTGCCTTCGCCAATGGCATGCAGGCGTCCACTTGGAATGAAAATGCTCTCGCCGCTCTGCACCGTGATCTCGTGCAGCGCCTGTTCAACCTCCCCGTTGCGCAAAAGTGCTTCAAACTCGAAGCGGGTCACGCCGGTCTTGAGTCCTGCGTAAATGAGAGCACCGGGCAGCGCGTCCAGAAAATACCAGACCTCGGTTTTCGGCTCTCCCTGCAACGATGCGGCGAGGTGGGAGGGCGGATGAACCTGCACCGAAAGGCGCTCGCGAGCGTCCAGCAGCTTGACGAGAATCGGAAACCGCGGAGACGGATCGGTTTCATAGGCCGCTCCGAAAATTTCGGCGCGATGGTGAACCCACAGATCGTGAAGGGTTTTTCCGGTCAGAGGGCCGTCATGAACAACGCTTTGGGCGTCCTCTCGGTCCACTACCTCCCACAGCTCACCCACCGGCGTCCCGTGCGGCAAAGGTTTGGCTTTGAGCGTTTCAAAGCGGCGCCCTCCCCAGACCCGCTCCATGGCGATCGGCTCAAAAAAAATCGGCTGGCTGGACATGGGCGGGATCATTCGGCGACGACGCCCGAAATTCAATCCAATTGTCGCCGCACGTCGGTCAACTCAGGCGTTGACGAGAAAATCGAACAGCCGGTCATTGAATCCCGGAAGTCCTTCGTGTCCGTGATCCGGATAAATGACTGCCTCTTTGGGGCATTCGAGATTATTGAAGACAGCGAACTGCGTGGACGGCGGGCAGATCGGATCCATCAACGTCAGCGCCATCAGGACGCGGGCTTTGATGCGTGGGGCGAGGTGGTGGACGTCGATGTAGCCAAGTTTCGTAAAGATTTCGCTCTCGCGCATGTGGAGGGGATCGAAAGTGCGGAGATACGTCCTCAGTTCTCCATAGGCGTCTTTTGCCAGATCCATCTGCCAGACACGTTTGTAATCCGAGAGAAATGGATAAACGGAAACGCACTTGCGAATCCTCGGTTCCAAGGCCGCGCAGGCGATGGAAAGTGCACCTCCCTGCGAACCGCCGGAGCACGACAACCGGGAGTCGTCGACTTCATCAAAAGACGCCACCACGCGGGCCAGCTGTACCGTATCGAGAAAAATCTGTCGGAAAAGCAGCCTGTCCGGCGACGGCTCATCGAGTCCCCGGATAATGTGGCCGTGATGTGTGTTTCCGCGAACGCCGCCGAGGTCTTCACTTCGCCCGCCCTGTCCGCGACAATCCATCGCCGCAACAGCAAAGCCCTGGCCCACATAGCCCAGTTTGTCCTGCCAGTCGCCGCTCGAACCGGTGTAACCATGAAACTGCAGGATGGCCGGGGACTTCCCCGAGGGCACTTTGGGACGGAGATACTTTGCGTAAATCCGGGCTCCCCCGATGCCGGTGAAGGTGAGGTCGAAAAGCTCCGCTTTTGGAGCGTTCAGTTCAGGCGTGGGCTGGAGCACGGGCTCGGGATCGACTCTGTCCAGTTCCGAAAGCGCCCGGCTCCAGTAATCGTCGAAATCCTCCGGCTTGGGATTGATTCCCCGATAGGAGCGGAGCTCCTCCAGAGGTTTGTCGAGGGCAGGCATCTCGGGAGATCAGGGGATTAACTGCAGCACCGGCTGTGGGAAAACGCCGAAAACGAAAATGAGAATCGCGAGGCAGATAATGGCGAAGCGACTTAACGGTGAAATCTCGATTTCCGCCGCATCATCGGGTGCCGGCAGCCAGAACATGGCGCGGACGACTTTCAGGTAATAGTAAAATCCGGCAGCCACGGTGACGACGCCGAGGCAAACGAGAACGAGATGCCCTTGGTTCATGGCCGCTTCGAAGATGAAGAACTTGCCCAGAAATCCGACCGTGAATGGCAGCCCCGCGAGAGACGCCATCGCCGTTAACATCGCAAAGGACAACGTGCGCGAGCGGCGGGCGAGGCCGTTGAAATGCGAGATGTCATCCCCGCCGGTCGCCTTTGTTACAGGAACCAGCACGAGAAATGCCAGGAAGGTCATCAACAAATACCCGAACAAATAGAAAACAATCGCCTTGCCCGCCGTTGGAGCGCCAACGCTGGCGACGCCGATGAGCAGATAACCGGCATGGGCGATGCTGGAGTAGCCGAGGAGCCGCTTGAGATTCGTCTGCGGCATCGCGGCCAGATTGCCGTAAAGCAACGTGAGGCCGGCGAGGAATCCGAGCGCGGCGATCAGCTTGGTCTGGAGCGCCGGAACCAGCAGGAACGGTTCAAGAACGCGCAGCAGAACAACAAATCCGGCCGCTTTCGAGCCGACCGAAAGAAAGGCCGTCACCGGGGTCGGCGCGCCCTGATAAACGTCCGGAACCCAGAATTGAAACGGTGCAGCGGCGACTTTGAAACCAAGCGCCACCAGCACCAGGCCGAGTCCGAACAGGAGACCGGTTTGATTCGCCTCGGGAATCCGTCCAATCGTGTCCGCAATGCCGGCCAGCGAGGTGTGACCGGTCATTCCAAAAATCCACGTGATGCCGTAGACAAGGAATCCGGTCGAAAGCGCGCCCAGAATCAGATATTTCGTTCCCGCCTCGAGGCTCATCGCACTGCGACGGAGATAGGCGACCTGCACGTAGAACGCGATCGTGACGAGTTCCAGCGCGCAGAAGATCATGATAAAATCCGCAGCGGAGGCCATCCACATGAGACCGGCGCACGTGAAGACGGGCAGCACGAAGAACTCCCCGAGACCGGCCTGCGGACTGGCGGAGGGAATGAGTCGCTGGACCACGGGCGCGAAATCGATGGCCAGGATGATTGTCAGAATCGTGGCCAGCAACGCGAAGCGTTTGAAGAAAAGTGCGAGCGGATCGAGGACGTAGAATCCCTGTGTGACCGGCTGTTGCTGGAGGAAAAACGTCAGGACGAAAACCGCAGCCAGTCCGACAATCGCACCATAGGCGAGAGATCGCTTGTCGGCTTTGACAAAAAACGCATCCGCCATGAGCAGAAAAATGCCCAGGCACACGACGGAAATTTCCAAACAAATCGGCGGAATCATGGATTAATAAGGCCGGGGGTCACCAGTTGGATGAGGACCTGCGGGAAGAACCCGAAGACCAGCATGACAAGGATGAGGGATACGACGGCCACACGGGCCACCCCGGAAATCTCCGGCAGGGATGTCCAACGATCACCCAGCGGGCCGAGGAAAACGCGACGGTAAGCGCGGAGCATGTAAACGGCCGAGATCACCACACCCCACACCGCGCAAATGGTGGCAATCTGGTAGTTGTTGAACTGAAAAACTTCGCCCGCTGCGTTTTGACCGAAGCGCGACACGCCACCGGCGAAGGCGCCGAAGAATATCAGAACCTCGCCGGCAAAATTTACGAAGCCCGGGAGGCCGATCGACGCCATGGCGGCAAAGCCGAAGAGAAGCCCGAACCGCGGCATCGCTTTTGCAAGACCGCCAAGCTCCGCGAAATCCAACGTCCCCGTTCGCTCGCGAAGTTCTCCGCTCAGCGCAAAGAGAGCGGCAATTGAAAGTCCGTGCGCGAAAAGCATGAGCGACGAGCCGCTGACACTGACGACGTTCAGGGCCGCGATGCCGAGGAAGATGTAGCCCATGTGCATCACGCTCGAATAGCCGAGCATCCAATCCAGCTTCCGTTGCGCGATGGTCACGTAGCCGACGTAAAGGATGTTGCCGACGAGCAGAATGAGAAGAAGGTCGGCAAACTGCTGCACCGGATCCGGGAAGACCGGCACGGCAATCCGGATCAAACCATAGAGGCCGAATTTTTTCAGCACTCCGGCGTGCAACATCGCCGCCGGAGCAGGCGCGCTGGCGTAGGCTTGCGGAGCCCACGTATGGAACGGGAACAGAGAAACCAGAATGCCGAACCCAATCAGGAGCAGAAGATAGACCCACGCGCCGTCGGTGAGAAGCCCCGCATCGGCCAGCGCGACGATCTTGCGGATGTCGAATGAGCGGAAGCCTTCCGGCTGGATTAGGTAAAGTCCAATCAGCCCGAGCAAAAGAACAAAACTCCCCAGGGCGAGATAGATCGTCGCCTTCCAAGCCGCTGCCTGACGGTCGCCGGATCCCCAGATCCCAATGAGGAGAAAGGTCGGGATGAGCGCCAGCTCGTGGAACATGTAGAAGAAGAACACGTCAATCGACGCGAACGCTCCGACGACGCCCGCAGAAATAAACATCAGGCAGGCGTAAAACCAATCCGGCTGATTCGCCGGCGTCCGTGCCACCGCCACGGCCGCTACGGTTACCAAGGTCGACAGCAGAAGCATGACGAGGCTCAGTCCGTCCGCTCCGAGACTGAAGCTGATCCCCAGCGCGGGAATGATGGGGAATTCCGTCGAGAGGAATTGATACCCGGATCCGCGGGGATAGACCGCGAGGAGAACCAGACTGAAAAGCAGGTTGGTGACCGAGGCGATGAGCGCGGTGTAACGGGCATTCGAGCCGGCCAGAATGAAGGCGGCGGCGACCAGTGGAACGAGGATGAGGAAAAGGAGCGGACTCATCGGGAAAGGAGGAGGTAAAGCAGACCGACGACGCCTGCTCCGAAGAAGAACGCGTAGGCTTGAATATTGCCGAGTTGAAGGAAGCGCATCACAAACCCGCACGCCCAGGCAACTTTGCTTGGAATCTGGACGATGATCACGTCAATCACCCAACGGTCCGCCCAAGACAACACGGCAGCACCGCCGTCCTGAATGGTTTTGACCATCCATTGATAGACATTGTCGATGTAGAGACGGTTGGCGAATGCGGGGATCGAGATCGGATCCTTGGCGGCATTGCGATAGAGGAGCCAAGCCCCCCCGACACCGGAAACGAAAAGCCCCCAAAGGACGTAGTGGACGATATGAGGAACATGTTCCGGCTCGCGCACTTCAAAGAACCAACCGCCTTTCATGACGAGGAGACCCGCGATCAACGACGGAATCGCGAGGATCCCGAGTGGAACGAGCATGACCATCGGTGACTCGTGCGCATGTTTCGCATGGTCGTCACGCGGTGCACCGAGGAAGACCACGAAGATGAGGCGGAAGGTATAGAAGGCGGTGAGTCCGGCCGTTGCGATGCCGATCCAGCCAAGGATCGGTTGCTTCTCCACCGCCCACATAATGATCAGGTCTTTACTGTAGTAGCCGCTCGTGAACGGACAGCCGGCCAGGGCCAGCGCGCCGGCGCACATGGCAAGGAAAGTGAACGGCATTTTGTTTTTCAGCGCGCCCATTTTCCAGATGTTCTGCTCGTGGTGCATGCCCACAATCACCGACCCCGCGCAGAGGAACAGCAGGCACTTGAAGCACGCGTGGGTGAAAAGGTGAAACATCGAGACGTCCCAGACCGGGGCGACGCCGATGCCCATGACCATGTAGCCCAGTTGCGAGATCGTGGAGTAAGCGAGAATGCGCTTGATGTCATCCTGCTGGGTCGCCATGAGGGCCGCGGCGAGGCAGGTGAGGCCGCCCACCCAGGCAATGATGTCCAGCCCAAGAGGCGTCGCTTCGAGGATCGGGAAAATCCGGGCGAGCATGTAAACACCCGCCGCGACCATCGTGGCAGCGTGGAGAAGCGAGGAGACCGGTGTCGGACCCTCCATCGAATTCGGCAGCCAGACGTGAAGTGGAAGCTGGGCCGATTTTCCGACGGTGCCGCAGAACACGAGCACGGCTGCGACGGTCAGATAAATCGGGTAGCCTTGGAAGATGCTGATCTCGTTTTTCAGCTCGGAGAACACGAATGTGCCGGTCGCCGACCAGAAAAGCAGGATGCCGAGCATAAAGCCGAAGTCACCGATTCGGTTGACGACGAAAGCCTGCTTGCTGGCGTCCGCGGCGGAGTTCTTCGAGAAATAATGCCCGATCAGAATGTAGGAGCTCACGCCGACGAGTTCCCAGAAGATGAACATCATCACGAAGTTATCGGCGAGGACGATGCCGAGCATTGAAAAGAGGAAGAGCGACAGACCGGCAAAATAGCGCCAGTAACCCTCCTCGGTTTTCATGTAGCCGAGGGAATACGTGAAGACGAGTGTCGCGATCGACGTCACGACCAGGAGCATGACTTTCGCGAGGTGATCGAGCGTGATCCCAATCGGGATGCGGAGCACCTCACCGAAGTCGATCCAATAAAACCGCAACGCCTCCGGGGTCTCGGGCTGGAAGTACAACCACCAGCTCAGCAAGGCTCCCACTGCGGCCGAACCGATGGCCAGACCGGCACTCAGCGGCTTCGAGAGACGTCCGACGAGGAGAATGACCGCTGCGGCGGCCAGTGGGGTGAAAAGGATGATCCAGGGCGCGGAGAGCGTGTTCATCAAAACTTGAGCGATTCGAGGTCCTCGACGTGCGTGGTTTGCTTGGCGCGGAACAAGGCGACGATGATCGCGAGCCCGACCGCGACCTCGGCTGCGGCCACCGTGATGATGAAAAACACAAACACCTGGCCGTTGTAATTCGGAAGACCGTCGAGAAGGTTGAAGCGCGAAAACGCCACCAGCGAGAGATTTGCGGCGTTCAGCATGAGTTCGAGGCCCATGAAGATGATGAGAATGTTGCGGCGCAGCAGGACACCGGCCAGTCCCAATGAGAAGAGCAGGCCGCTGACGATCAGATAATGGGCGAGCGTTGGCACGTTAAAGGTCGGAGACGCCCGCGACGAGACGCGCGGCGGCGGGGTTCACTTGAGCTCCTTCCGGCTGAGAACGACGACGCCAATGGTGGCAACCAGCAGGAGGATGCCGATGAGTTGGAGCGGGAGGTTGTAAGACTTGAAAAGCGTGATGCCGATGGCGGCGACGTCATTGACCTCCGGAATCGGAGGCTTGGAAACCCAGAGGGAAGGCAGGGACATGACGACCTGCGTCAGCGCGGCGACGAATCCGCCGACCACGATGCCGCCGCCCACCCAGGCCGAGATCCGGACCGAGCGGGTCTTTTCCTTTCCCAAGTCGAGAAGCATGATGATGAACAGGAAGAGCACCATCACCGCGCCGGCGTAAACGAGCACCTGCACCACGCCGATGAAAAAAGCGTCGAGCGTCACGTAGAGCGCGGCGAGCCCGACGAAGCACATCACAAGGCTCATCGCGCTAGAAACCGGACTCCGCAGAAAGATGACGCCCGCCGCGAAGAGGAGCGTCAGAATTGAAAAGATCCAAAAAAGGGCCAGCTGCATGAATGGTCGAAAGGCGGATGGGTTTTTAGCAGCCCGGTTGCGGTCCGGCTACTTTTTTTCGTTCCACTTGTGAACCAATCCGTCCATCACACCGCCCAATTCATAGAGCTTGGCCTTGTCATGCTTCATTTCCTGCCGCGAGTAGCCCGTGATCGAGTAGTCCTTGCGGAGGAAAATCGCCTGTTCCGGGCAAACCTCTTCGCAGAGCCCGCAGTAAATGCAGCGGATCATGTCGATCTCGAATTCCTTCGGCCGCTTCTCGACCTTTCCAAAGCGATCCTCGGTGGGAATTTCCTCCGGATGGATCGTGATCGCCCGTGGCGGGCAGATGAATTCACAAAGCTGGCAGGCCACACAGCGTTCGCGGCCCCACTGGTCTTTGACAAGCGTTGGAGCGCCCCGATACCAATCCGGCAGGTTCTCATCCCACTTCTGCTCCGGATACTGCATCGTGACTTTGGTTTTTCCCGTGAGTCGGTTCACGATGTGGCGGAGGGTGATCACCAACCCGGCGACAATGGCCGGCAGATAAAGCCTCTCGGAGAGTGTGAGTTTGGGACGCTGGACGGCTAGTGCCATAAAAACTTATTCGTAACAATGTACGCGCGGCCTGACAACTGCGGACTCAATTTTCGAAAAAAACGGTGGAGTGCCTAATGCCCGTCGCCTCCTCCATGGCCCTCGGCGAAGAGGAACATCATCCATGAATGCATGCGGAGGAGAACCTTTCTCATCAGCCCGAGGTGGTGGGTATAAATGGCCACGCTGCCGATGCTTCTCGGGACGATGTTGAACGGGGTGAGATCGTCGAGGCTCTCGATTTCGACGACGACCCGGCCGTCTCCGCGGATCTGACCGGGGTCGATGAGGGTTCCGGCGGCTTGGAGTTGACCCTGCGGGACATAGGCTCCGGGCGGCGAAGAACCGTTCTTCGGTCTGCTTGAACTGAGCCTGGGAAATCGCACCGGTGGCAATGAGTTGCTTTGAGCGGGTGTAGAGATCCTCGGCGGCGGCCTTGGCGGATGTGGCGGCCTCGGAGTTGCTCTTTGCAGACTCCGCAGCGGACATCAATTGGCGCGACGCCTGCTCGGCATCCGCTAGGGCGGCTTCTTTCGCTTTCACCGTATTCTGATAGCCCTCAGGATCGATTCGGAAGAGGACGTCCCCGGCTTTCAGCGGCGTACTCGGCTCCACCGGCACGTCGATGACCCGGCCTGCGACCGTGGCGATGATTGGCGTGGTCATGAAACAAAACCGCCCCTGGGAACTGAAGGGGTAGTTGTAGTTCATTCCAAGAATCAGGGCTCCAATCAGAGCCAGACCACCCAGCGCGGCGGTGAGGAGGGTGAAACCATTGACGGGGATTTTGAAAAGTCGGAACGTCGCGTAGGCCCAATACTGTTTACATAAGAGTTGCAGGAATGATTTCCCGCTGCCATGGTTGG
>CAZRIL010000172.1:3137-10050 GCA_964600115.1 uncultured Chthoniobacter sp. | reverse complement strand
ATTGAGGGACTTCGCGACGATACTGCTCGTCGCGGGGGTGGTGGGGTGGATCTTCCGCCGGCTGGGTTTGTCGGCGGTGGTTGGCTACCTGCTGGCCGGCGTGGTCATCGGACCCTACACGCCGCCGTTCAGCTTGGTTTCGGACGTGGCGCGGATTCAGAGTCTCTCCGAGCTGGGCCTGGTCTTTCTCATGTTTTTTGTCGGCATGGGACTGAGCCTGCAGCGCATCAAACGGCTCGGCGCCACGCCGGTGGTGGCCACGGCGCTGACGGCGCTGGTGGTGTTCAGCCTGGCGCAGTGTTTTGCCTGGGCGGCGGGGTGGAGCAATGACGCCGGACTGGTTTTCGCCGCGATGCTCATGGTTTCGAGCTCGGCCATCATTACCAAGATGCTCGCGGAAAAGGGTCTCTCCCACGAACGCTTCGCCCAGAATGCGCAGGGGGTGACCATCCTCGAGGACGTGGTGGCGGTCGTCATGCTGACCATTCTGGGTTCGCGTCTGCAGGGCGGGGACTCCGGGGGCGGGGTTGGCCAGACGCTGTACTTGCTGGCGGGTTTTGCCGCCCTGCTGCTGGTGGTCGGCCTGCTCATGGTGCCGCGGCTCCTGCGGCCGATTGGAAACTCCGGCGACGCCGACATCAAGTCGCTGGTCGTTTCGGGGCTGGTGTTTTTTGCCGGGGTGATCGCGGCCAGTGCGGGGTTTTCCGTGGCGCTGGGCGCATTTTTGCTGGGCGTGGTGGTGGCGGAAACGCCCTTTCGCGCGCAGATCGAACGCCGTCTCGCGGGGGCTCAGGACATGTTCAGCGCGATCTTTTTTGTTTCGATCGGGATGTTGATCGATGTCCGGGCCTTCTGGGAAAATGCGGGCCTCATCGCCGGGATCTCGGTTTTTGCCATCGCGGCGCGTTCGCTCGGGGCGTTCGTTGGCCTGACGGCCAGCGGTCAGGGCGCCGGACTCGCGGCCAGCGCCGCGGTCGTGCTCACGCCGATCGGTGAGTTTTCCTACATCATCGCCCAGCTCGGGGTGAACTCCGGTACGGTGCCCTCCTCGTTCTACGCCGTCGCGGTCGGCGTGTCATTGGTCACCGCCATCCTCGCCCCGGCGCTGGCGGGGAAAGCGGAACGGTTTGGACAATGGGTGGACGCGCGCCAGCCGGCGGCTCTGCGCAGGTTGTTGGACCGCTACGCGGCCTGGCTGGACGATGCGTCGCGCCGGGTCGCGCGCAACCGCGTCTGGCTCTTTGCCCGCCGCGGCGTCTGGTCCACCGCGTTGGAGTTGGTCCTGCTGGCGGGGCTCTTCGGTTTTGCCAATCCGGTGAGGCTGGGCATCGCGCAGTTTGTCGAGCGGGTCAGTCCGGGCCTCGCCGGCTGGCAGCCCATCTACTGGGCACTCGTCCTGCTGGTCGGTCTGGTCCTGGTCGCCGCGATCCTGCGCAACCTGCATGCGCTCAGCCTGCTTTTTGCCGAGGTGCTGACGCAGCAAAACGACCAACCGCAGGGCCTGCGGGTCATGCTGGAAATTGCCTTCCAGGCAATCGGCGTCGCCGTGCTGACGTTGGTAATCTTTTTCACCTTCCCGTTTGCCACCACCTTCCCCTGGGTGGCGGTGGTGTTGCTGGGGGTGATGACGCTGGTTGGCGTGGCCGTCTGGCGGCACCTGATCAAATTCCAAAGCCGCCTCGAGCGCACCCTGGCCGAATCGCTGTCCACCCACGACTCCGCGCGCACCCGGATGGTCAAAGCCGCCGGCCCGGACGCCAGCCGCGATTGGAACATGGACGTGGCGGACATCGTACTGCCCGATCGCGCCGCGGCGGCGGGCCGGACCATCCGCGACCTGGCGCTGCGCGCGCGGTTTGGCTGCTCGATCATGGAAATCGACCGGCAGGGATTCGTGCTGGGAAGCCCGAAACCCGACGACGCCCTCTACCCGGGCGACCGCGTGCTGCTATTTGGCACCGAACAACAGATTCATGCCGCACGGGAGGAACTGCAGTCCGAGCGGCAGTTCCGGCCGGATGAAACGGACTTCGACGAGGCCATACTCGAGACCATCGATGTTCCACCCGACTCCCGGCTGGCCGGCCGAACCCTCGCGGACCTGGACGTCTTCCGTCACACCGGCGTGCAAATTCTCGGGATCGAAAAGGACGGCCGCCGCAACCTCAACCCCGCCGGCACCGACCGACTGGACCCGGGCGACCGCCTCCTCGTCATGGCCACCAATGCCGAGATCCGCGCCTTCCGGGCTTGGATGTGAAAGTTGGTGAACAGAGGAGGAAGATGGCTTTACAGGAGGGAACGGAGGGGAAACTGCTGATTGCGATTCCGGATGATGCTCCGCGCGGCGGACCGAATGCCGCGTTTGCAATTTTATGACCCCTCTGGATGCCCGCAGGTGCAAGGATGAAACCGCAAACGCCCGGGTAGATGGTCATTTCCGTTCCCGAAGAATTCGTCGTGCACGGCTCGGACGGCGGGCGGCGTGAGTCACGAGCGTGACGATCCAAATGTCTTCGTGCAGTCGATAAAAAACGGCGTACGGAAATGGACGTATGATGACCTTGTGAAATTCGAGATACGCTCGCCGATAGGTTCCGCCGTTCTTCTGGATTTCTGGCAGGAAACTGTAAAACGTCGCTATAAAGCGATCTCCAAGTCCGTAGAACCCTTCCTCATCGTACCATCCTGCGGCCTCTGCAACGTCTTGCAACACCGCAGGAAGCAGCCGGATGTCTCTCATGAGCGCAGCGCATTCAATTCCTTTTTGAATTGGTCAATCGTGAGCGCGCAACCCGGCTTCTGAAGGAATCCCGCCCATCTCCCGTCCAATAATTCTTTCTCTTCGTGAGAGACTTCCATGGAATCCAGATCGGCCGAAACAGCCTTCCATAGCTCATCAACGAGCTCAAGTTTCTCCCGGACCGAAAGCGATTGGATTTGAGACAATTCGGCGAGGCTCATCGGGAAACTCTACCATAGGAAAACGGCCAGCCAAGGTCATATTCTGGAGCGACACGCCTCGGATTTGCCCCGCGTGGAAATGATGGAACGGCAAGCATCCGAATCGATGATCAGAGCGTTATGACGTGGCCAACAAACCATGTCAGACGCCCTCTACTCCTCCCGTCACCTCCCGAATTCTGGTGGGCACGTCTGTTTCTCCGGGCAAAAAGTCGCAGGGCTCGCGCATCAAAAGATCCCAGGGACAACCTGCCCTGGAGGGACGACCGTTGGACGCTTCGCTCTGGCCTTCGGCCAGCCTGTCTTCCTCCGGTCGGCTGTGTCGTCCGCGCAACCGAAACGAACCGGACAACCGTCGCACAGCGAAGATGGCCGAAGGCAAAACCAGCCCCGTTATCCCAGAACGTGCATTTTGCTGCGGTTGCCGTGATCTTGCTGTCTTGAATTGATGGCCGAAAATCCGCATCCTCCTTTCATGGAGACCCTTCCACCAGAACTCGAAAAGTTTTGGAGAACCGACGATGGCCTCACGGCCTGTGAGCGGGCGGAGGCCTATGGCATTGACCTGTCGCTTCTGGATGAGAATCTGCGGCTGAGTCCTTCGGAGAGGATCGAGCGCGGCCAACACGCCCTTTCGCAGGCACTTGCCCTGCGGAACGCCTGGCTTTCACAGAAAGGATGAATTTTTCCCGCTTCACGGACCGCCTGGCGGAGCATGGCGTGGAATTTGTGGTGGGCGGAGGCTTGGCGGTCATGATGCACGGAAGCGCATTGCAAACCCAGGATGTGGATATCGCCTGTGCCATGAATCCGAAGAACTTACATCTCCTTCTTGATGCCCTGGAGGACCTGCATCCGGTCCATCGGATGACGCCACAGCGCATCCCATTCACGAGGGCGCAGGTGGATGAGGGGAACCTCAAAAACCTCTACCTTTCCACCGACTGGGGCCAGCTGGACTGCCTTGGGGAGATCAAAGGCATCGGAGATTATTCGGCCTGTCTGGCCCGCAGCGTGACCGTGCGGCTGGGAAATGGGGAAATTCGGGTGCTGGACTTGGATGCAATGATTGATGCCAAGCGGGCGATGAAACGTCCGCGGGATCTGCATGCCGTGCTGGAATTGGAAGCGATTCGCGAAAAATTACGGACCGGTCACTAGCCGGCCGGCCGGTCCAACGGTCCCAAAGGCGGCCGGAGCGATTTGAAGTGGCCGGATGTCAATAAACCATGCCGACCCCTCGACCCCCTTGACTTCAAAACGAAAGGCCCTGCAGGACCCCTTCACGGGAATGCGTCAATACGCGGGACTGACCCCTCCCCCGGGAAGGAGGTTCTTCAGAAATCGCTGCAGATCTCGACGATCGCGGTGATTTTGAGCTCGAGTTCCAACCCCAGCGAAAAGCGTTTTGGTGCGCAGTCCCTGCTGAATTCTGGGCAAGATTTCGCCGGTCAACGGATAGCCAAGGGCCCGGGAGGCTCCGGCGCCGGTGAAAAGGGTCGTTCTCATTCGATGCGCCGAACCGCCCGCCTAGATGGCGTTCCCGGGCGGAACCTTGCGGAAGTCTTCGGGGGCCAGTTTATCCGTGAGAGCAAAGGTCTTTTCCCGGACAATCCGATTTAGGGTAATATCCAAAACGGTAGTTTCGTCCGGTCGGAGGATTGTGCGAAGAAGATCCGGCGTCGCCTTTGCGTGGGCCGGATGGTAATGGGCGAATCCTTCAGCCGGATCGGCTTCCACGAGGAGTCCAAAATCGGAAAGTCCCGGCAAACTGGCACGGATCGTCTTGTTCTTCCCGTTCGGCAGGGTGATCACCCTCGCCTTGTCGCCATACATCACCGCACAGTTGAAGAAAAAGGTCACCACCCCCGGATTCTTTCTGTTCATTTGCCGATCCACCAAGAAGCCCTCGGGCAGTCCGTTCGGGTCATTGTTTGTGCCCAGAAAGGTGATGCGGAGATTCCCGGGGACATTACCCTCATCGTCCCGAACCCGGACGATCACCATCCCGCAGCGGTCGTGCAGGAAATACCGGTCAATAAAGATCTGGTTCTCCACCTCGACGGCCTCCAGATCGTGGACCCGGGCCCGTTCCGCCTCGAAGGATTGAACGACTTGGGCGTATTGGGCTTGATCGGTGACGGCCAGGGCTTCCTGGATTCGCTGAACAACGTCGGGCGTTGGACCCACGGCTCTCACGCTTCGCATGATGCCCTTGCGCTCTCCCACATGGGATGCTCCGGGAATCAAGGCAAAGGGAACCTGTTGGGACTGAACGGTTCCGGGCGTATCAAAGACCAATGCGCTCGGCTGACGCTTCGAGAGCTGCGCGGCAGTCGGAGCCTTTTGGACCAACCGGACATGGCATGTATTGAGATTGGCCGCCGGCACGCGCACAGTACCGTCGGAGGCCACTTCCCCCGTGTAGGAGTTCAATGGATCGTAGATCTTCCGGTCAATCTGCTGCCCGATCAGGCAGAATTGAAAAACCGGGTCCGGACCCGATGTGATTGGACCGAGCCCGGCCCACTCGGTATTGAGTGCCAGCGACTCTCTGCTGCCAAGTTCCAACCAATCCAGAATGCCCACCCCGGGTTCGATTCCCTGCGCAAAGCTCTTGATATGCCCAAGCGTGCTTTTGCCCAACTGGGCCAGAGCCGACCCATAGTGGGCCGCGGCAAGGTGGACCACATGACTCATCGGACACGGCCGGCCCTGCCGAAGGTAGTATTGGTGCAACCACGTCCGGACCACCGGCCCGCCGGTCGAATGGGTGATTGCTGCAAACTTCGCCCCGGGCGGCAGATTCAAGTCTTTCTGAACGGCCGCCTCCATCGCGCGGGCGACATCATTCATCAAAACCTCATCGCGAAAACTGATGTACTTTGCGAGTCGCAGATGGCTGACGGTTATTCCTGGGATGACCTTGGCCAACCTCTCCGGCAGCTTCCCGTAGGTGTCCGTGCCACAGACGCTCCAACCATGGACGAAGACGATGTGCGTGAGCATGCGAACCCAACTATCAGCACACGCGAGCGGGTAAAGGCGAATGTTCAAGGCTCGTCGGTCCGGCCCCGAAAGCAGGACTGGCAACGATGGTGTGGCGGGCGCAGGGTTAACCAAAAGGGATGTCAATAAACCATGCCAGAGCCCTGCACCCTCCTACCCAGCCGGCGCAGGTGCCACTGGAAGGTCACCTAATTAACGTCTGCGCCAGCCTCTTTCCAGGCAACAAACGCGTCGAGCGCCTCAATCGGCTCTGAACCCGAAATCACACGGGCCAGCGTCGCCAAAAAAACCGGGTGAGGGTGGCCGTCCTCCGTCGCGACTCTGACGTTCTCATCCAAAATCCATCCTTCCGATCGGCCACCGGACTCCAAGAGTTTTCTCAAGGCCGGGAGTGCCTCCGGACGATGTGGCCACAGATGCGCGTAGGAGTAGAAGTGAAGCTCGATTTGCAGGGGAGTTTCTTCCGGTTTCGCATCCCACGCTCGCTGAAGCATAAGTTCCGCTTCTTGGTCACGCCTCCGGCAAAAAAGATACTTGGAATAATTCCCCAAGCCATTCGCATAGGTTGAGTCGGCCGCGATGGCCCGCTTGTAGAACTCCTCGGCCCGATCCATATCCTTACGCTCGTCACACAAGAAATTCGCGTAGTTGCCAAGGTTGTTGGCGTGTTCAGGATCGGCCGCGATGGCCCGCTTGTAGAACTCCTCGGCCCGATCCATATCCTTACGCTCGTCACACAAGAAATTCGCGTAGTTGCCAAGGTTGTTGGCGTGTTCAGGATCGGCCGCGATGGCCCGCTTGTAGAACTCCTCGGCCCGATCCATATCCTTACGCTCGTTCCGCAAGAAAATCGCGTAGTTGCCAAGGGTGTTGGCGTGTTTAGGATCGGCCGCGATGGCCCGCTTGTAGAACTCCTCGGCCCGATCCATATCCTTACGCT
>CAZRIL010000172.1:0-3037 GCA_964600115.1 uncultured Chthoniobacter sp. | reverse complement strand
GGCCCGATCCATATCCTTACGCTCGTCACACAAGAAATTCGCGTAGTTGCCAAGGGTGTTGGCGTCCTTCGGCAAGTTTCCCACGATACGCTCGTAAAACAGGGCAGCAAATTGATTCTTCTTTCGATGAAGTTGAACAGCACAACGCCTGAGTTCCCAAGAAGAAGCTGGGATTTTTTTCGATAGAAATCCAAACAACTCTTCGGAATCCGCGAATTCCGAGTGCTCCAGCAGACTCAAGGCGATATTGCCGATCCGGTCGGGACCGCGATCCAGCTTGGCGAGGATATACAGGTTTTTGAGAACGGCTTTTAAGTTTTTTCCATCGGCAGCCTCCTCGATTCGCTTGGCGATTCGAGGCACACTAAGGTCCATCATCTCCAAGACCTCCTTCTCGATACTCACATACGACTCGTAGAGATAGCCTCGGCTGCGCCGAAAAATGTGGGGCTCCTCCGTTAATGCCAAACGTGGGTGATAAGGAATTTGAAGAGAAAGCTTCAATGGCTTGCCCCATGCTCGCTTCATGAGCGCTTTTGCCTCCTTCTCCCGCTGATCGACCAGATCGTCCTCGCCGTTCGGCACCGGGCTCAGGACGATTCTGAGGTCTTTGTTGCCGGCTCCACCTTGTTTGAGCGATCGGAGAAACTCCGCAGTGCCCTCCTGATTCTGCCGGTTCAGACCCATCACCACCACGAGATGGTCCGCGAGATCGCGCGTGCAGATCCCGGATTCATCCGAAAAACCGGTCCGGCTATCGATGAAGACGAAGTCAAACATACCCGCCTCGGCGATCACCTTCTTGAACGCTGCAATGAGCGGTTGACCTTGCCCGTCGCTGTAGAGTCTGCCCAAGTTCAAATCGTCGAGCCGTTTCTGATATTGGCCATCAAACCGGCCGGCGGGCATAATGCGAAGGCCTCCCTCATCACTGCGGCGGATTTCGTCCGGCAGCCGGTAGGGATTGGAGTAGCGCCCAATAACCTCTTTCGGGGCCAAGGCAAAAAGATCGGCCCCTTCCCCGCGATCACAGGCATCGGACAAAAGGTCAACGAAACCTAGCTGTGGCTGGCCCTCCAGGGGTGCCTCCTGGCGCATGAGGTAGGATATCCCCGGGGCCTCCAAATCCATATCGATGGCCAGAACCTTGAAACCGCGTCCCGCAACAATACCGGCAACATTGACAAGCGCCATGCTCCGGCCGACACCACCCTTAAAAGAATAGAAAGTGACAAACGCGGCGCGGTCCAAAGTGGTCTGCTCGTCCATGAATCAGGAGGTAGCCACCGGAATGAGCCGGGCCGAGCGCGGGCGGCGTTGATAGACTCTGTCTTCCCGGCTCGCGAAAGCCGCCAGCGCTGTATCGAGGCGGCTGGAGCGTTCCGTCGAAACCTCCAGTACGGGCTCGTGTGTCGGCAGGAGATCCTGCAAGGCCGCCTGAATCTCCGGCTGGCAATCTCCCTTCACCTGAAGCGCGACCGCCAGCATCTTCTGCCGCTCGCCGGGATTGAGGCGTCGGGCGTGTTGGTCCAGCGCCACATACAACGCATCCGCTACCGCCTCGTCATTTGGCAACAGGCGCAGAAGCCCAAAGGCCGCGCCCGGGCCGGAGGTGAGGAGGCCCGCGATGGCCAGCACACCAAGTTCAGCAGGATACCTCTCTGCGATCATTCTCCAGAAATCCGCCGGAAGCGGTGCACGCAAATCGAAGAGAGTCGAAACAACTGCCCAACGTTGCAATGACGAAAGCGAAACGAACTTCGCGTTGTCTTCGGTCAATCCTTGAAGTCGAGGTGCAACGTCCGGAATGCCCTGGCCTGCTGAGAGCCTCAGGAGCGCAAGGACGTAATCGTCTTTATCCCGAGGATCGCTGACAAACCGGCTCACCAGCGTGAGGCATGCGCTCTCTAGATCGGCGCGTGTCTGGCGACTGATTCGCCGCTCCCGAAGGATGGCACATTCGGGCGATTCGTCTGGGACGAGGAGCGGCAGCGGTTCGCGTCCGCGCAATGCGCGCTCAAGCCACGTCAACAAGGCGTCATAACGCAGCGTATCGAGGAATTGTAGCCCTTCCCTGGATGAATGCTGAACGGACATCTTTTAAAAAGTCAAGATGATCGGAAACACCAGCGTTTCGCCAGTGATTTCTTTGTGGACGACCTCCGGGCAAGGGGAAAGCCCTTTGGGATTTGGGTCCAGTGGCCGAGTGTAGCCGCACCTTGCAGCCACATCATTGACCGGCCGAAACCACGGAAAGCTACCTGCATCTGCGATGGTTGGGCGATGCAGGGCAAGCGTCGCGAATGGCCCCACCCGTCGCCAACTGACCAAAACAAGGGTTTCCGTCTCCGACAAGTGCCCAAGCCCAAGGGCGGTTCGAATCGATTCCGTCCGGTGGGGCATGCTTCGGAATGGACTTTCCGCCGCTGCGGCCGCGGAAAAAGTCGCCCAAATGACATGCCGGCCGACGGGCCCACGGCGAAGAATCTTCGCTTCGCGCTCTACTGGCGAGGCCCCGGCCATGGCGACCTTGCGGATCAGAGCTTCCGTCTGGGCATCGGTCAGAGCGCTGGGGGCCAATAGCTTGGCATAGGTTTGAATCGGAACCGCCCTTCCGAGTAGTGTCGGAACGGGCTCGGCCAGCGCCGCCCCGCGGAATTGATGTTTACGGCAAACAGTCTCCCATCTGTCCAATGTCTCCTCCGGGTTGTCTTCTCCGCGATTTCTGCGACGCGTTGAAAGACAACCCGGAGGAGACAGTCTCCCATCTGTCCAATGTCTCCTCCGGGTTGTCTTTCAACGCGTCGCAGAAATCGCGGAGAAGATTAATGAACGCACCGAGATCAAGCGCAGTCTCCGAGCGGATGTTCAGAAAAAGTTGGCGGCGGGTCGGGCAAGTCCCATCGCACCAATCCTGAAGGTGCTTCTCGATCAGCTGACGATGATCATCAACTAGAGAATCGACCGCTTTGTCGAACATGATGATCTGGTCGATAAACGAGCGCGCGGCTGGTTGACAAGACTCATTATGCTGTCG
>CAZRIL010000171.1:0-10224 GCA_964600115.1 uncultured Chthoniobacter sp. | reverse complement strand
GAGGAAGAGACTTGCAACAGAAACGCAAGGAACAGTTCAGAACGACGTGGATAGCGTGTAAGCCATCCGCTTAATTCGGTTAATTCTGTCAAAAGATCTTCAATCGCTGGATCCGGGTTCAACCCAGTCCGAGGAGGGCGATGAGGTTGAGCCCGAATGCAAAGAGGAGAGCGCCAAGAAATATGCAGACCGGGAGGGTCAGCACCCACGCGAGGAGGATGTTCCTTAATGTGGTCGTTTGGATGCCGGATTTGTTTGCGGCCATTGTGCCGGCGACGCCCGATGTGACGACGTGGGTCGTGCTCACCGGCAGGCCATAGTGGCCGGCAATAAGAATGGTGCTCATGGAGACGAGACCAGCGGCGCCTCCCTGCGCATAGGTCATATGGTGCTTGCCGATTTTCTCGCCGACGGTAACGACGATTCGTTTGTAGCCGATCATGGTCCCGAGCCCGAGCGCGAGGGCCACCGCATATTTGACCCAGTCGGGGATGAAATTCGAGAGTTCCTCGCCATTTTTCCTGAGCTTGGCAGCCAGCGCAAGATCGGAGGGATCTGCAAGCGCTCCGGATTTCTCCATTTTGGCGATGGCTTTCGAGATGAGATAGATGTCGGTGCGCACATCTCCGCGTTCGCTTGGTGGCAGGTCTCCCGGCGTCCCCGAGGATTCGAGTCTCCGGAACAAGTCATCACATTTGAACGCGAGCGCCTGATATACGCTTCCGGATGGCGTCTTCGAGGACTTGAGGAAGGAGGTGAGCGTGGTGTTGGATTCCTGCTCGTTGGTGGCGTTGCCCGTGGCGGATTTTTCGAAGACAGACCCGAGGGCTTTAGCGGATATCGCAACCTCTGATACCGTTGATGGCGGGGCTGATAATTTCAGCGCGTAGGTGGCCGGCAGAATGCCAACCAGGATCAGAACGATGAGGCCCATGCCCTTTTGTCCATCGTTTGAGCCATGGGCAAAACTCACACCGGTGCAGGTCACGACCAGGATGGCCCGGATCCAGAGGGGAGGCGGGGTGTCGCCTTTCGGAGCGCGGTACAGCGAGGGCGTTTTTATGAGCGCCTTGCAGAGCAGAAGGAGCAGGGCCGACGCAAAAAAGCCAACCAGCGGGGAAATCAGGAGCCCCAGGCCGACGTCACCGGCTTTCGCCCAGTTGACCCCTTCGGAAATCGAGCGCGTCGGCCCCATGAGCGCGCTTGCGAGACCGACCCCGATGATGGAGCCGATGAGTGTGTGGGAGCTGGATGCCGGAAGGCCCATATACCATGTTCCGACATTCCACAGAATCGCGGAGATGAGGAGAGAGAAGACCATCGCGAGCCCGGCGGCGGAACCGATGTTCAGAACCAGTTCGACCGGCAAAAGCGATACGATCCCGAAGGCGACAAGGCCGGACGATGCCAGGACACCGATCAGATTCCAGATTCCCGACCAGACAACGGCCGGAGTCGCTTTGAGCGTGTTTGTGTAGATGACCGTCGCCACGGCATTTGCCGTATCATGAAAGCCGTTCACAAACTCGAAACTCAGCGCGAGCAGGATCGCCAATACGAGGAATCCATACGTGATTAACGTAGGTTCGGAATAGACAGATGCGACCAGAAGCATAGGGGCTGACAAACAAGAACAGACGTATATCGGGACTTCGACAAGGACGGATCGATTGCAAAGCCGCCCGAACGGGTGGGGATTTGTGCAACCTTATGTCTCACGTCAAAGAAATTGACCGGGAGGGAGCGGAAAACCTGTCGTTCCTTGATCAGGGATTGTTCGTCTCGCTGTTCTTGAATGTCTCGCTGAAACTTTTTCCGGCGTCTTTGAAGGCTTCGCCGATTCCCTGGATCGCCTTGGATGCGGTGTTGATCACCTGCGCCATCTTGGCGGCCTGAAAATCTGTGCGGAGGCTGAACGCCTGGCGGCGGAAAAGGTCGGCCTGGATGCGGTCGCCCTTCTTTTCCAGCTCAGCGACCTGCGCATCAAGCTTTGCCAGGGATTCCTCCACGACCGCCTGGTGCGCCGCATCCGGATTTGCCTGATACGCGGAGAGCTGCCGGCGGGTGGTCTCGACGGTGCGGGACGGGGAGTTGCATCCTGCAAGCCCGATGATGGCGGCGGCGGCTAAGATCCAGCGTCTCATATTTTGAAGGTATCCAGCGCCGGGGAGCGTCCGTTTTCGACCACGACATCGGGCCTGTTGGCGGCGAGGTGGCGGAGGATGTGAAAGACCTCCTCGGGGTCCGCCTCGACCGCGAGCGCAATTTGCTCCGCGGTCTGGGGCTTTCCGGATTTCTGAAGGGAGGCAACGACTTTGAGCTGGGTTTCGATGATTTTCGCGGCGGCCTTTTTCCCGGCTTCCACGCCCGGTTGGTGGTAGGCGTTGATATTGACGAGAGAGCCGTAGAATCCAACGGCGCGTTCATAGAGTGCGATGAGTGCCCCGAGCTGGAAGGCGTTGAACTCCGGAATGCTGACCGTGATCGATTCGCGCCCGTTTTCGTGAAGCGCCGAGCGGGTTCCACGAAGGAACCCCTGGAGGAAATCCCCTGCAGTGACTCCGGGCTCAACCTCCACGGGGGCGGAGAAGACCGCCTTGCGTGCCTCGATGAACGTCACAAAGAAATTATTCACCCCGTCGCGGAGCTGCTGGACGTAGGCATGCTGGTCGGTCGAGCCCTTGTTCCCGTAGACGGCGATGCCCTGGTTGACGACCTGTCCGGCAAGGTCGAGCTCCTTGCCCAAAGATTCCATCACCAGCTGCTGGAGGTATCGGCTGAAGAGCAGGAGGCGGTCTTTGTAGGGCAGGATCACCATGTCTTTCAGGCCTCGTCCTTTGCCCGCATGGAACCACATGAGCGCGAGAAGCATGGAGGCGTTCCTGCGGATGTCGTCGGTCCGGGTCTTCGCATCCATCGCTGCCGCACCCTTCAGGAATTCCTCGACATCGAGTCCCTGCACCGCCATCGGCACCAGCCCGACCGCGCTCATCACGGACGTCCGCCCGCCGACCCAATCCCACATCGGGAACCGGCGGAGCCAGCTCTCGGCGGCAGCGACCTTGTCGAGCTCGCTGCCATCCCCGGTCACTGCCACAAAGTTTTTGGCGAATGGAATCCCGGCTTTCCGGAATGCGGCCTGTGCAGCGAGCATGCCGTTCCGGGATTCTTTGGTGCCGCCGGATTTGGAAATCACGGCGACGAGGGTTGTGCCGAGGTTCGAGCCGATCTGGCCGAGGACCTTTTCCATCCCATCGGGATCGGTGTTGTCAAAGAAGTGCGGGCGGACCGGGTTTTCCGGGCTCCAGAGCGCATCGGCCACGAGCTGGGGCCCGAGTGCTGAGCCGCCGATGCCGACCACAAGAAGGTCGGTGAACTTGCCGCCTGTGGCCGAGAGAATCTTCCCCGCATGCAGGTCCGAGGCAAAATCCAGAATGGACATTTTCGTCGAGGTGATGGCGTTCCGGAGTTCGGCTGTGGGTGCGAGTGAGGCGTCGCGGAGCCAGTAGTGGCCGACCATGCGGTTCTCGTCAGGGTTTGCGATGGCCCCGGCCTCCAGTTCCTTCATCTGCTTGCAGGCCCGGTCGGCTGCCAGTGCCATGCCCGCAAAGAAATCGTCCGGGAAATCCATCCGGCTGATGTCCAGAGAAATTCCGAGATCATCATAGCTGAGGAAAAATTGTTGGAACCGGCTCCAGAGTGATGATTGGGAGATTGTGCTCATGGCCATGAGCGAACTAGATTGGCACCGGTATGGCAAACCGAAATCCCATTTCAGACGGAATCTTTGCGCCAGAAGGTGTGATCTGTGTCTCCGAGGGGGAAACGCATGCCTTGGGAACGTCTCTCGCGGAGGGGATCTCTTCGGATACCACCCTGAGTCTGGAAGGTCCGCTCGGGGCGGGAAAAACCTGCTTCGTCCGGGGGATGGCCGCCGGACTCGGCTTGGATCCTGCCATGGTTTCAAGTCCGACCTTCACCCTGGTCCATGAATATCCCGGCGGCAGGATGCCCCTGCTCCACTTTGATCTTTACCGCCTGAACTCCGGGCAGGAACTCTCCGGCCTGGGATTCGAGGACTATTTTCAATCTCCTGCGATCCGCGCGATCGAGTGGGGCGACAAATTTCCAGAGGCGCTTCCCGCGGGGACGTGGCGGATCCGGTTCTCCATCGAATCCGGCTCCCGCCGGCTCCGGGCCACGCGATGAATATTCTCAGCATCGAGTGCTCATGCCAGCATGGCAGCGTATCGGTTCTCGAGGATGGGGAGCTGATCGAAACGTGGGATTTTGAATGCCCCCGCGGACGGGGGAACAGCCTCTTCGGGCACTTGGAATCCGCCCTCCGCATCTCTGCGCCTATCGACACGGTTGTCGTAGGCACCGGGCCGGGCGGCTACAATGGTCTGCGGGCCTCGATTTCCGTGGCCTGGGGAATCGCGAGAGCCCGCGGTGCACGCCTTGCGGGAGTTTCTTCGCTGCTCGGCTACGATGCCGCAGAATATTTTGTGGCGGGCGATGCGCGGGCGGGCCAGTGGTTTCTGGCTCATGTTGAGCAGGGCGCTTTTCTCGCACCCCCGCTCCTGTATGCTCCCGAGGACCTGCGGCGTCTGCTCAAGCCGGGCCTGCCGGTTTTCTCGACCGGCGACCTGACCGGTTTGCCGGAGGCCATCGTCAGGGCACCTTCAGCGACAGTTCTCGCGCGGCGCAAACCCGACAGCGGGATGCCGGTTCCGCTCTACTTGAAACCTCCCCATATCACCAGACCGGGAGCTTGAAACAGACACGCTCTTTTTGGGGGAAACGGTTGACTCCTAGCCGGGGCTCGGGCAGTGTGGACGGTTCTTTCCATTCATGCGACATACCATTTCGATCCTCGTTGAGAACAAATTCGGCGTGCTCACCCGCGTGGCCGGCATGTTCAGCGGCCGCGGCTTCAACATCGACACGTTGAACGTCGGCCCGACGCTTGATGCCTCCGCTTCCCGCATGACGATTGTTGTCCGCGGGGATGACAAGGTGCTCGAGCAGGTGACCAAGCAACTCGAGAAGCTCGTCGATGTGATCGATGTGCAGGATTTCCGCGACGAGGAATATGTGGATCGCGAGCTCGTCCTGCTCCGCGTGAACGCGAATTCCAAGAACCGCGCCGAGGTCATGCAGATCTGCGACATTTTCCGCGCCAAGATCATCGACGTGCAGCCGAACAAGCTGGCGATCGAGATCACCGGCACCGAGGGCAAGATCAATAAATTTCTGACCCTCATGGAGACATTCGGAGTCAGCGACCTCACCCGCACCGGGAAGGTTGCCCTCTCCCGCGTGAGCTGATTTCCCAACCAAAACCAAAACCAAAAAATGCCAGCCAAGATCTATACCGACAAAGACGCCGACCTCAAAGTGTTCAAGGGCAAAACCCTTGCCGTTCTGGGATTCGGATCCCAGGGCCACGCCCACGCTCTCAACCTGAAGGACAGCGGAGCCAAAGTTATCATCGGCCTCTATCCGAAATCCAAAAGCCGCGCCGTCGCGAAGAAATACGGCTTCGAGGTTTTTGACACCGCCGAGGCCGTCCGCCGCGCGGATATCATCTTTGTCGGAATTCCCGACACCAAGCAGCCGGCTGTTTATCTCAAGGACATCGCGCCGAACCTGAAGCCCGGCAAGACGCTCCTCTTCAGCCACGGGTTCAGCATCCATTTCAAGACGATCGTTCCGCCGAAAAATGTGAACGTCATCATGGTCGCCCCGAAGGGGCCCGGCCACATCGTGCGGCGCCAGTTCACCGAAGGCAAGGGCGTGCCCGCCCTGATCGCGGTTTACCAGAACCCCGGAAAAGATGCGAAGAAGCTCGCGCTGGCCTGGGCCAAGGGAGTCGGCGGAACCCGCGGTGGCGTCATCGAGACGACATTCAAGGAGGAGACCGAGACCGACCTCTTCGGCGAGCAGACCGTGCTTTGCGGCGGAGCCTCGGCCCTTGTGCAGGCCGGCTTCGAAACCCTTGTGGAAGCCGGATACTCGCCCGAGATGGCCTACTTCGAGTGCCTGCATGAATTGAAGCTGATCGTCGATCTGATGAACGAGTCCGGCATCGCCGGCATGCGCTTCTCGATCAGCGAGACCGCCAAGTGGGGCGATGTTCTCGTCGGCCCGAAGATCATCGATGCCGGCGTGAAACTCCGCATGAAAGCGGCCCTCAAGGACATCCAGAGCGGCAAGTTTGCCAAGGAGTGGGTCAAGGAATTCCAGGGCGGCTACAAGCGCTACAACGCCCTGCTCAAAAAGGGCGAGCAGCATCCTATCGAGAAGACTGGCGCCCGCCTGCGCTCGCTGATGCCCTGGATCAAAAAGAAGAACCTGAAGGGTGCCCAAGCCGCCTACTAAAAAGCCTGAAGCGGACGGAGCCACGGCTCCGTCCGCCTATCCGGCTGTTCTGGGGGCAAACAAGCAGGCGGTGGATGCGCTCCTTGGAAAACCCGTCATGACGAGGGGTCTGCTGGGGATGACTGCGCAGGGCGAGAAATCCTACGCCTACCCGCAGTCCGGCAATGACATCATTGTCGGATTTTTCGATGACATCGCGAGATATCTTGCGGTAGTCCGCACGAAAGGTCCGAAGACCGCGTTTTCTCCGGCGGAGATCTCCTCGATCCTCGCCCTCAATGGTGCGTCCGGCTCCTGGAAATCAGAGCGATCAGCGGTTGCGGCCCCGGCCGGGAAAACCTCCAAGCCGGCACGGAAGTCTGTGCCTGCCGAAATCCCTTCAACGTATTTCACCCTCTCCGACAAGGATCGGCAGATTCTTGGATGGCAGCCCGGAGACAAACCTTTTGTGTTCTTTCTTCTGCCGACCTACCCCGGCCAGCCGCACATCCTCCTCAACGAATGGCAGGTCGGGCGTGCGATCGGGTAGCCCTGCAGGATTCCGGTAGCCTCCCTTAAACAAGCCTGGGTGACACTGTCTTGAAGGAGGTGCCATGCAGCAGCATGGAAGCAGCCGATCGGCCGAGCCTTCGGAAATCGAAGCGGACACGATTGGCCGGCGAGTAGAGCAATCCCGTGCCCTGGGTGGCAAACAGGGAAATCCTTTCTGTGGACAGAGGGGTGGCTTGAATTTCTTCGAAGAGTGCTTTTGCCGTATTGTCTTCCGGGCAGACAAGGCCGAGCCTCCGCTTCTTCAGCGCCTGGGTCTTTACGTTACCCGTGATTTTTTCGAAAGGGACTTCCTCGCAATGTCCGTCTAGAGCGGATTTGATCTGCTCCACGGCGGCATCAATGAACGGGTCGCCCTTGAAGGGGGAGACAACCAGCGTGCGGGCGATTCCGTTGGCGGTGATAAACGCTTTTGCGCAATCGGCTGCGGCCCGGGAGTTTGGCGCAGCAACAGGAATCAGCTTTCCCGACCCGTGGAGGAGTTGAGCCTTGGGTGTGGACTGCATGCCAAACAGACCAAGGGCCTCGTCTTTCCAAAGATGATCGAGAAGGATGCCCCCGCAGTTTCGCGGGACCGATGAGAGCAGCATTCCCAACTCCTCCCTTTGCGTTTTTGCGGAAGCAAATTTTGGAGGTTTGACCGGGTCGGTCTGGCAAACGAGCGAGGGCGCAGACAGCAAAATCAGCGGGCTCGCGTTTGCGGAGCAAATTTCGGAAACGCCTTCGAGGATTTCGTGATAGAGGCGGCTCCAGTGCCACATCTCCCGGCCGATGAAGCAGAGCGGAAGTCCCTTTACCCGTTCCAGGCGGGCTGCGGCCGGGTAAAAACGACCGGAGGGGCCCTGCCAGACAATGCCCTCGGCTCCCAGATCCCGCAACAGTCTGAACACCGTTGATGGGTGAAGCCCCAGCTGGTTTCCAAGAACCTCCAACGTTGGAAGGGTATCGCCCTGCGGCATCCCGGCCACCATCTCAACAAGGCGGACCCGCGCCTGCCGGGCAATGACTGTGGGCTTGCGTGGCATGCCGGTTGCATTAGGCCCCTCTGCTTCTATTTGCAATAAAAATTCTCTTTGCATATGGTTCGGACCAAGGTGTAATCCGCATCATGAGTCTGACGTTGCCGGTCTTGGCTGCTGGAACGGGCGGCCGCCTGGAGCTCCTTAAGCACGGGCTCTGCAACACCCTGTCCAGGAGCCGCACCTTGTGACCGCAAATCTCTCCGCCATTTTCCGGCACTTCCAAATCCAGGGCTCGTATCAGGAAAGCCGCCCGCATGGGAACGGGCACATCAACGACACTTTGGTTGCGGTGTTCAGCCAGTCGGGCACGCGGGTGAGGTATATCTTCCAGCGCATCAACCACCGGATTTTCAAGGATCCTGAGGGCTTGATGGACAATGTGCTGAGGGTCACCAACCAGGCCCGTGAACAGTTGATCAAGGAGGGGGTGCCCGACACATCGAGGCGGACGCTGAGCGTTGTTCCGGCGGCTGACGGGAGGCCATTCCACAGAGATGAGGAGGGCAGTTATTGGAGATGCTATCCTTTCATCGAAGGCGCCCGGACCTATGATATCATTCAGAACACCCGTCAGGCGTATGAAGCGGCGAGAGCGTTCGGAGAGTTTCAAAATCTCGTCGCCGGGCTGGAAGGCCCGCGGCTCCACGAAACAATTCCGAACTTCCACCACACGCGTTCCCGGTTTGAACGGCTCAAGGAAGTGGCTTCCGCCGACCCGCAGGGACGGCTGGCTTCATCGGCAGCGGAGTGGGATTTCATTCGTGAGCGGGAGGGGGTGGTCGATGTCCTGCTCAAGCTGCAGGCGGAGGGGCTCATTCCCGAACGGGTGACCCACAACGACACAAAGCTCAACAACGTGATGATCGATGATTCGACGGAGACCGGAATTTGCGTGATCGACCTCGATACCGTGATGCCCGGAATCGCGCTCTATGACTTCGGGGACATGGTGCGCACCGCCACAAGCCCGGCAGCGGAGGATGAGACGGATCTGTCCAGAGTCCGCATGCAGATGCCGATGTTCGAGGCGCTTGTCCGGGGCTATCTCTCGACGGCGGGAGGTTTCCTCAACGATGTGGAAAAAAATCACCTCGTGGTTTCCGGGAAGCTGATCGCCCTGGAAATCGGGATACGCTTTCTCACCGATCACCTGGAGGGGGATGTATACTTCAAGACCAAGCGCCCCAACCACAATCTCGACCGCTGCCGGACCCAGCTGGCGCTCGTGAAAAGCATCGAGCAGCAGGAAGGCGAGATGGATGCCATTGTCCGGGAGATTGCACCATGAAAATCCTTGTTACGGGCGGCAGCGGATTCATAGGCAGCCATGTCGTCGAGCATTATCACGATCGTGCAGACGTCATTGTTTTGGATGATCTGCGCACGGGACACCGGAGAAATCTCGATGGGCTGAACTGCCGGTTTGTTGAGGGGTCCATTCTGGACCGGCCCCTTGTGGACATGATCATGAGCGGGGTGGATTACGTGATTCATCTGGCCGCTCTGGTCAGCGTGCCCGAATCGATGTCCATGCCGGGGGAAACCGTGAACATCAATGTTCACGGCCTGCTCAATGTCCTCGAATCCGCACGGAGCCACGGGGTGAAGAAGCTTTGCTTTGCCAGCTCCGCCGCCGTTTACGGAGAAAATCCGGTCCAGCCAAAAGTGGAAACCCTGCCCCCCGATCCCCGGAGCCCCTATGCCATCACCAAGCTCGACGGCGAATATTACTGTGCGCTCTATGCGCGGGAAGGGTGGCTCTCCACCGCGGCCCTGCGGTTCTTCAACGTCTTTGGCCCCAGGCAGGATCCGAACAGCGCCTACGCGGCGGCGATTCCCATTTTTCTCCACCGGGCAGGGAACAACGAACCGATTACGATCTATGGGGACGGGGGGCAGACCCGCGATTTCATTTATGTGAAGGATATTGTCGGGGCGCTGGCCTTTGCGGCAGAAACTCCGGAAGTGCAGGGTGTCTTCAACGCCGGATACGGGACGGCAATGACGATTGACGGATTGGTGCAGGAGATTCTCAAACTTACGGGATCCCGTTCCGGAACTCGCCATGAACCGGTCCGGGCCGGCGACATCCGCCATTCCACGTCGGACGCCTCAAAGCTGCGGGCTGCGGGATGGAAACCGCTTTATGACGTTGCGGGCGGACTCAAGGAACTTGTCAAGCGATCGGATATTTGAATCATCCCATGAAGCATTGTCCTCCCCTTGATCCCGATTTTGTCCCGGCCGTCCTCTGGAACCGGAATTACGC
>CAZRIL010000170.1:7394-10328 GCA_964600115.1 uncultured Chthoniobacter sp. | reverse complement strand
GGTCATGGACGGTGAGCATTCAAACAGGAAGACTTCGCCCTTCATCATGCCGTTCGTGATGAATGCTTCCCAGGACGCGTAGATATCCTCCGGTAAAATCCGGGGCATCCAGACGCGGAATGCTTTGGGATATTTTTCACGGGCGGCCTCGGAGAATTTCCCGACCGTATGGTATTCTCCGTAACCACTGCTGGAGGCGAAGTAGTCCGCCTCCTGGAATTCCGGCCAGATGAGAACATCGGGATGGAGTTTCCGGAGGTCCGCAATCTCCGTGCTGCTCAACATTCGGAAATCCGGCGGCCCGGATTTTTTCCGAACCATCACACCATTTTCCATGCGCGGTGTGTAATTGGTGTCCATGTAAAAGATCGTGCAGCCCCACCGCTTTTTTGCGTAGGCGATCTTTTCTGCCAGCACACCCACCGGGTCCTGGCCGTCGGTATGGCCATAGCGGCCCGTGATCCATGGATAGTTCCCCTCATCCTTGAAGACGATTGAGGAGGGACGGATACAAATGCCGGTGGAAATCCCGGCCTCGCGGAATTTGGCGAAGAATTCGTCCGCGATCGCATCCATCTCTGGGGCCACGCGCGGGAGGATGCGCGGGTCCCCGAGGTAGGTGACTGCATGTGGCATCTCCCCGCCCTCGATGTCCCAGACAATGATCCCCTGAGCCCCGACATCCTTAACCCGCTTGATGCTCGCATCGGCCAGGGCCATCATCTTACGACGAAGTTCAGCCTTTCCTTCCGGCGTTGAAACATCCAGTTCCGGGTCGTTGAAATACCCTCGTGGATTCTTCGGCCAGTCCTTACCCGACGTCGCGAGGAAGATCGCGCCGATCGGCCGGCGGTCCGGCCAGTCGAAATTATCTGAGGCGGAAGCGGCCTGAAGGAGGAAACCGCAGAGCACCAATGCCAGAACGGCAAAAGCAATCGACGACACGCTCGGAAAAACCAGCGCGCCAGCGCACTCGTTAGACAATGGGCAAGTCGAATGTTTGGCCGGGATGGCAACCGGAGCGCAGTGCAGAGGTCCTGCCCTACCATCTATTGTTCGATGGGCTCCGCCCTGCGCGCCAGCGTGTCGTTCAACAATTGGTAGGGCAGGCTCGCCGAGCGTGCCGACTTGTCGGTTTGCAACTATTTTTCGATAAGATCTCCGAATGTGCGCTGTCATATCTTTCATTTGTTCTCCTTGGAATCCACCGCGTAGAGGCCGGTGTGTTGTGCAACTTTCATGTCTTTGAAGTGAGCCTCGAACTGCGCGACGACGTCCTTGTAGGCGTCATTGTCCGCCTGGTTAACGGTTTCCATCGGATCCTTCTCGTAATCGTATAGCTCTGCGGCAACGAGCAGACCGGAACGCTCCCCCTTGCGATAATCCATCTGGAGCCATTTGACGTAACGATAGCGATCCGAACGCAGGGCATAACCCATCGCCGGCTCGTCATCGATCGTCCGCGGATACTGGGAAAGGACGACCTCCCGGACGGAAGATTCGGGGTGCTCCATAAGCGGCACCAGACTTTTACCCTGTACCGATGGTGGAGCCGCCACGCCGGCCAACTCGCAAAGGGTGGGAAACACGTCGATGAACCCGCTGATGGAATCCGTCCTGTTGCCCCGGGGTTTGCCCGGTGCGGCGATGATGAGCGGGGCGCGGGTGGCGTTCTCGAAAGTGGAGTGCTTGCACCAGAGCCCGTGATCCCCGAGATGCCATCCGTGATCGCCCCACAGGCAGACGATCGTGTTGTCGGCGATCCCGAGTTCGTCGAGCTTGTCGAGGATCTTTCCGATCTGCGCATCCACAAAGCTGACACAGGCCATGTAACCGTGAATGAGTTCCTTCTGTTGGTCCGGCGTCACCGCCCCGACATCCGGGATGTCGCTGTAATTCCTCAGCTCCCCGGAATTATGATAAGCGATCTCCGGGCTGTTCTCCGCAGGCCTCTGGAATGGATGGATCCGGATGTTTTTCCGGTCATACATGTCCCAATACTTTCCGGGAGCGATGAATGGCAGATGCGGCTTGAGAAATCCCACGGATAGGAAAAATGGTTTCTGCGAAGCGGCAAGCTTCTCGAGCTGCCGGCATCCTGCAGCGGCGAGTGCGCCGTCAAAGCACGCATCGTCGGGCCCCTCCACCCGCTCGGTGGCGGGTGACACCATCGCCCCCGCTGCGGTCTTCATGGCTATCTTTTTTTCGCCCTCATCGCGGAAGGATTTCCCTGCCAGAGCCGCTTCCCCGATTGCGATGGCGGCCTTGGTTTGGGGATTGCGGTAGCCCCGCACCATTTCCTTCACATCGAATATTTCGATTTTTTCCGTATCGCGGGGAATCGACCAGGAGAGCTTGTCCCCGTCGGAGTCCACACACCTGTTGTCGTAGGTCTTGCCGAGGCTGGTGGTTTCGTATCCCTGCTGAATGAGATACTGCGGAAGCGTGAGGATACCGGGATTCACCTCGCGCATCCGGGTTTTCAAATCCCAGACGCCGGTGCTGTCGGGATACCCGCCGGTCATGATGCTCGCGCGGGTCGGTCCGCACACCGCCTGCTGGCAGTGGTTATTGAGGAAGACCGTCCCGCGTGCGGCCAGCCGGTCGATATTCGGCGTCCGGATCTCCGCACTTCCGTAGCACCCGAGGAGCGGCTTCAGGTCATCGACCGGGATGAAAAGGATGTTCGGTCGTCTTGAACTCGGGCCATCGCTCGCGCTGCCCGCTTGGGTTTCGCCAGCGACGGGGGCCATGAATCCGAAAAGAAAAAATGCTAGAACGGCAAGAATCGACGGCACGCTCAATGCCTGGGGCATCGCGTATTCACGGCACGCTCGCCGAGCGTGCCGACTTCTCGCCTTGCCCATCATGGTTTGGTCACCCTAAGGCGCAGGAAGCGAGGGCTGGTGGTTGCGGTATCGGTGACGGACACGG
>CAZRIL010000170.1:0-7294 GCA_964600115.1 uncultured Chthoniobacter sp. | reverse complement strand
ACCCTAAGGCGCAGGAAGCGAGGGCTGGTGGTTGCGGTATCGGTGACGGACACGGGAGCGAGATTGTTCACTGTGCCCCCCTGTGAATACACCGCGGGACCGGTCCAGGCAGCCCCATTGGTTTTGCTCAAGATCGTGCTCCATGCGGAAAGATTTGACGATCCTTCGACGATGTAAGTGATATCATTCGCCGTGGTGTTCAGCAGGAAGGAAATCTTAAGTGCGCCGCCCTGCTCGTCCGCGGCTGTGAGATTCGGGTCGCTGATTTGAGGTTCACCGCCCAGCGCATATTCGGCGAGGAGGGAATTTCCATCGCCATCCAGATCGGCGGAGAGCGGGGTGTCGAGCGGCAGGCCTTTCGAGCCAAGCCATGACTGCGCGGCGGTTCCGGGCGAAACGTTGAAGAGAACCTGGGTCGCTGTCACGCTGACCGAATAGACCGTTCCCGGGGGAGGCGTGGGGAGTTGGAGCGAGGAAAAGTTGCCGGATACCGACGCGGCAGTGAGAAGAACTTTGCTTTGCGTTCCCGTGAGCGCCGTGCCGTTCATGTTGACTTTCAGTGCGCCGCCGAGCGTGACGTTGCCAGTCACCGCGATGGTCCCGGGCGAAGTTCCCACTGTGATTTCCAACGTGCCACCAGGCGCTGCCAGATTTCCGGAAACCGCCAGAGTTCCCCCGCTGCTCACAATTTTCCCTGCGGTCAGATTCAAGTTTCCGGTGATCGTCCCAACGCCGGCGATGGACAGATTCGAACGGTTGACGAGCAACGTCTGATCCTGAAGTCCTGCCATATCCACCACTCCCGTGCTGGAAAGCGTGAGCGAGGGCGCGTTGCCAAGCGCGTTCGCATGACTGAGCAGCAACACGCCGGCACTGATGGACATCGGTCCGGTAAGAGTATTGTTACCGGCAAGCTCCAAGGTTCCAGGACCGCCTTTCGCAAAACCGCCACTGCCCGTGATTTCCGCCTCGATTCGCATGTCCACCGCCGCGCTCGTGCTGTTGTTGACCGTATATGTCTTGCTTGTCACACCAGTATCGAGTCGCCCGCGAACAGTTGATCCAAGACCATTGTTTGAGTTGGAATAGGCCAGCGTGCCGGTGTGGCTGAGCGTCGTTGTCCCGGTGTCCAAAGTGGCCGCGACGCTTGCGGCACCACCCATGGTAATGGCTCCCAGCGTGGAGTTTGGGCCGGTCAACAACAACACACCGTTATTAACGGTCAGAAGCCCGGATAGCGCGATATGGCCGGCAAGTTCCATTGTTCCGGCGCCTGCCTTGATCAACCCGATAGCCGCCGGGCCCTGAACATCCGCCTCGATTTTTGTGTCAACCGCGGCGTTCGTGCTGTTGCCAACCGTAAAAGTCCTGGTTGCGGAGCCGAGATCGAGAGTGCCCGTGATCAGCGCTCCAAGCCCGTTATTGGTCGCCGAGTAGGTGAAGTTCCCGCCGATCGTCAACACGGCCGCTCCGGTCCTGATCTCGGGTGTCGCTCCAGCAATGCCGCCCATTGTCACCGCACCCACGGAGTCGCTGTATCCTCCCAGGTCAAGCAACCCCTTGGTCATCGTCAGCGTTCCGCCAGGCAGGGAATCCACTGATCCGATCCGCAGCACGCCGTCGCTCACACTCAGACTCGAAAAGGTATTTGCGCCCGAGAGCACCATGGTTCCAGCTCCGTTTTTGGTGAGCGTGAATGCCCCGCTCACTGTTGCGCTCACCGTCAAATCATCAGCCGCATTGCTGCTGTCATTGACTGTGAATATCCGGTTTGCGCCCAGCGCCAGTTGCCCCGAGATCGTCGCGCCGGGCGGATTGTTCGTGGCGTCATAGGTCACGGTGCCACCCAAAGTGAGCGTTCCAGCCCCGGTGGCTAATCCAGTGGAAGCGCCCGCAACACCTCCCAGCCCAAGCGTGCTGATAGAGCCGCTGGCCCCGTTCAGGTCCAGCACGCCCGAGGAAATGGTGACGGCTGTTGTCGGAAGCGTGGCGGCCGGGCTCAACGTGAGGGTTCCGCCGGATAGGCTCAGCGCTCCCGTCCATGCGACGGTTCCCCCAAGCGTGACAGCTCCCGCACCGGTTTTTGTCATTTTGGGAATGTTGAGGTTTGCGGAGATCACCGTGTTGCCCGATGGGACGGCAAACTCGGGCGCCGGATCCGTAATCACGATGCTGCCGTTTTGAATCGTCCCGCCGTTGAGAGTCAGGGGTACAAGCGGATCGATGATTGTCAGCGTCTGTCCGCCAAGGTCAATCGTCCCCTCCTCCATCGTGAGCATGGAGATCCGTGATGGGCTGCCGAGCACGAGAGATTGGGAACCCTTCTTGGTGAACGTGGTGGAATTGCCCAGTGGCGCATTGATCGTCGTGGGAGCGGAACCCGTTGTCGTCACATCGCCGAGCAACGTCATTGAAGCCCCGCCAACCTCGCCGATCGTATAGCCGCCATCCACGGCCAGGTTGGTCACAGCAACCCGCCCACCCAGAGCAATGCTGGCACCGCCACCGGCACCGAGTGTTGGCGTTTTGGAATTCGCCCAGGTCCTGTTGGCACCGGATGCCTGCCAGTTGCTTGTCGAGAAATCCCAGGTTCCGCCGCCTTGTTGGATTCCGGAGGTCCCGGGATCGGCATCCCAGGTCATCGCGTCCGGGATGCCCGCAACATAGGGACCGGCTTGCACACCAAGGTTTGCACCAACCGAGCGTTCGATGATTCCTTCTTTGGCAATCACTGTCTGAGAGGAGGCTCCCGTGCGCAGCACCATGGTGGTGGATCCACCGCCATCCAGCCCGTGCACGTTGAAGGCCCCGAATTGTGTGGCCAGTATCTCAGCGCCCTCCTGCTCAGTCATTCCGCTGCTTGAGGCGAAAAAGATCATTTTGTCTCCACTGCGCGTGGCCCCGATCTGTGTCCTCGCCCGGAAATCCTCGGCTCCGACATTGACCACCGCCCCCTCGCGGCGCAGCATCGAACCGGTTGCGATGGCCGTGTAAGGGATGGAAGTGCTCGAAGCGAATGTCGTTCCGCTTGCAACCCCGGTGACCGTTTCAGGAAAATTCTCAGCAGAAATATTCAGTGCGGCCAAACCGCCGTTTGGCTCGAACGGCGAATAGACATCTCCATTCGAAGCCGCGATGCCGGTCACATTGGCCGTGGAACCCGATGTGCTGAAAAAGTGCGTGTTGATCGCGAGTTCGGTCGAGTAGGCGGAGGCGAAGTTTTTCGTGGTCTGAACATTTGTCTCCCCCGAGGTCGCCCCATTAGACGGCGTCAGGAAGAATGACATGTTGTTGTCGAGCACATCCAGGACGACAACCT
Source organism: uncultured Chthoniobacter sp. (assembly GCA_964600115.1). Classification (GTDB taxonomy): domain Bacteria; phylum Verrucomicrobiota; class Verrucomicrobiia; order Chthoniobacterales; family Terrimicrobiaceae; genus QYQL01. The sequence goes on along the minus strand of CAZRIL010000170.1, from coordinate 3,975 downwards.
CATAGTCCACGCTGCGCCCATTGACGGTGACGTTGGTTGCGCTGTAACGGGTCATCCCGGCATAGGGGGTTGAGATCACGGTGCCTGCAAATGAGCCGGATAAAAGCCCGAAGACAGCAAGACCGGTAAGAGCGCATGTCTGAAGTCGTCGGAGGCTGAAGCTGCGAACGTCGGCTACGAAACGGATTCCCCGTTCCGCTACGGGAAAAGCAGCTTTCGGGTTGGAAGAAATGCAGCCCATATGGGAACTTTGCCTGTTCAAGGCCTGAACAGCCGCACACGGCCGGTGCGGGTGTCGAGTTGCAGGGTTGCGAAATTGGACGGCGGGTCTCCCTGCGAACGATCGCCGACCAGCGTCCAGTTCACATTTGTTGAAATGTCCGTCCCTCCGTTGGGACGGAAGCGGAAGCTGAGATAATCGCTCGCGCCAAACTTCGGCAAATTCTCGTTCGAAGCCGACAGCACCCCCATCGTGGTCAGGGTGGCATTCGTGGATATTTGGACGCCCTGAGGCAGGTAAAAGATCCGCCCGATGCGGGCGTTGGAACCATACTGTGCAGACTCATCGAGAACGATCGTCCGTATCGCGCGCATCGCCTTGAGCGAGGTGTTCGCGGGTTCGTCCTTCGGTGGGACGGTGTAGAGCCTCACCTCCACCGCGCGGTTTTTCGATATCGCCTCCTGCCGGGCACGGTTCAATTCCGCAATCAGGATCTGCGCGCCCGAAGTCAGGCTGTTCGATTGGCCAATCGAGTTGAACGCCGGCACCAGCAATGAGAGCAGGATCGCCATGATCCCGATCACCACGAGCAGTTCGATGAGGCTGAATCCAAGAGAGGAATTTGGATTGAGGAAGTTTTCACGGAGTCCACGGCGTGGCTGCCCTACCAGATGATCGATTGCCGTCATGGCAGGAACTGCTTCGTGGCGTTCACACGAAACTGATAAAATCCGCTGGTGTTCGGACTGGTGGAGAGGGCGAAATCATTCGCCGGCTTTTTCAGCTCAGGATTCTCAGGATCGATAAACCGCTCGATCGAATACGCCACGCGGTATTCGCCCGAGACTGTGTCCTTGGATGTCATTTCATCAACGGGGCTTGATGGCGATTTCTGAATTGCCTGCGACCAGACGTGGATCGTGTAGGTGTTCGACTGTGTGGTGAGATTCTGGTAGAGCGTCGTATACGGTTGCTCGCGAACATTGTCGCCGGTCAACCGGCGGGTGTTCCACCAGGTTTTGATGCTGTTCCTGGCAGCATCGTAGGTCGGTTGATCCGCTGCCCCGCTGGCCCGGTTCGCCGCCGTAACGATTGGATAAAGGTCAACAGCACAGATTTCCGAGGCGGATTTGAAGATCCGGTTGTTTGCAAAACGGTCCTGGAATTGCTTGAGCGTTTCGTCGGCGTTGATCGGATGACGGATACTTCTGCCGGCTGGGATCGACTTGTAGGACGATGCAAAAGAATCGTGCACCGCCGAGACTCGTGCCGACGCAAACAGGGCTCTCAGCCCCGTATCGCGGTTGATGTAAGTAAACGGAACGATCTGGTAGTTCATGTTGAGCTTTCCAGCCGTGGAAAATGGCTCACTGATCGCATAGGGTTCGATGACCGGCATGTTGAAGAGATCCAAAAAGAGATAGTCCGGGGGATTCTGACCATTCGGTGCCGGGCTGCCGTTGGAAAACAGACTGCCAAAGCCCCGGTGCTTATCGCCGGCCGCTGGATTGGGGTTGAAAAGAAGGGTTTCCCACCCGCCGCCGGACTTCGCCCTCGAGGGAAGGGAGCCGAACATTCCGGGCGAAGGAACCTGCCGGTTGGGAGCGAAATAGGTGTCGAAGCCGAGCTGCGAGGAATTTTCGAATCCGCCGATGGAGAAATACGGCGTCCCGCTTTTCCGGAAATCTCCCTCGTCCGGCTTGTTGATGTAGGGGCCGTCACGGGAGTTGCCGAGCCCGGCATCCCAGTCGCCGGGATCCCCATTCACATTTTGGACACCGTTGATAAAGCTCGCAATGTCCGCCTGGATGGAGGTGGGGAGATCTTTCACCAGGTTTCCGTAGGCAGCCAGGTTGGTCATGGTCGAGTTGAATCCCGTGCGGAAACTGACAGCCTTGTTGTCGGTGCCGGCGAGCGAGCCGTCGGTGATCTTTTTGTTAGGCTCGAAGATTTTGATTGCGGGCGAGGAGTTGTCGGAGAGCAGCGCGACCAGCCGAAGGTCGGCGTAGGCTCCGGATGGCTCGACGCTGATCACGGTATCGGAATCGGGGATCGGCTTGCCGTTTGTTCCCCCGCTGGCGTCCTGCGTGGCCCATTGAAGGCGCTCGCGGAATCCTTGATGCACGGTCACCGAGGTTTTGCCATTTGCGGTGAACGGGTTCCCGTTCATCGTCGGTATGGTCGGAGTCGGGAGCCGGACCGGGCTTGGGAAATCAAACGTGAGAGTTTGCAGGATTTCGCCGTTCCGGTTTTGCACCTCGACTTTGATGGAGTTTCCGCCGTTGAAAATAAAATCCGGAGGAGCATCCTGCTGGTTGGTGCCATTTCCGCTCAGAACCGTGTTGACCACGGAGAACAGGCCGGATGGCATGGCGAAGGGAGCACTCAAAAAAGGCCAGCGGGGCCGCGTGCCGGCCCCGTCGGCGGGAAAGAGGCCCGTTGTGATCTGGTCGATCGAGTAAAAAAGAGCGCCATTGCTGGGGAGCGAGGCACCGGCGATCATGGCACGGGTGCCGCCCTGCACCGGGACTGTTGCCGAAGCCGGAAACCCGATGCTGGAACCGTTCACCCCAAGGCTGTCAAGGCCAGTGACCTTGAGTTTGTAGTCCTGATTATATTGGACATAGCCCTGCCCAGGGATAAATGGCTCCAGCAAAAAATACGCCCGATACATCCGGGCTTTCATCGGGTAAGTCTGCACTGGCACATTCCCGGCCCCGGCCGGAACTTCATCCACCCGGACCGGATCGGTTGCCTCTCCGGCATTGCCACCGGGATTGGCCTTACCGGTTGTCGACCAATACATCGGAAAAAAGACGATGCTGGCTTCAGAGAAAGTGGGAAACCTTCCGAACCCCCTGCTCGAACCGATCTTGATCGGAACGACCTGACCCAGGCCGTGGAAGCCCAGAAATCCGGTTCCGCCATTGATCAGTTCGCTCGCACTCGTCGGGTTCGTCATCGCGAAGATTTTCACCGTGCTTGTGGCGGACTTGTCCGAGGTGTCCACAAGGTTCACGCACCTTATGTAATCGAACATCTCTGTGAGGATCTGGTCCCGGTCCGTGCCGAACTTCGCGCTGAAAGTGGAGGTGTAGCCGGGCGGGATGCTGGCGGTGAGGTTCTGCAGATAGGAGAAGAGCTGCTGATTTCTCGTGATGCTGTCGTAGTCCGCAGTCGGGCTGATCGGGTTGCTGCGCTGGAAGTAAAACGGGTATCCGCCGATGGTCGAACAAGTCGCAAACCACTTGTCTATCCCTGTGCGGTAGGCCGGAGTGGAATTGATCGGCCACATCGAGATGCGCGGCTTGCCGAAAAGGTTGATTTCCGGGGCCCGGTTGTAGGCGCTCAGGAAAAAGTTCAGCCGGTTGAGCGTCCCCGGCGTGATGGCGCTGCTGGGCGGATTTTCGGCCCTCGGGATCGATGCGGACTGAGAAAACATCAGTTCGTCCACAGACGAGTAGAGGCGGTTCGTCTTGAGTGAAAGGGGACCCGCAGGCGCGATCGTCCCTCCGTTTGAGCCGGCAGCATCATCCTGCACCCGGGGGGTCAGTGCGTAGATTTCCGTTCGGGTAAGGGAGGGAAAGACACTGGAGAGAGAAACCGTGGCCGGATGGCCCGGATATCGCTGGTATTCGCGCTGGGCAGGCTGGAATTTCGAGAGTTTCTCTTCGGACCCGCCCACCTGATTGTGGGCTCGCGGGATGTCCCACCAGACCGGCTCGCCCGCCGTGTTGATATTGATTTTGCAAGTA
>CAZRIL010000169.1:0-10406 GCA_964600115.1 uncultured Chthoniobacter sp. | reverse complement strand
GGCTTCGCGAAGCAAGATGCCCCTCCTCGCAAAAACTCGGAGGGGGTGGGATTCGAACCCACGGAGCCTTTCGGCTCTCCGGTTTTCAAGACCGGCGCAATCGACCACTCTACCACCCCTCCAGTTTTGACGTGCCCAAGCGTGTAGCAGATGACAGGGTGGATTGCATGAGAATTCTGATCGCCCCGGACAAGTTCAAGGGCTCGCTCACGGCTCTAGAGGCTGCGGCGGCGATCGAGAGCGGGCTGAAGGAGGTCGCGCCGGATGTCATCATTGACAGGGCTTCCCTGGCTGACGGTGGTGAAGGAACCGTTGACGTTTTTTTCTCGTGCACCGGCGCTGAGCGGAAACACGCAGATGTCACCGATGCCTTGGGCAGGAGGATTCGCGCGGAATACGTCTGGATCCCGGAGGAACGGCTGGCGGTAATTGAGATGAGTGCGGCTTCGGGATTGGCGAAGATTTCCGATGCGGACCGGAACATTCTCGAAGCCACCACTTTCGGGACCGGGGAGTTGATTCGGGATGCAATGCGCCTCGAACCATCGCTCATTGCGGTCGGGCTTGGCGGCAGCGCCACGAACGATGCGGGAGCCGGATTGGCTGCGGCCCTGGGCTGGAAGTTTTACGATCAGGAGGGGAAGCGTGTCGTTCCCCTTCCCCGAATTCTCGGCAGGATAACGAGGGTTGTATCGCCTGCGAATTTCAGGCTCCCGAAAATCATCGCTCTTTCCGACGTAAAAAACCCGCTGCTCGGAGCGCGGGGATGCACCCGGATCTATGGCCCGCAAAAGGGAGCAACCGAGACGGACATCGCAGTATTGGAATCAAATCTTGAACGCTTTGCGGACACCTGCGAGAGGGCGTTCGGCAGGAGCCACAGGGAGACACCAGGCGCCGGAGCTGCGGGAGGAACAGGGTTCGGGCTGCTGACATTCTGCGCTGCGGAAATTGTGTCGGGTTTCGATTGGATTGCGGAGCGCTTGGACCTTGATGCCCGAGTCGCTGCCTGCGACCTCGTAATCACCGGGGAGGGAGCCATCGACGGGCAGACGCTCGAGGGCAAGGGGCCAGGAGCCCTTGCCGCGATGGCCCGGAAACACGGGAAGCCATGCATCGCGTTCGGGGGACGGGTGGAAAAGGGCGCTGCACAGCTGTTCGACCAGTGCATTTCGATCAGCGATCCTGCAATCGGGCTTGCTGAGAACCTCGCCCGTGGGGCACAATCCCTGCGTGCCGCTGCCAGAAGGGCGGCACACTCAATTCTACCATGACAAAAAAACTCGCTCTCCTCTTTTCAGGCCAGGGTGCCCAATCCGTCGGAATGGGCAAAGATCTTGCCGCTGAATTCCCCGTCGCCGCGGCCCTTTTCCAACAGGCCGACACAATTCTGGGATACCCGCTCTCGGAAATCGCGTTTGAAGGGCCTTCGGAGGAACTCACCAAGACGGCAGTTTGCCAGCCGGCACTTTATGTTCACGGCCTGGCTTGTCTGGCAGCGGTGAAGGAGAAATATCCCGAGCTGGATTTCCACGCCGCGGCCGGATTATCGCTCGGCGAATTCACGGCTCACGCCGCAGCCGGAACCTTCGATTTTGAAACCGGCCTCCGTCTCGTCGACAAGCGTGCCCGTGCAATGCAACTGGCCTGCGACTCGACGGAGGGGGCCATGGCTGCCATCATCGGCGGCGATGAGGATCGCGTGCGGGATCTGGCTTCGGCAGCGGATGTCGATGTGGCGAATCTGAACTCGCCGGGTCAAATCGTGCTTTCCGGAGAGTCCTCAAAAATCGCGCTGGCCGTGTCTCTTGCAAAAGAATACGGGGCGCGCAAAGCGGTCGAACTCACGGTCGCGGGCGCATTTCATTCCCGCCTGATGGAATCCGCCTATCAGACGCTGAAGGAAGCCCTCGAGGAAACCTCAATGTCCGCTCCGCGTGTGCCGGTCGTCTGCAATGTCGATGCCACGGCGGTTGGCGACGCAGAGAATATCCGCCGCACCCTGGCCGATCAGGTCACCGGCAGCGTCTGCTGGGCCCAGAGCATCGAATACATGATCGACCACCTCCACATCACAAATTTCCTGGAACTCGGTCCGGGCGGCGTCATTGCCGGACTCGTCGGGCGCACCCGCAAGGGAACCCCGGTGGTATCCGTTTCGAATGTGGCCACGCTGGATGAGGCGATCACCGTCCTGAAGGCCGGATAGCCGCCGATGCCTGCCGCAGGAACAGATCTGGTCGAGGAAATCCTGGCGCTCAAGCGCGAGCGGAACGCGGTGATCCTAGCCCACAACTACCAGACGGCCGACATCCAGGAACTGGCGGACTTCGTCGGAGACTCGCTCGGGCTCAGCTACAAAGCCGCCGAGACGGATGCGGATGTGATAGCCTTCTGCGGCGTCCATTTCATGGGTGAGACCGCAAAAATCGTCAGCCCTTCGAAGACCGTCGTGATTCCGGACATGAATGCGGGGTGCTCGCTCTCGGATTCCTGCCCTGCGGAGAAGCTGGAGGAATTCCTTGAGGCAAACCGCGAAAAAAACTACTTCGTCATCGCGTATATCAACTGCAGCGCCGGGGTCAAAGCGCTAGCGGATGTGATCTGCACAAGCGGAAATGCCGTGAAGATTGTGGAGTCCACTCCGACCGGACGGAACATCCTCTTTGTGCCCGACCAGAACCTTGGTTCCTGGGTGATGGAGCAGACAGGGCGCCCGATGGATCTCTGGCGGGGCAACTGCTATGTGCATGTCGAGTTCACCAGGGACAGCATCAACAGGATCCGGGAACAATACCCGGAAGCCAAAGTGGTCGCTCACCCGGAGTGCACACATGCGGTTAGGCTGCTGGCTGATGAGGTTTGCTCCACGGAAAAAATGATCGGCTACTGCCGCAGCAGCCCGGCTAAAGAGTTCATTATCGTCACGGAAAGCGGAATGCTTCACCGCCTCCGGCGTGAGGTGCCGACCAAGATTTTTGTTCCCGGCCCCACCGAGCTGTGCTCCTGCGGCGACTGCCGCTACATGAAGTTGAACACTCTGGAAAAGCTGCGCGATTGCCTGGCGACACTAAAACCCGAGATCCTCATCCCGGAAGAGATCCGGGTAAAGGCGGAACGCTCCGTGCGCCGGATGCTCGAGATTTCGCGCTAGGTCATCCCTTCAGCAGCTCTGTGATCCATGTCCCGTAGTTGTCCCTCGCGTTCAGAGCCCGCAGGACACCCGACTTGTCCAGGATGAAGACAGTTGCAAGGGCGTTGATGCCCAGCGGACGGGCGATGGCGTTCTCCCAGCCTTTTCCATCAAAGTTGGTCGGCCAGCTCTCGATCTGAAACTCCTTGAGCCTCTGGGTGAGCGCTTTGAGGCTGCTATCGAGGCTGATGGTGGCAATCCGCAGATCTGTCTGGGGAAATTTAGCGATCGCAGCCCGGAAGGTCTGGAGCCAGATGAGGCTGTGAGGGGACTCGGCGGACCAGAAGACAATGACCACGACCTTCCCTTTCTGTGCGGCCGTGTCAAACGTGCCTCCCTGAACCGTCGAAAACTTCAATTGGAATGGCTTGCCGAGCATGTTGAGGCGGACGAGATCGTCCGCAATCCGGTAGTTCAGCGCCTCCTCGCTCGAAAGGGCTTTTGCTTCGTTCAGGAGCTTACGTTTGAGATCCGGATCGTTGTCGCAAACCGTGGCGGCCTCGACCAGAAGGCGGGGGCCCCGCCTGTCTCCCGGATATTTCGCAACAAAGTTCCGTGCGGTGGAAACGATCGCATCGCGCATCTGGAGTTCTCTCCCGATCATGCCTTGGAGATAGAGCGACGTTCTGCGGAATCCCGCATCGGCCCGCTTCTCAACCGGCGCGCCGGGGGACTTCTCCAAGGCTCCGAGAATGCTCATCGCCTCGTCGATCTGCTGCTGGATATTGTCCATCTTTCCCGTTGCCGCGAGGATGGCTGCCAGGCGGAGGCGCGCATCGAAGGCCCTCGGATCCGAGGGATACTGGGCAAGAAATGTCCCGATCAGCTTTTTCTGTTTGGCGAGATGGGTTCTGGCCAGGATCTGGGCCTCCTCGCGGGTTGCCGGCTTTTTTGATGGTCCCGCGTCCATCGCGATAATTGCGGCCCAATCGGAATCCGGTGCCGCGAATGCGGGAGCGGCGATAAACAGAAGGGTTGCCAGTATTCGTATTCTCATGATTTCGGGACGGTGATGGTGCTGAAGATCGCGCGGTGGTCGCTGGCCTTTTGCCAGATCTTGGAGTTGCTGATCCCGCTGCGACGCATGTTGATATCCGGCCAGAGGCTCCTGCTGACAAGCATGTAATCAATGCGGGAGTACGTATCGGCAGCCGGCCAGTAGTGTGTCCAGCGATATCCACTACGGTCTGAGAGCAGAAGGTCCCTCATCCGGAAGGGATCCTTGAGCTGCCCCGTCAGCTCTTTGATCGGATACTCATTTTTCGTGTCATTCAAATCTCCGAAAAGCATGAGATTCGAGGCCGGATTCGCCTTCAGAATCCCGTTGAGATGCTCGCGAAGACACCTGGCCTCCTTCGCCCGCATCGCCGCCTGATCGAACTCCGGAATCTCCCGGCGGGATTTCAGATGCGCCCCCACCAGGCGGAGAGAATAGTCTTCTGACAGCTTGACTGTGACATCCAGTATTCCGCGGCCGACGCGCACCCGGGAGCCATTCATCTCAAAGGTCACATCGTCCTTCGAGTTCCGCCCGACAATCGGGAAGCGGCTCAGCAAAGCAAGGTGCCTTTCCGCATCGGCTCCCCTCACCCATTCACGGCCGGGATAATCGAGTCCTGCAGCCTTCAGCCTCGATTGAAAATCGTCCAAAGCCTTCTCATCCCCCATCTCCACAATCCCCAGGATGTCCGGATTGATTTCCTTGATCACTTCAATGACCGCGGCGATTTCCTCCTCCGGTTTGGTGGCATCCGGGATGGTTGTTTCGCCAACACGGCGTTCCATTCGCAGGTAATTTTTGACGTTGTAGGAGGCCACGACGACATCGCGCGCAAACAGCTGCCCGGTGAGCAAACCCAGCGTGACCGGGACGATCCAGAAATGGTGCCGTTTCAAGCGGGAACGGTCATCCGCGACTCAAGCGGTTTTCGGCGGCTCCTTGGCGGCGGGTTCCAGAGAATCAGCAGCAGGCTTGAGAAACGGCTCTTTCGCAGGTGCTCCCTTGATCTCAACTTCCGCGGCGGATTTATGAACCTCGCGTTCAAATTCCTCGCGCGCTTTTTTGAACTCACCCAGGCTCTGGCCGATCCCTCTCGCGAGCTCCGGCAATTTTTTTGCCCCGAAAAGCAAAAGGACGATAATCAGAATGAAAATCAGCTCAGGTCCGCCGGGCATCGAAAAGGCAATAAGTGGATGCATCATGGACTTTGGATACACCGGGAAATGTCCGGATGCCAGTAATTCCTTTGCCCGGATGTGGATGCCCGGCTTCCGAAATCTTGATTATGCGCCGGGTTCGTGCAAAATCGCGCATCAGCTTGAGTTCCCATACCACAAAGAAGACGAGAGTGCTCCTCCTCACCGCCAGCATGGGGGAAGGCCACAATACTGCGGCCCGGAATATCCGGGATGCGATCCTGGCCGATTGTCTGGAAGGGGCAGAGGTTCTGGTCGCGGACCCGTATACGCGCACCAATCCGATCGTCAACCGCCTGGTGCAGAGCGGGTATACCATGGCCATCAACCGCTATCCGAGGGCGTGGAAGGTAGTTTTCGAACTGCTCAGCCGCCGGGGGGTTGTGGAAGGAATGGGCCCGATGCTGGCCGAGCTGACCACCGCCGTGCGGTCGCTGGTTCAGGAGTTCCGCCCGCACGTGATCGCTTCGACTTATCCGGTCTTCTCGTTCCTGAATGCCAAAATCCGGAAGAGCAACCCCGCGATGAAAATTCCGTTTTTCACGGTGATCACGGACTCCACCCAGATCAATTCGGCATGGTATCGCTGCCCGTGCGATGGCTCGATTGTTGCCGACGAACATACGGCGGATGTTCTAAGGGGCGACGGTGTACCCGAGCAGAAGATCCATGTGCTGGGATTCCCGGTGGGGCTCAAATTTGAAAATCTCAAACCCGTGGCCGCATCCCAGCCGTGGAAAGTTCTCTTTTTTCCGGGCGGCACGTCCGCCCGGGCGATCTCCACGCTCCAGCTCCTTGGCTCGCTGAATAATGTGAGCGTGGATGTTGTCACCGGCCGGCGCAAAGCCACCTACGATGCCATTGCGGCCGCCAACATGCCGAAGCAGGGATCGCTGACCGGCTGGACGGATCAAATGCCGGAGCTGATGAGCTCGCATCATCTTTTCATCGGCAAGGCCGGTGGGGCCACCGTGCAGGAGGCGATCGCCGCTCAAATCCCGTTTCTTGTCAGCCACATTGTCCCCGGTCAGGAGGAAGGCAACATTGCCTTTATCGAGCAGATGGGAATCGGCGCCCTCGCAGCAGGCTCGCCCGAATACGTCCTCCACCGTGTGGCGGGGGCATTTGCGAATGGCGGGAATGTCTGGCAGGCGTGGAGGAAAAATCTCGGGGCCATGCAGAAACCATCGGCCTCGCGGGCCATCGGAAAATTCCTCCTGGATCGCGCGCTGAAAAGCTGAGAGGCCGGCAATCTTCGCTTAATACCCCTGCCCGGCGCTTGTGCCCTGAACAATCGCGATCCCGTTGGATGTGCCCAGGCGCGAGGCACCGGCTTCCAGCATGGCAAGGGCGGCTTCCGCGTTCCGGATCCCCCCGGAAGCCTTCACCAGGCATTTCCCATGGACAGCTGCTGCCATGAGCTTCACGTCCGCGATCGTGGCTCCTCCGGAACTGAAGCCCGTCGATGTCTTGACAAAGGCGGCGCCCGCTTCGCAGGAGAGCCGGCAGGCCGTCAGTTTCTCCCCGTCTGTCAGAAGACAGGTTTCAAAGATAACCTTCACCTTCGCGGCCCCGGCAGCTTCCACCACCCCGCGAAGATCGCTCAGGACTTCCTCATTCTCTCCGGACTTGAGGCGGCCCACCGACAGGACCGTATCGATCTCGCCCGCGCCGCATTCCACGGCGCGCCGCGTTTCGAAGGCCTTTGCTTTGCTGTCCATCGCCCCCAGGGGAAAGCCGGTGACCGCAGCAACCAGAACTCCGGAACCCTTCAGGGCCTCGACCGCAACACTCACCCAGGAACTGTTCACACAGACACTGTAAAATCCGAATTCCCGCGCCTCTGCACAGAGGTTGAGAATATTCGCCCGCGTGGCGTCCGGCTTGAGAAGGGTGTGGTCGATCGCTTTTGCAATATTCATGAGAACCGAACAAAATCCCGCAGGAACTGAAACCACAAGAAAAACATTCCGCGAACTGTGTAGCAGATCGTGGAATCTTCCGCCTTTTTCAGTATCCCGCAGGCCAGGTTGTGATCGAGCTGGCCGCGCAGATCTCCCTGAAGGTCGCGCCGCAGCGCATCGTCCCCGATCGGTGTCACTCCGGCCCGGGCTTCCTGTTCTAAAAATATCCGGTGCCGCCGGATCATCTCGACAACCGAATGCTCCCCGGGCGCACGATTCAGTATCGTATTTGGCTCCTGGTGCAATCCGTAGGAAAACGGATAGTTCCATGTGACCAGAACCCGGCCATCGAGCGCGCGGGAGCGCAGGGCGACGTAATAGAACGCGAATTCCGATTGTTCGACCAGGCAGATTGCCCCCGCGGTTGTCCTGTCAGCGCTCCGGAAGAGCCGGAAAAACTGACGTGTCTCCCCGTGGCTCCAGCCCGCGTCCTCGACATATTCGAATCCCCCGGATTCCATTTCCTCCGTGAGGTCCGGAAATGTGGGAAACGCCGCCCTGGATGGAGGCGCGCAGGATTCCAAATGGCGATCAAGCGGCAGTCTCAATTTGCGAACCCGCGTCAGGATTTCCAGCCAGGGAAGCAGGAACCAGGTGGAAGCAAAGCACACGCCGGTCCAGATGTTGCCTCCGATCAGCCATCCCGCAAGAAAGGATGTCGCCACAAAACCAAGGGTCCCCGCGCGGAACAAAGCCGGATGTCGGAACGACCGCAGGGCGGCGGAGAAAACGCCGGCTCCCAGCACCATCAGCACCTCGAAGATCATCCAGCCTTCCTCTCCTGCAGAAATCGCTCAAGCTGGCGCACGTCGAAATCCGCAAGCACCGCACCATCCGGCATCTCGAGTGTCGGGGTCAGGGACTGGGAGGAGATTTTCCGCATATGCTCAAAGGCAGGAGCATCCGCAAGCACATCGATCTGAGTGAACTCAAACCCCCGCTTTCTCAGCCAATCCACGGCGTCAATGCACCATGGGCACCAGGTTTTGACATAGAGATTCATATCCCTACTTTCCACCCTTGCCAGCCGACCGCCAAGTGATAATATCAACCTTCACGCTGGCGCGTTCGTCTAGGGGTTAGGACACAGCCCTCTCAAGGCTGGTGCACGGGTTCGAATCCCGTACGCGCTGCCAATTTCCCGAATGCCACCCTCCTTCGTCTCCAAACGCCCCGCTGCCGGGAAACGCTGTATCCAAAACGCATCTGTCGAAGCTTTGATCGCCGAGGTTTCCGGCACCATCGCCGATCCCGAGCTGGCTTGGCTCTTCGAGAACTGCCTGCCCAATACGCTCGACACGACCATCGACCACCGCACTGGTGCCGATGGCCGCCCGGACACCTACGTGATCACCGGAGACATTGCTGCGATGTGGCTCCGCGACTCCGCAGCGCAGGTCTGGCCCTACCTTGCTCTCGCCCGCACGGATGGGGCGATGCGCCGGTTGATTGCGGGAGTTATCCATCGCCAGGCAAGCGGCTTGCTGCTCGATCCCTATGCCAATGCCTTCTACCGCGACCCTGTGTTCGGCCATTGGAAGGCCGATGTCACGGTCATGCTCCCGGGGGTTCACGAGCGCAAATGGGAACTCGACAGCCCCGCCTATTTCCTGCGGCTGTCCCACGGCTACTGGAACGTAACCGGAGACGTCACTCCATTCGAAGTTGAGTGGCAGCGGGCAGTCGCCTCCGTGTTTGCGCTCCTTCGCGTCGAGCAGGCTGCAACCAACGACCAAGGCTCCGCGATTTCGCCGTATTCATTCGAACGCGACGGGGCTCCTCACGAGTCCCTCCCATGCGGAGGTCGGGGCCTCCCCTCAAAAAATTGCGGCCTGATCCGCTGCGGATTCCGTCCTTCGGACGATATGGTGACGTTTCCCTTCCTCGTTCCGGCGAATGCGATGATGTCTGTCGCCCTGCGCGACATTGCCCCACTGCTTGACCTGCTGTCCTGCGCCAGCCTCGCCGCAGAGGCCCGGGCGCTCTCAAGCGATATCAGTCATGCCCTTGAAAAGAACGCCCTCGTCCAGCATCCCCGACACGGAGAAATCTGGGCTTACGAAGTGGACGGTTCTGGCGGAGCGAACCTGATGGATGATGCAAATATTCCATCGCTCATCTCCCTTCCTTACCTGGGCTTTTGCGCCAAGGACGATCCCCGCTACCTGCGCACGCGGGCATTTCTGCTCAGCACGGACAACCCCCAATATGTCGCCGGCAAAGTCGCATCCGGCATTGGCGGGCCACACACCGGCCCCGGGACGATCTGGCCGATGGCTCTCATCATGCAGGCGCTCACCGCTACCGGCGACGAGGAAATTCTCCACTGTCTGCGCGATCTCAAGGCCACGCACGCCGGCACCGGCTTCATGCACGAATCCTTCCGCGGAGATGACGCCGCACGCTTCACCCGTTCCTGGTTCGCCTGGGCCAACACGCTCTTTGGCGAACTGCTTGTCACTCTGCACCAAGAGCGCCCGCACCTTTTGGCCGCCAAGCTCTGAAAGGCGGTTCTTTCCGGAATCTGAGAGACCGATTTCCTCCCCGGTGGTCGGGCAGGCCCGAAACCGGCGGTTACGAAACACGTTCCGTGTTCCGCTACAGGAAACGCTGATTTCGAGCTCTAAAGCCCAAAAAAAGAGCCGCGGGCCATGCGGCACGCGGCTCTCTTGTTGAATGGAAGTTGGATTACTTCTTTTTGGCTTCGCCGGGACGGTATTCCTCTTCGGCAAACTGGAAGGCCTGGTCGAGTCCGACCATGTCTTCGCCGGGGCGGAGGGTGTCGAAGGCTTCGGCTTCCTTGCGGAGAGCTTCCTCGCCGTAGTTGGCAGCCTTGATCGAGAGACCGATGCGGCGTTCCGCCTTGTCGACCTTGATGACGCGGGCCTCGACTTCCTGTCCGACCTTGAGGACATCCTTGACCTTCTCAATCCGGTCTTCGCTGATTTGCGAGATGTGGACGAGGCCGTCGATGTCGTCCTGGAGCTGGACGAATGCGCCGAAGTTGGTGAGCTTGCTGATCGTTCCCTTGACGAGATCGCCGATGCGGAACC